>NZ_JQNA01000002.1:2192299-2505484 GCF_000745015.1 Burkholderia sp. 9120 | reverse complement strand
GGCGGCACGCCGATGCGTCCGCAAACGGCCAGTCTCGAACACGGTGCGCACATCGTGGTCGGCACGCCGGGCCGCATCATGGATCACCTCGAGCGCGGCAGCCTGCCGTTGCAGTCGCTCAACACGCTGGTGCTCGACGAAGCCGACCGCATGCTCGACATGGGTTTCTTCGACGACATCGCCACCGTCGTCAAGCAATGTCCGAAAGAGCGGCAAACGCTGCTGTTTTCGGCGACGTACCCCGAAGGTATCGTCAAGCTGAGTCAGCAATTCCTGCGCAACCCGAAGGAAGTGAAACTGGCCGAGCGGCATGACAACAGCAAGATCCGTCAGCGGTTCTATGAAGTCGCCGAAGACGGGCGTCTGCATGCCGTGGGTTTGCTGTTGAACCACTATCGTCCGGTCAGCACGCTGGCGTTCTGCAATACCAAGCAGCAATGCCGCGATCTGCTCGACGTGTTGCGCGCGCAAGGTTTTCATGCGCTCGCGCTGCATGGCGAGCTCGATCAGCGTGAACGCGATCAGGTGCTGATCCAGTTCGCCAACCGTAGCTGCTCCGTGCTGGTCGCGACCGACGTCGCCGCGCGCGGCCTCGACATCGCGCAACTGGAAGCGGTGATCAACGTCGACGTGACGCCGGACCCGGAAGTGCATGTGCACCGCATTGGCCGCACGGGCCGTGCCGATCAGGAGGGCTGGGCACTGAGCCTCGCGAGCATGAACGAGATGGGCCGCGTCGCCGGTCTCGAACAGGCGCAAAAGCGCGAGGTGGAATGGCACAAGCTGTCCGAACTCACGGCGGCGAGCAATGAGCGGCTGTTGCCGCCCATGGAGACGCTGCAGATTCTCGGCGGCCGCAAGGAAAAGATCCGTCCCGGCGACGTGCTCGGCGCGCTGACCGGCGAGGCGGGATTCGACGGCTCGCAGATCGGCAAGATTAACGTGACCGAAATGTCCACCTACGTGGCCGTGGAACGCAGCATTGCGCGTGAGGCGCTGCGCAAGCTCAGCGCCGGCAAGGTGAAGGGCAAGAAGGTCAGAGTCCGGATGATGGACGAAGCCTGATCGGCGTTGGCTGGCGGCGCGAGCGCTCATGCTTGCCTCGCCAGCCGCCCTGCGTTTTTCCGGGTCGCGTCAAGCTGCGATCGCCCTGATCGTCGCTGCCCCTGCCGCATCACATTCCTTCATACCCTTGGCGCTTTCCACCGTCTTCGCGTTTTTCGCGCGGTGCCGCCTTTTCCCTGTCAATCCCGATCTCACAGGCTTCGCCGGTGGTGACGCGCGCTCGTCCAGGCCATGACGTAAACGCATGCCGCGCATGACAAAGTTTCGATTGTGACGCTTCTTTGGCTGATGCCTAATCACCGAACCGGATGGGACCGCCACGCCGTTGGCCGTCCGCGAATCCATTGCCGGATGAAGAAAGGGAGAAGCCTTATGCAGAGCGCCATGCAAGCCCGCTCGAAATTGCCTGACGTGGGCACGACGATTTTTACCGTGATCGGTCAGTTGGCCGCGCAACACGATGCGCTGAACCTGTCGCAAGGCGCACCGAATTTCGCGCCGGACGCAAAGTTGATCGACGGTGTCGCGCAAGCCATGCGCGCCGGTCACAACCAGTACGCGCCGATGGCCGGCATCGCGGCACTGCGCGAAGCGCTCGCCGACAAGGTCGAAACGCTGTATGGCGTGCGCTACGACCCGCAAAGCGAAGTGACCGTGATCGCCAGCGCCAGCGAAGGCCTGTATTCGACGATCAGCGCACTCGTGCATCCGGGCGACGAAGTGATCTACTTCGAGCCTTCGTTCGACAGCTATGGTCCGATCGTCCGACTGCAAGGCGCCACGCCGGTAGCGATCAAGCTCTCGTTAGATGGTTTCCGCGTGGATTGGGACGAGGTCGCCGCCGCGATCACGCCGAAGACCCGCATGATCATCATCAACACGCCGCACAATCCGACCGCCACCGTGTTCAGCGCGGACGACCTCGCGCGCTTAAAAGCCGTTACACGCAACACCGATATCGTGATTCTCGCCGACGAAGTCTACGAGCACGTGGTGTTCGACGGCGCCCAACATCAGAGCATGGCGTGCGATACCGAACTCGCGGAACGCAGCGTGATCGTGTCGTCGTTCGGCAAGTCGTATCACGTGACTGGGTGGCGTGTCGGCTATTGCCTCGCGCCCGCTGCGCTGATGGACGAGATTCGCAAAGTCCATCAATTCATGGTGTTTTCTGCCGATACACCGATGCAGTACGCGTTCGTCGATGCATTGGCGAATCGCGAAAGCTATCTCGGCTTGTCCGCGTTCTATCAGAAGAAGCGAGATCTGCTCGCGCATGCGTTGCGCGATTCGCGCTTCGAATTGCTGCCGAGCGAAGGCAGCTTTTTCATGCTCGCGCGGTTTCGCGGTTTCTCTGACGAAAGCGATAGCGACTTCGTGCTGCGCCTGATTCGCGATGCGCGGGTCGCGACGATTCCGCTGTCGGCGTTCTACACCGACGGCACCGATTCGGGCCTGATTCGCCTGAGCTTCTCGAAGGACGATGCGACGTTGCTCGAAGGCGCGCGGCGTCTGTGCGAAATCTGACGATCCGATTGTTTGATTGTTTGATTGCGCGCGCAACGGTCGGGTTTTTGACCGCAGTATGATCGTGACGCCTTCATGCATCAGCGTGTTGCATGAAGGCGTTGACACCGAATCGAAGGGAAGGGACCTGTTATGAAATCGCTCAAGCCACTATGGGCATTGGCCTGCGCATTCACATCGATCGCGGCTTTTTCAACGGCCAGTGCCGCTGAAACGACACTGCGATTCGGACTCGAAGCACAGTATCCGCCGTTCGAGTCGAAGGGGCCGAATGGTGAGTTGCAAGGACTCGACGTCGATGTCGGCAATGCCGTTTGCGTCGCCGCGCATATGACGTGCAAGTGGGTCGAGACTTCGTTCGACGGCCTGATTCCCGCACTGCAGGGTCGCAAGTTCGACGCGATCAATTCGGCGATGAACGCCACCGAACAACGCCGTCAGGCGATCGATTTCACCACCGTGGTGTATCGCGTGCCGACGCAGTTGATCGCGAAGCGCGATAGCGGTTTGCTGCCGACGCCCGCGTCGTTGAAGGGCAAACGCGTCGGCGTATTGCAGGCTTCGATTCAGGAAACCTTCGCGAAGACGCATTGGGAAACGGCCGGCGTGACGGTCGTGCCGTATCAGGATCAGAACCAGGTTTATACCGATCTCCTCTCGGGTCGCCTCGACGCGACGCTCGTGCTCGCGCCCGCGGGTCAGGCGGGTTTTCTGTCGAAGCCGAACGGCAAGGACTACGCGTTCGTCGGGCAACCTGTGCGTGACGACAAGATTCTCGGCAGCGGTATCGCGTACGGGATTCGTAAAGGCGATACGGCGCTGCGTGAGCAATTGAACGCGGCGATCGCCAAGGTGCAGGCGGATGGCACGGTGAAGACGCTGGCCGCTAAATATCTCGGCAATATCGACATCTCGGCGAAGTAAGGCTGCGGTGTACCGGGCGCGCTGAAACACCTCGCGTCTTCGTTCCATGAGTTGTCTTGTTGACGATCCGTTTGGCGGCTACGATACGTAGGCCTTGCAGGTGTGCGAGGTCTGCGTACACATCGTAGAGCCGGTAGATGAGCGAGACGACGGAAGCGGCCATTCACGCGAAACGCGCTTCTGCGCCGAAGTTCTGGCGCAGCGACGCGTTGCCGTTCATCGAGGCGCGTTCCATCGACGATGGCCGCGAGGTCTGCTACGCCAAACATTCGCATGAGACGTTTTCTATCGGCGCCGTAACCGGCGGGCGCAGCGTCTACGTGAATCGCCACGCGAGCGAATGGATCGGCGCAGGCGCGGTCGTCATGATGAATCCGGACGACGTGCATGCCTGCAATCCCGTCGCCGATGAGCGCTGGTCGTACTGCATGCTGCATGTAGACGTGACGTGGTTCACGAGTCTGCAACACGAACTGGGTTTCAGCGAAAACCACGCGTTTCGCGCGTTCTCGCAGACCATGACGACGGACCTGAAACTGTTCGATGATCTGAACCGTTTGCATGCGATTCTCGTGGACAGTGATGCCGAGATTCTTCACAAAGAAAGCACGGCAGTCGTCTTCTTCTCTGAAGTACAACAAAAGCTGAACCCGGCATCTTTGCCGGATCACGACGCCAGCCGGCAGCTCTCGCGCGCAGCGGAATTCATCGCGGAAAACTGCACCCGTGCATTGAGACTCGATGACGTGTGCAAGGCGGCCGAACTCTCGCCGTCGCATCTGATTCGCGCGTTCAAACAGCGCTATGGCATGACGCCTCACGCGTATCTGATCAATCGACGCATTCAGTACAGCCGCGCGCAATTGCGACGCGGCCGCTTGATCGCGGACGTCGCGCTCGACGCCGGGTTCGCCGATCAGGCGCATTTGCAACGTACGTTCAAGCGGCTGGTTGCGGCGACGCCGGGTCAATATCGCAGTTGAGTCGGTGCGTCACTCGACCAGCAGATACAGCGCACTCGCCGCGAGCAACGCGGCCATGACGCGATTGAATACCCTGACGCGCTGCGGTTCCTGCAAGTACTTGCGCAGGAACGTGCCGGCGTACGCCCAACTCGCAATCGACACATAGCAGATCACGAAATAGACGACGGCGAATTGCCAGACGAGCTGGCCGTCGCCATCGGCTGCATAGGCGCCCATGCCGGCCAGCGACGCGAGCCACGCTTTCGGGTTGAGCCATTGCATCGCCGCGCCATTGGCGTACGAGGGGCCGCGGGCGGATTGATCCGCGCCGAGGCGGCCGTCGTCGACGGCGAGTTTGTAGGCCATGTAGAGCAGAAAGCCGACGCCCGCCCATTTGACTACCGCGATCAGGTTCGGGAAATGCGCGAGCAACTCGTGCAGTCCGAGACCAATGAGCAGAAGCAGCACGGTGAAGCCGATGGTTGCGCCGGTGACATGCCGCATGCTCGCGGCGAGTCCGTGCTGCGCGCCGGCGCTGAGCGCCACGACATTCACCGGACCGGGAGAAATGGAGCTGGCCAGCGCGAATGCGGCCATGGAGAGTAATGCGGTCATCTGATGCCCCGAAACAGGAGTGCGCCGGATTGGCGACGCTGAACGGTAGCGGGCGGTGCGGTGGGGTGTATTGAAGGAAATTGCTGTGGGGAATGCGTGGGATTTCGTCGGGCTCTGGCTTGGGGCGATTGTTCGCTGAAAACGCGCGCCGCAAAGCAAAAAGCCCGGTCACGAGGACCGGGCTTTTTGCTTTGAATCTTTGGTGGGGCGTGACAGATTCGAACTGTCGACCTACGGATTAAGAGTCCGCTGCTCTACCAGCTGAGCTAACGCCCCCAACAGAAGCGAAATTATGCAGTAATTTCCAGAACTTGCCAAGCCTCTTTAGCAGATTTCTTAAAAATAGCGGCTTCAGCGGGTTCGAAGCATTCCTCGATCGCCACGCGGCCGTCAAAAACACGCGGCCTTTCCCGTCCCGGTATTATGTCGCGAACCCTTGCCGCACGAAGCGTCGCGCGGCTCTCCACCGAGGATTGCCATGGATGAGAAAGAGATTATCGCGTTGCTCGACCGCATCCTCGCTCCCTGGGTCCGTGCGCTCACGCTGACGCCCGTTAAAGTCGACGACGAAAGCGCCACGCTGCGTCTGCCGTTTTCCGGGGGTCTGCGTCATTCGGGCGGCGTGATTTGCGGCCAGGTCTTCATGGCCGCGGCCGACACGGCGATGATCGTCGCCATTTCCGCCGCGCTCGGTGGCTTCAAGCCGATGAGCACCGTCTCGCTCAACATCAATTTCATGCGCGCGGTCCGCAATGGCGACGTGCTGATCACCGCGCGCGTGCTGCGCATGGGCCGCAATCTGGTGTTCGGCGAGGTCGAATTGTTCGACGAGTCCGGCAACATGGCCGTCCACGCCACCACCACCTACGCGCTGCTCGACTAGCACCGCGGCGTGAGCCGCATCAAAGTCAAAAGAAAAGGAAAAAGCAGGATGTTCGATCAGGTCGTATTCGCGGGCGGCGGCAACCGCTGCTGGTGGCAGGCGGGTTTCTGGGACGTGGTGCAGCCGGAATTGCAGATCCGCCCGCGCGTCATCACCGGCATTTCGGCCGGCGCCGCCACCGCGTGCATGCTCTACACGCGCGACTCCGACTGGGTAATGCGCTATTACGAAGACGCGCTTCGCCACAACACCCGCAACGCCTACTGGGGCAACCTGCTGCGCGGCGAGTCGGTGTTTCCGCACTACCGCATTTACCGGCAGGCGCTGCTCGACATCTACGGCGAGAGGTTTTCGACGCTCGCCGGGGCGCCGGAAATCCGCATCGGCGTGTCGCATCTGCCGCGCTGGCTCGGCGCGCGCAGCGCGGTCGCCGCCGGGTTGATCGCGTACAACATCGAGAAATACGTCCGCAAAACGCTGCATCCAACGCTCGGTCAGACGCTCGGTTTTCATCCGGAATTCGTGCGTGCGCAGGACTGCGCCAGCGTCGAGGATCTGGCGGATCTGATCCTGCAATCGTCGAGTACGCCGCCGTTCACGCCGGTTTTGCGGCGCAACGGGCGTCCTGTGCTGGATGGCGGCATGGTCGACAACGTGCCGGTCGGCGCGCTCGACGCCGATGCGCCCGGCAACGTGCTTGTGATGGTCACGCGTCTTTACCCGCGTCCGCAGATGTTCGTGGTGCCGCATGGCGTGCAGCAACGGCTGTATGTACAGCCGTCGCGCAAGGTGCCGATTTCGAGCTGGGATTACACCAGCCCTTCGCAGATGGTGCACGCGTACAACCTCGGCCGCGGCGACGGCGAGACTTTCCTCGAGCGCATGCCCGCGCTGCTAGAGGTCGGCGCGCACGCAGCGCGCTGATACGAAACGAGGGGCCGAGGGGCCAAACAACCGCCCCTCGCGACTCGACTTACCGCCGACGCCCGCCCTGCAACGCCTCCGGATTCGCCACGCTGCCCGTATCGCCGGCGTCGAACGCGAGAATGTTCTGGAACGCCGCAGTGAAGTAAAGCTCGTAGCTCTCGCGCTCCACATAGCCAATGTGCGGCGTGCAGATCACGTTCTCCATGCGCAGCAGGCTGTAGCCCTGCAGGATCGGCTCGCTTTCATACACATCGATCGCGACCATCCCCGGACGGTTGTGCGACAGCGCGTTCACCAGCGCGTTTTCATCGAGCAACTCGGCGCGGCTCGTATTCACGAGCAAGGCGGTCGGCTTCATCCGCATCAAATCTTCCTGCTTGACGATGCCGCGCGTGTCGTCATGCAGACGCAGGTGCAAGGACAGCACATCGCTTTGCTCGAACAACGCTTCGCGGCTTTCGGCGACGCCGTAGCCGTCGGCGCGCGCAGCCTCGCGTGAATGCTCGCGGCCCCAGATCAGCACGTTCATGCCGAACGCCTTGCCGTACCCGGCGAGCAGGCGGCCAATCTTGCCGTAGCCCCAAATCCCCAGCGTCTGACCACGCAAGACCTGACCCAAACCGAAGTTCGGCGGCAGCGCGGACGTCTTCAAACCCGACTGCTGCCAGGCCCCTTGCTTAAGGTTTGCCACGTATTGCGGAATGCGCCGCTGCGCCGCCATGATGAGAGCCCACGTCAGCTCGGCCGGCGCGATCGGCGAACCGCTGCCTTCCAGCACGGCGATGCCGCGCTCGGTACAGGCCGCCAGATCGATATGGCTGGAGACCTTGCCGGTCTGGCTGATCATGCGCAAACGCGGCAGTTTGTCGAGGAGTTGCGAGTTGATACGGGTACGTTCGCGAATCAGCACCAGTGCGTCGACTTCGGAAAGACGGCTCGCCAACTGACCGAGACCGCGGACGGTGTTGTTAAAAACTTTGACCTCGTGGTCGGCCAGCAATTGAAAGCAGTCGAGCTTACGAACGGCGTCCTGGTAATCGTCGAGGATGGCAATCTTCATGGTATGTGTCTTGCGGCGCACCATGACGGTGCGGAACGGAGTGTTATGCTGACTGTCCCACCATGTGACCTAGGTCACATGCCGGACTGGCTGGATGCCTTACCGTAGAAGCTGCCGCGTAGAACGGCTGCGCCACGGAAAGGCCGATTGACATCGTTTTTAACAGTTTGTTGCGTGTTGAGGCAAGCCGCTTTACAGACGGTTGCAGACAACCGTCGGTCGATGCCTCCACGCAGCAAGCTGTGTGGCCCATGATGACCTGCACAATTATTTGCGCGCCGGTTCAGGCAGTCTCCCGGCGCGAAGAATTGAACGCCTCTCGCATGCAGCGTCCCCTTGGGCTTGTACCGTTTTTCTATTCGCTTTCAAAACGGAGACAAGTCGATGAACCATCCCTCATTCGAAGGACAGCCCGTAATCGAGGCGCCCGCGTGGGTCAAACACCGAAAGTTGCTCGACTGGGTCCAGCGCGTCGCCGCGTTGACCAAGCCCGACCAGGTCGTCTGGTGCGACGGCTCGCAGGAGGAATACGACCGCTTGTGTGCACAAATGGTCGAAGCGGGCACCCTCAGAAAGCTCAATCCCGCGAAACGTCCCAATTCCTACCTTGCCTGGTCCGATCCGTCCGACGTGGCGCGCGTCGAAGACCGCACGTTCATCTGCTCGCCGCGCCGCGAAGACGCCGGCCCCACCAATAACTGGATCGCCCCGGCGGAAATGCGCTCCACGCTCGACGGTCTGTTCGACGGCGCGATGCGCGGCCGCACGATGTACGTGGTGCCGTTCTCGATGGGCCCGCTGGGTTCGCCGATCGCGCACATCGGCGTTGAATTGAGCGACAGCCCGTACGTGGTGACGAACATGCGCATCATGACGCGCATGGGCCGCCAGGTGTACGACGTGCTCGGCGAAGACGGCGAGTTCGTGCCCTGTGTGCATTCGGTCGGCGCGCCTTTGGCGGCCGACGCGAAAGACGTGCCGTGGCCGTGCAACGACACCAAATACATCGTCCATTTTCCCGAGTCGCGCGAAATCTGGAGCTACGGCTCGGGCTACGGCGGCAACGCGCTGCTCGGCAAGAAGTGCTTCGCGCTGCGCATTGCATCGACCATGGGCCGCGCCGAAGGCTGGCTCGCCGAACACATGCTGATTCTCGGCGTCACTTCGCCGCAAGGGCGCAAGCATCACGTGGCGGCGGCGTTTCCGTCGGCGTGCGGCAAGACCAACTTCGCGATGCTGATCCCGCCGGACGGCTTGAACGGCTGGAAGATTTCCACGATCGGCGACGATATCGCGTGGATCAAACCGGGCAAGGACGGCCGCCTGTACGCGATCAATCCGGAAGCCGGCTACTTCGGCGTTGCGCCGGGCACGAGCGAAAAGACTAACTTCAACGCCATGGCCACGTTGAAAGAGAACGTGATCTTCACGAACGTGGCGCTTACCGACGACGGCGACGTCTGGTGGGAAGGCATGACCGACGAAGCGCCCGCGCACCTGATCGACTGGCAGGGCAAGGACTGGACACCGGCCTCCGCGAAGGAGAGCGGCCGCAAGGCGGCGCATCCGAACGCGCGCTTCACGGCGCCGGCCGCGCAATGTCCGTCGATCGACGCCGACTGGGAAAACCCGGCGGGCGTTGCGATCGACGCGTTTATCTTCGGCGGCCGCCGTTCCACGACCGTGCCGCTCGTCACTGAAGCGCGCAACTGGGTCGAAGGCGTCTACATGGCCGCGACCATGGGCTCCGAGACGACCGCCGCCGCGGCCGGCCAACAGGGCGTGGTGCGCCGCGACCCGTTCGCGATGCTGCCGTTCTGCGGCTACAACATGAGCGATTACTTCAGCCACTGGCTGAAAACTGGCGAACGTCTGGCTCAACTGAACGCGAAGCTGCCGAAGATTTTCTGCGTCAACTGGTTCCGCAAGGGAACCGACGGCAAGTTCGTCTGGCCGGGCTTCGGCGAGAATATGCGCGTGCTGGGCTGGATGGTCGGCCGTATCGAGGGCACGGCCCAAGGCGAGGAACACGCGTTCGGCGTGTCGCCGCACTATGACGACATCGACTGGAGCGGGCTGAACTTCAGCCGCGAGCAATTCGAGCAGGTGATTTCCGTCGACGACGCAGCATGGCGCGACGAACTCGCGCTGCATGCCGAACTTTTTGACACACTGCAGCAAGGGTTGCCGACCGCTTTGACGGACGCTAAACGCTCATTGGAGCAGAAGCTCATTGCCTGATCATGTGAGTATTCACTTCGCATGGAGAGCCGCCTTCGGGCGGTTTTTCTTTGTCCACCTCCCTTACACCGCGATTTTTTCCGATTCCGCAACGCCGGGACGATCATTACGTCTGTTCGAACAAAAAAGACAGAGCAAGCTGCAGCGCAGCAGATTGTTTCTTTTTTCGGAATAATGAGTGGTCGCGCCCCACATTGGTGAGTACAGTCGCACAGAAATCGACAATATTTCCGCTTTCGTGGGCAACTTCTGCACGATTTCGCGAGTCGTAGGAGAATTCCAAGTTCGCTTCACTGGTTTTCACTAATTGTCAGGAAGCTGTAACACGGCAGGAGTTGTCTTATGGATCATTTGCAGTCGATGCGAGTTTTCGTCAGAGTGGCGGATCTCGGCAGTTTTGCCCGCGCTGCGAGCGCGATGGATATTTCCAACGCAGTTGCCACCCGTCACGTCGCCGACCTCGAAGGGCGTCTTGGTACGCGGCTGCTCAATCGCACAACCCGCAGCTTGTCTCTGACCGAGTCGGGTCAGGTTTATCTCGAGCGCGCGCGCCAGATTCTCGACGAACTGGAAGACGTCGAGCAGATGGTGGTGGCGCGCAATCATGAACCCGTCGGCACGCTGAGAATCGTCGCGCCGGTGGTGTTCGGGCTGCACAACCTCGCACCCGTGCTTCAAACATACGCGGAGCGTTACCCGAAAGTGATTCCCGATGTGACGCTGGTCGATCGTCAGGTCGACCTGGTCGAAGAAGGTTTCGACGTGGGCGTCGTGATCGCGCGGCAGATGCGCAGCGCCAGCATCGTCACGCGGCGTCTCACCACGGGTTGCATGACGGTGTGCGCCACGCCGGCTTATCTCGAGAAGCACGGCGTGCCGACGCGTCCCGAGCATTTGCTGGAGCATCCGTGCCTGAGCTTGCCGTCCGAGTATTGGGGCGACGAGCGCGTGTTCACGGGCCCGGAAGGCGAGGTGCGCGTGCGGCCGTCGAACGTGATCGTGGCGAACAACACGGAAATGCTGCGGCAGTTCGCGTTGCTCGGCATGGGCATCGCGATTCTGCCGAGCTATCTGATTGGCCGCGACATGACGCGTGGCCGGCTGGTGCGTCTGCTCGGCGATTACCGTTTGCCGCAGGTCGAGATCAACATTGCGTATCCGAGCCGCCGTCATTTGCCGGCAAAGGTCCGCACGTTCATCGATCATCTGGTCGAGCATTTCAGCCAGACGCCGAACAGCCTTCTCGGCGAACAGTGGATCAAGGACGGCCTTGGACGCCCCGACACGACGTCGGCGTTCGAATCGTCGGATCACATGCCGCCGGAAGCGTTCGACGGCGCTGAGCCGCTGTCTCGCCTGCTGGACAGCGAGTTATCGCCGATGCCGACCACCACGTTGGCCAAGACGGCCACGCGCACGCGACCGACGGTTTTGTCGCCGCTGTAAGTGCGGGTGGATCGATCAGGCCCGGAAGCCGGGCGCGGCGCTTGGTAGCCGCGTTCCGGTGGACAAAGAAAAAGGCGCAGTCACGTAAGTGACTGCGCCTTTTTTCGTAGCGTGGCGGATACCGCGTGAATCCGAATCTATGACGCAAGCTGGCTGGAAGCAAACGCTGCCTCCAGCCGTGTTGGCATCTATCAGGAGCCGGTTTTACGCGCCACGGTTTTCTTCGCTGGCGCTTTCTTGGCCGCCGCTGCGGTTTTCGTGGCCGCCTTCTTGGCTGCCGGCGCTTTCTTCGCTGCGACCTTCTTGGCAGCCGGCACGGCCTTCACCGCGACAGAGCCTTCGTCGTCGTCCGATTCCGAATCCGGCGCTGCCTTGGCCGCCGCTTTCGCCGCTGCAGTTTTCGCCGCGGTCTTGGCGGACGGTTCCTTCTTTTCGAACTCGAAGCCGATCTTGCCGTCGTTCTGCTTGACGAGGAACGCCTTGAAGTTACGGCCGGTGCGCGACGACTTGAAGTTCGTCAGCAGGTCCGTACGGCCTTCTTCGAGCAGCTTCGCCATCTGTTCGCGCGCGATTTCCTGCTGCAGGATCACCTTGCCCGAACGGAAGTCGCAGGTCTTCGGATTCGCGACCGAGTTCTCGCAGACGTAGCTCATGCCGTGTTCGAACACGCGACCCTTGCACTTCGGACACGCACCCACCGATTGCTGATCGGAGAAATCAGGCGGTTCGCCGTCTTCGCCGCCCGAATCCTGACCGAAGTCGAACTCGAGCTTGTAGTTCTTGATCTCGTCGTCGAGCGACAGCTTCAGGATCGCCGAGAACGGACGGCCCATCTTGCTGCGGAAACCCGACAGCGGCCCGATTGTCTTGTTCTGCAGCAGCTCTTCGACTTCCGGAATTTCGAACTGGCGTCCGCCCGGAATCTTCGAAATCGAGAACTCGCATTTCGAGCAGGCGAAGCGGCGGTAGTTTTCCTTCACCTGACCACTGCAGTTCGGACACGGCGTCTCTAACGTCGCGTAATCACCCGGGATCGTGTCGGAATCGTATTCCTTCGCGCGCTTGACGATGGTCTGCGTCATGCGGGCGATTTCCTGCATGAACGCGTCGCGCGGCAGGTTGCCGCGTTCCATTTGCGAGAGCTTGTATTCCCACTCGCCGGTCAGTTCCGGTGCGGTCAGTTCCTTGACGCCGAGGCCGCGCAACAGCGTCATCAACTGGAATGCCTTGGCGGTCGGAATCAGATCGCGGCCTTCGCGGATCAGATACTTTTCGCCGAGCAGACCTTCGATAATCGCGGCGCGCGTGGCCGGCGTGCCGAGCCCCTTGGCCGCCATCGCTTCGCGCAGTTCGTCGTCTTCGACGAGCTTGCCTGCGCCTTCCATGGCCGACAGCAAGGTCGCTTCGTTGTAGCGTGCGGGCGGCTTCGTCACCAGTTGCTGGGCGGCGATCTTGTCGGTCTTGACCTTCTCGTCCTTCTGCACCGGCACGAGGTTCGCGTCTTCACCGCTGATTTCGCGGCCGTAGACCTGCAGCCAGCCTGGCTCGACCAGTACCTTGCCTTCCGTCTTGAAGTGATGGCCGACCACTTCGGTGATCCGCGTCGTCACGCGATATTCGGCGGCCGGGAAGAACACCGACAGGAACCGCTTCACGACCAGGTCGTAGAGCTTCTGTTCCGGCTCGGAGAGGTTCTTCGGCGCTTGCGCCGTCGGGATGATTGCGAAGTGATCGCTGATCTTCGAGTTGTCGAAGATGCGCTTGTTCGGCTTCACCCAGCCCTTGTCCAACACCTGCTTGGCGAACGGCAGATAGTTGTTGCTCTCCTTGAGCATGCCGAGCGTGTCTTTGACCGTATCCATATAGTCTTCCGGCAGCGCGCGCGCGTCGGTACGGGGATAGGTCAGGACCTTGTGCTTTTCGTACAGCGCCTGGGCGAGGCCCAGCGTGTTTTTCGCGGAGAAGCCGAAGCGGCCGTTAGCCTCGCGCTGCAGGCTGGTCAGGTCGAACAGCGCCGGCGAGAGTTGCGTGGACGGCTTCGATTCTTCGCTGACCTTGCCGATCTGGCCGCGGCAGGCGGCAACGATCGTTTCGGCCGCGGGCAGCGCCCACAGACGCGAATCGCGCTTTTCCGGATCGAACTCGTCGCGTTTGAATTTCGGATCGTACCAGCGGCCTTCGTAGAAACCGCCGGCGCAGACGAACTCCGCCTTCACTTCCCAATAGTCGCGCGCCACGAAGCGGCGAATCTTTTCTTCGCGCTCCACCACGATCGACAGCGTCGGCGTTTGCACCCGCCCGACCGTGGTCAGGAAGAAGCCGCCGCCCTTGCTGTTGAACGCGGTCATGGCCCGCGTGCCGTTGATGCCGACCAGCCAATCGGCTTCCGAGCGGCAACGCGCGGCGTCGGCCAGCGGCTGCATCTCTTCGTCGCTACGCAGGCGGGCGAAACCATCGCGGATCGAGCCGGCCGTCATGGATTGCAGCCACAGGCGCTGCACCGGCTGTTTGGCTTTCGCGTGTTGCGCGATCAGGCGGAAAATCAGCTCGCCCTCGCGCCCCGCGTCACATGCGTTGATCAGGCGGTCGACGTCTTTACGCTTGAGCAGCTTGGTTAGCACCTTCAGGCGCGACTCGCTCTTAGCGATCGGATTGAGGTCGAAATGCGGCGGAATGACGGGCAGATTGGCGAAACTCCACTTGCCGCGCTTGACTTCATAGTCTTCGGGCGCGGCGATTTCCAGCAGGTGGCCGACTGCCGAGGAAAGGACGTAGTCGTCGCTTTCGTAGTATTCGTCATGCTTGGTAAAGCCGCCCAAAGCCTTCGCGATGTCGTTCGCGACGGAAGGCTTTTCGGCGATGATCAGTGCTTTGGACATGACTCGATGTGAGGTTGGTAGATCCGGGTTGATGGCCTTGAGTGCGCGGTTATTCGCGCGACCCTCGTTTGCGACCTTTGCGACCCATTAACGACCGCTTTATAGCACACGCCGCGAAGGCGACGTGTCAAGTGCCATAAAAGCGCGCCATCTTAATTGCGCGCTCCGCGCTCGGGCAAGTTATGGAAAACGCGCCGTACACCGCTCGCAACGCCCGTGCCGCAAGGCTTGGGCGTTGCGCTTTCAGGCTGCCTCATCAGGCCACCTGAAGCGCCGGCCGCAACTTAGGCGCGCCGCTGACGCCGGGCACGGCCGTCAGATCCGACAACATCCGTTCCACAATCGCCGCCTGTGGCAATACCGTGCCGAAAAATCGTGTCGTGACCGAGTCTTCGATCAGGATGGTCGGGAAATTCTCGACATCCAGATCGTCGAAACGGTCCGCATGGGTTTCAATGTCGATCCATGCGAAACACATATCCGGATGGCGATCGGCCAGCTTGTCGAAGGCGTCCCGATAGTCGCGACAGGTTCCGCACCACTCCGCGCACAGGCAGGCGACGAACAGCGTGTCGGGCTCGTTGACGCGCTCGGCGATCCGGTCTTGGTCGGTGTCGAGGTTCAGCGCGGGCATGGTGGTTCCTTACGTACTTTGTCGAGTGCTTTGGCGCGAATGTAGCATGGTCGATCCGCGAGAGTGGTCAACCCTGGTCAAGACGAGGTCGGTCGTGGCTTGCACGCATGAAGCGGCCGCCGGGCAGCATCGTCACCTGGCCGGCGAGTTCGAGTTGCAGCAAGGTGGTCTGTAAAGCGGTGTCCTCCATTTCGGTGCGAGCGGCAAGAATTTCAAGCGTGGTGGGCGAATGGCCGAGCGCGGCGAGGAGTTGCTGAGCCTCGGCGCTCGGCGGACGGGCGGATGACGCGGTTGCTCGTGTGGCTGCGTGGGCGGCGTCCTCGCGAGTGGCCGCGTGTTCCGTCGCCAGGGTCGCCCCGGCGCGAGGAAGCGCGCCCGGCTGTTCAGCCCCGTCGCCGAAAATCGCGTGTAGCGATGCCGCCGAACCGCCCTTGGCGGCTGGTCGTTGCGTGAAGCCGAGCTCTTCCAGTATTTCGTCCGGCGTCTCCACCAGCTTGGCCCCCTGCTTGATGATCCGATGACACCCGCGCGACAGCGGCGCGTGAATCGATCCCGGCAACGCGAAGATGTCGCGTCCCATTTCGTTGGCCAGCCGCGCGGTAATCAGCGAGCCGGAGCGCATCGCCGCCTCGACGATCACCACGCCGCTGACCAATCCGGCGATCAGCCGATTGCGCTGCGGGAAGTTGGCGGCGCGCGCGGGGGTACCGAGCGGCCATTCCGAGAGAATCACGCCCTGCACCGCGATCTGCCGCGCCAGCGCGTGATGCGCCGACGGGTACACCAGGTCCGCACCGGTGCCGATCACGGCAACCGTCCCGCCGACGCCTTCCAGGGCGCCCCGATGCGCGGCCCCGTCGATGCCGAGCGCCAGCCCCGACACGATGGTCACGCCGGCTGCCGACAACGCCCGCGCAAACCGCTCCGCGTCTTCGACGCCTTGCGGCGTCGCGCTGCGGCTGCCCACCAGTGCTACCGCCCGCGTATGCAGCAGATCCAGCCGGCCCTTTATATATAGCAGCGGTGGCGGATCGGGCATGGTCAGCAGCGCGGGCGGGTAGGCGGGGTCGTCGAGCATCACGACCTGGTTGCCGGGTAGTTCGCGCCATGCGAGCACGGCGTCGAGCTGGGCGTCGAATTCCGGACCGGCTGGCGCCAGCGCCGCGCGCGCCGCGGCCTCGCCGGCGACCGCTGCCAGCGCAGCCGGTGTTTGGTCGAAAATCGCTTCCGGCAGTCCAAAAGCGGTCAACAACAGGCGCAGCGCCGCCGGTTTCAGACCGGGCGCGAGCGAAAGCCGCAGCCAGGCGGCGATTTCAAAATCGGTTGCAGGCAAGCTGTGCATTGCGAGTCGATCCTCCTGCAGGGCCAGCGGGCAGGCGGGCGCCATGCTAAAATTTTCATCATCCGAAATAACTGCAGCGCCGCGCCCACCCGCGCGGGCTCGTCGTCTAGCGCACCTGGCGCGTTGAATCGAACCGGTTCGACACCATCTATCCTGTGCGTAACGCGGCGCGTCCACAACCTGGCCGAATGGCTAACGCGGGCCTCACAACGGTCAGCGGCGCCTAAAAACACACTCAAGATCATGGCTTTACTGAACATCCTCAATTACCCGGACAAACGGCTGCACAAGATCGCGAAGCCGGTCGCGGCGGTCAACGACCGCATTCGCCGCCTCGTCAAAGACATGGCTGAAACCATGTACGCCGCGCCCGGTGTCGGCCTTGCCGCGACCCAGGTCGACGTGCACGAGCGCGTGATCGTGATCGACGTGTCGGACGATCACAACGAACTGCTCGCGTTCATCAACCCGGAAATCATCTGGTCGAGCGACGAAAGAAAGCTGTCGGAAGAGGGTTGCCTGTCGGTGCCGGGTATTTACGACAATGTCGAGCGCGCCGAGCAAGTGCGCGTGCGGGCGTTGAACGAGAAGGGCGAA
Organism: Burkholderia sp. 9120; assembly: GCF_000745015.1. NCBI lineage: Bacteria > Pseudomonadati > Pseudomonadota > Betaproteobacteria > Burkholderiales > Burkholderiaceae > Burkholderia > Burkholderia sp. 9120. Next base: position 2,488,379 of record NZ_JQNA01000002.1, on the reverse strand, counting down.
ACCTTCGAGCTGGATTGCGAAGGCCTGCTCGCGGTGTGCATCCAGCACGAAATGGATCACCTGATGGGCCGCGTGTTCGTCGAGTACCTGTCGTCGCTGAAGCAAACGCGCATCAAGAGCAAGATGAAAAAGCTCGCCCACGCGATGTAATGCGCGTCCACTTCGCCACCTGTCCCCGTCCATGAGTCATTCGTTGCGCGTCATCTTTGCCGGTACGCCGGAGTTCGCCGCGGCCGCACTGGCCGCGATCCATAGCGCCGGCTTTCCGGTGCCGCTCGTACTGACCCAGCCGGACCGTCCGGCCGGGCGCGGCATGAAATTGCAGGCGAGCCCGGTCAAGCGTTACGCCGAGGAGCACGGGCTGGCTGTCGCGCAACCGCCTTCGTTGCGCCGCGCCGGCAAGTATCCCGAAGAGGCGACCGCCGCGATCGAAAAACTGCGCGCCACGCCGCATGACGTGATGGTCGTGGCCGCTTACGGTCTGATCCTGCCGCAGGAAGTGCTCGATATTCCGCGGTTGGGCTGCATCAACATTCACGCTTCGTTGCTGCCGCGCTGGCGCGGCGCGGCGCCGATCCACCGCGCGATCGAAGCAGGCGACGCTGAAACCGGCATTACGCTGATGCAGATGGACGTTGGCCTCGACACCGGCGCGATGATCTCGGAGGCCCGCACCTTTATTTCCGGCGACGACACCACGGCCACGTTGCACGACCGTCTGGCGCAAGACGGCGCGAAGCTGATCGTCGAGGCGCTGATCGAGCTTGAGCGCAGCGGCAAGCTGGCCGCCATGCCGCAACCGGCGGACGGCGTGACCTACGCGGAAAAGATCGGCAAGCAGGAAGCCGCGCTCGACTGGCGCCGCCCGGCCACGGTCCTCGCGCGCCAGGTCCGTGCGTTCGACCCGTTCCCCGGCGGGCTCGGCACGCTGGAAGACGGCACCTCGATCAAAATCTGGGCGGCGGTTCCCGCGATTTCCGCCAGCGCAGAGGGCGACAACGCACCCGGCACGATCACCGAAGTGTTCGCCGAAGGCGTGCTGGTGGCCTGTGGCGAAGGTGCGCTGCGTCTCACGCAGTTGCAGAAACCCGGCGGCAAGCGCCTGCCGGTGCGCGAATTTCTGGCCGGCTCGACGCTGGCCGTGGGACAGCGTTTCCAACTCCCCGAAGCAAAATAACAGGGTGGTACGGGCCTTGAACATCGTCCGTTCGGCCGATGGTCAAGGCCTCCGCCGCGACCCTGCCGCGCGTTAGAATCCTCCATGCAGTCGCCCACGTTTCGAGGATTTTCATGTTCGGCATCACCCATTTCGAATTTTTCATCGTCGCGGTCTTTCTGTTGAACGTGACGCCCGGACCGGATACCGCTTATATCGTCGGCCGCAGCGTCGCACAGGGCCGCGGTGCGGGATTGATGTCCGCGCTCGGCATCTCGGCGGGCTGCTGCGTTCATTCGCTCGCCTGCGCGTTCGGCCTGACCGCGCTGCTGGCCGCCTCGGCCACCGCGTTCACCGTCATCAAGTTTGTCGGCGCCGTTTATCTGATGTATCTCGGTGTGCGGCTGCTTCTGGCCAAACCGGCAGCGGACCAGGCCGCGGGCGAAGCGCGTGCGGCTGGCGGCGCCAAGTCATTGCGGCAGTTGTTCCTGCAAGGCTTCTGGACCAATGTGCTGAACCCCAAGGTGGTGCTGTTCTTCGTGTCGTTCTTCCCGCAATTCGTGACGGCCGGCAGCGACCACAAAGCGTTTGCGTTCCTCACGCTCGGCGCCGTGTTCGTGGTGATGAGCATGCTCTGGAACAGTTTCGTCGCCTGGATCGCCGGTAGCGTGACGCGGCGTTTCTCCGGCAAGCAGTCGCTGAAGAAATGGCTGGATCGCGGCGTCGGCAGCGCCTTTGTCGGCTTGGGCATCAAGCTGGCCACCGCATCAAGATGATTGAATTTTCCACGCGCGCCCATATCTAACAATTAGCTTACAATCAGGCGTCGCATGATGCGGCGCAGATATGAACCCCGCGTTAGGGCAAGGAGTAGCAGACATGTTCAATTGGGTCAAAACCGCGATGTTGATGGCCGCGATCACGGCCCTTTTCATCGTGATCGGCGGAATGATCGGTGGGTCGCGCGGCATGATGATCGCGCTCGTGATCGCGCTGGGAATGAATTTCTTCTCGTACTGGTTCTCGGACAAGATGGTGCTGCGCATGTACAACGCGCAGGAAGTCGACGAAACCAGCGCGCCGCAGTTTTACCGCATGGTGCGCGAGCTCGCCACGCGCGCGAACCTGCCCATGCCGCGCGTCTACCTGATCAACGAAGACGCACCGAACGCCTTCGCCACGGGCCGCAACCCGGAGCACGCGGCGGTTGCCGCCACCACCGGCATTCTGCGCGTGCTGTCCGAGCGCGAAATGCGTGGCGTGATGGCGCACGAACTGGCGCACGTGAAGCACCGCGACATTCTGATTTCGACGGTGTCGGCCACCATGGCGGGCGCGATTTCAGCGCTGGCGAACTTCGCGATGTTTTTCGGTAGCCGCGACGAAAACGGCCGTTCCACGAATCCGATCGCGGGTATCGCGGTTGCGCTGCTGGCGCCGATCGCCGGCGCGCTGATTCAGATGGCGATTTCGCGCGCACGCGAATTCGAAGCGGACCGTGGCGGCGCGCAGATTTCGGGCGATCCGCAAGCGCTCGCTTCGGCGCTCGACAAGATTCATCGCTATGCAAGCGGGATTCCGTTCCCGGTCGCCGAGCAGCATCCGGCCACCGCGCAGATGATGATCATGAATCCGCTGTCGGGTGGTGGCATTGGCAAGCTGTTTTCGACACACCCGGCTACCGAAGAACGCGTCGCGCGGTTGATGGAAATGGCGCGTACCGGGCGCTTCGAATAACACCGCGCGGCGCTTACGCGCTGCGATGAAAGGCGAGTCCACGGACTCGCCTTTTTTATTCGAGGCCGCGGCCAAATGCCTGCGAGCGCTGCGAGCACCGGGCGCCGCGCCTCGCCACGCTACAATGAGTGTTGTTTGCGTCGCGCGTACCGTGCGGCCTGTCTTTGCCTTCTTCATGACCCCAAAGCCTTCTTCGCGTTCTGCTTCCCCATCGACGCGACCGCGCGAATCCCGTTTGTCGCTGCTGCACCTTGCGCCCGAATCGCTCGCGTTCGCGCTCGACTGCGCGGGCCAGGCGGTCGGCGCCGTGCGTCTCGGCGCGGCTTTGCCGGCCGCGCTGCAAGCCGTCTTCGTCTCCGCGCCTGAAGGCACTGCCGCCGCCGCGCGCGGCGCGGTGCAGGACATCGCGTACCGCACGATGCGGCGTCTCGCCACCGCCGAGTGGCTGATCGCGAAGCTGGTGAAGAAAGCGCCGCCGCCGCACGTCGGTCATGTGCTTGCCTGCGCGCTCGCGCTACTCGTCGACGACGAAGCGAGCGCCGCGTACACGCCGTTCACGGTGGTCGATCAGGCGGTCGGCGCCATCAGCGCGCGGCGTGAATTCGCATTTGCCAAGGGGCTCGTCAACGCGGTGCTGCGCAGTTTCCTGCGTGAGCGCGAGTCCCTGCTCGCCGCTGCGCAAGCCGACGAAGTGGCCCGCTGGAACTACCCGTCGTGGTGGATCGACGCGGTGAAACGCGCCTGGCCGGATGCCTGGCAGGCGGTGCTCGCCGCCGGCAACACGCAAGGGCCGCTCACCTTGCGCGTGAACGCCCGTCACTCGACGGTCGACGCCTATCTGCAAGTGCTGCAGAACCATCACATTTCCGCGAGCAAAGCCGGCGACTATGCCGTCAAGCTCGCCACGCCGATGCCGGTAGACCGCATTCCCGGCTTTAGCGAGGGCATCGTTTCGGTGCAGGACGCCGGCGCGCAACTCGCCGCACCGCTGCTCGGCGTGCGCGACGGCATGCGCGTGCTCGACGCCTGCGCGGCGCCTGGCGGCAAGACCGGTCATCTGCTCGAACTCGCCAATCTCCAGCTCATCGCGCTCGAAAGCGATGCGTCGCGCGCGCGGCGTATCGGCGAAAACTTGCAGCGGCTAAAGCTCGAAGCGGAAGTGCGTATCGGCGACGCCGGCGCACCCGCGCAGTGGCATGACGACCTCGACCAGCCGTTCGACCGCATTCTCGCCGACGTGCCGTGCTCGGCGTCGGGCATCGTGCGGCGTCATCCGGACATTCGCTGGCTGCGTCGCGCGTCGGATATTCCCGCGCTGGTCGCGGAACAACGCCGTATTCTCGACGCGCTGTGGCCGCTCGTGAAAACTGGCGGCGAGTTGCTTTACGTTACGTGTTCGATCTTCCCCGAAGAAGGCGAGTTGCAGGCGCAGTGGTTTGGAGACAAGTACCAGGATGCGGTACGATTGGACGCGCCGGGGCAACTTCTCCCTTCAGTCGCCCGCGCGCCCGCCGACACCTCGGCCGGTTCCCTTGCCGGACAACTCGTTGAAGAGCGCGCCGGCGCGAACTCAGACCACGACGGATTTTTCTACGCGCGCTTTCAGAAACGGTGACCATCAAACGCTTCTTCCCGCTTCGGCTCGCTGCCGTGCTCTGGATCGCGCTGGCCGTCTGGCTTGCCGCACCGGGCGCGGCGCACGCCGACCCGATCGCGGTGCAGCGCGCGTCGCTGCAATCGGACAACACCGGCTGGAATCTCGACGCGCGTTTCGACTTCGACCTGAACAGCAATCTCGAAGACGCGGTCAATAAAGGCATTCCGCTTTACTTCACGACCGACTTCGAATTAAGCCGGCCGCGCTGGTACTGGTTCGACGAGCAGCCGGTCAGCGTGTCGCAAAGCATTCGCCTGTCGTTCCAGCCGCTCACGCGTGAATACCGTGTATCGAGCGTGTCGTCCGGCGGCTTGCAGCTCGGCTTCCAGACCTTGAAAGATGCGCTCGCGGTGATCAAGCACATCACGTCGTGGCATGTGATCGACCGCAACGACGTGCACGCCGGCGAGACGTACAACGCGTCGGTGCGTATGCAACTCGACATCGCGCTGATGCCCAAGCCGTTCCAGATCGACGCGGTGAACAACCGCGACTGGAGCCTTTCATCCGAGTGGAAGCGTTTTACCTTCACGGTGACCGAACGTGCTAAATAAAGTGCGCCAAACCACCAGTGTCAGCAGCATCGTCGTGCGCGTGCTGGTGTCGACGGTCGCGGTTACGGCCGTGCTGTTGCTCGTGCTGCTCGCCGCCGCCAGCGCGAACACCGAATTCTTCGACCGCTATTACCAGTGGCTGTACGCGGCCAACCTCGTGGTCGCGATGATCTTTCTGCTGGTGGTGGCGACGCTCGTCATCATCATCATCGCGCGGCTGAGAAAGGGTAAGTTCGGCACCCGGCTACTGGCCAAACTCGCGTTCTTCATGGCGCTGGTCGGCGTGGTGCCGGGCGGGATCATTTACGTGGTCTCGTATCAGTTCGTGTCGCGCAGTATCGAATCGTGGTTCGACGTGAATGTCGAAACCGCGCTGACATCAGGCCTGAATCTCGGGCGCGGCATGCTCGACGCGTCGCTGTCCGATCTGCAGACCAAGGGGCGCCTGATGTCCGAGCAGATTGCCAGCGCGGATGCCGCCGGCACCACGCTCACGCTGCTGCGCTTGCGCGATCAGTTCGGCGTGCAGGACGCGACGATCGTCGAACCTACACGCAGCATGTCGGGCGCAACGCCGGACATGCACGTCGTCGCGCAGGCCTCGAGCAATTACGCGACGCTGGTGCCGAACGATCTGCCCACACCGTTGATGATCGATCAGGCGCGCGGTCGCGGCTATGCGGCGATTGAAGGCGAAGTCGACGGCGATCCCAACGAGCATGGCAGCAAGGGCGCTTTGCGGCTGCGCATCGTGCAGCGCATTCCCGATTCGAGTGCCGCGCTGCTGCAGCCCACCGAACGTTTCCTGCAACTCACGCAGCCGGTGTCGCCCACGCTCGCGCGTAATGCGGATGCGGTGCAGCGCGCCTATCGCGAGTATCAGGAGAAGGCGCTCGGCCGCACCGGTCTGCGCAAGATGTATATCGGCACGCTGACGCTCGCGCTGTTCCTCGCCACGTTCATCGCGATGATGCTGGCGTTGGCACTCGGCAATCAGTTGGCACGGCCGTTGTTCCTGCTCGCGCAGGGCACGAAGGAAGTGACCGAGGGCGACTACACGCCGAAGCGCGAAATCAAGTCGCGCGACGAGCTGGGCTTTCTCACGCAGTCGTTCAACGCGATGACGCGGCAGTTGTCGGAAGCGCGCGCAGCAGTCGAGAACAATCGGATCGCGCTAGAGCATTCCAAGGCGTATCTGGAGAGCATTCTCGCGAACCTGACCGCTGGCGTGTTCGTGTTCGACCGGCAATTCAGGCTTACCACCGCGAATCGCGGCGCCGAGCGGATTTTCCGTCAGCCGTTCCAGGCGACCATGGGTTCCGCGCTCGATCAGATCGGCGTGTTGAGCGAATTCGGCGGCATGGTGCGCAAGGCGTTCGCCGATCGCGAAGCGGCCAGCGGCGACGGTCACGACGACCGCGGTCATTGGCAGCAGCAGTTCTCGATTCAGGTGCCGGGCGAAACCGAACCGTTGACCTTGCTGGTGCGCGGCGCGCGTCTCGTCTCCGCCACCGACCGCGACGCCGAAGACATGCAGACCTCGGGCTACGTGGTCGTGTTCGACGATATCTCCGACGTGATCTCCGCCCAGCGATCGATCGCATGGGGCGAAGTCGCGCGGCGCCTCGCGCACGAGATCAAGAATCCGCTCACGCCGATCCAGCTCTCCGCCGAGCGTTTGCAGATGAAGCTCGCGGACAAGCTGTCGCCGTCGGATGCAGACGTGTTGAAGCGCGGCGCGACCACGATCGTCAACCAGGTCGCCGCGATGAAGCAGATGGTCGACAATTTCCGCGACTACGCGCGCACGCCGCCGGCGGTGCTCGCGCATTTGCAGTTGAACGAACTGGTCAGCGAAGTGCTGACGCTGTACGGTATCGAAGAAGGCAAGGGCGCGATCCAGGTGGAGCTCGCAACTTTGCCGGCGATCCGCGGCGACGCGACGCAATTGCGCCAGGTGATTCACAACCTGCTGCAGAACGCGCAGGATGCGGTAGCCGAACTCGAGCATCCACGTGTCTTGCTCGAAACGAGGACAGTAGAATACGGAGACCCCGACGCGGAAGGCAAAGTCCATGTCGCGGTGCGTCTGACCGTGTCGGATAACGGACCGGGCTTCCCCGCGCGTATCCTCACACGGGCATTCGAACCTTACGTGACGACCAAGGCCAAAGGTACGGGTCTGGGTCTTGCGATGGTCAAGAAGATCGTCGACGAACACGGCGCGCGCATCGACATTCGCAATCGCATGAAAGCGGGCGACGTGATCGAAGGCGCGCAGATATCGATCCTCTTCCTTCAGTTGGCAGACGACGCCGCGGCGCCCGGAGCCGGGCCGCGTCCGGCGCACGGTGGTGCGTCGCAGGGAAAGACAAAAGCAACAGTGCAGACAAGGGCAGCGTAAATGGCAACCATCCTGGTGGTAGATGATGAAATGGGCATCCGGGAATTGCTCTCGGAGATCCTGAGCGACGAAGGGCATGTCGTGGAGGCCGCGGAAAACGCGCAGGAAGCGCGCGAATTCCGTTTGCGTCAGGCGCCGGATCTGGTGCTGCTCGACATCTGGATGCCCGACACCGACGGCGTGACCTTGCTCAAGGAATGGGCCGCGCAAGGTCAGTTGACCATGCCGGTGATCATGATGTCCGGTCACGCCACGATCGATACCGCAGTCGAAGCGACCAAGATCGGCGCACTCAATTTTCTCGAGAAGCCGATCGCGTTGCAGAAGCTGCTGAAGGCGGTCGAGCAGGGCCTCGCGCGCGGCAATGCAGCGGGTGCGCCGGGCGGTGCGGCGGCCAAACCGGCGCTGCCGGTCAGTGCGTCGGCGGTGGCCTCGGCGGCCGCGTTGCCGATGCTCTCCACCGACGGCATGGGCAGCGGCGCGCTGGCTGCGCAAACCGCCTCGATCTCGTTCGACATTCCGCTGCGCGACGCACGCGACGCGTTCGAGCGCGCGTACTTCGAGTATCACCTCGCGCGTGAGAACGGCAGCATGACGCGCGTCGCGGAGAAGACCGGGCTCGAGCGTACGCACCTGTATCGCAAGCTCAAGCAGCTCGGCGTCGATCTCGGCAAGAACAAAGGCGAATGAATCCCGCGCGCGGCGCGATAAACGCGATCCGTGTAGATTTTTTCGAGAAGGGGCTTGCCCTGCTGCTGACCCTTTGATATTATTTCGTTCTTCGTTGGCCCGGTAGCTCAGTTGGTAGAGCAGCGGATTGAAAATCCGCGTGTCGATGGTTCGATTCCGTCCCAGGCCACCAGGATTCAGCCCCAGGAAATCGCAAGATTCCTGGGGCTTTTCCTTTTCTGACGGGCACTCGTTGCTTCGGCCTGCCGCTCCGATGCACCGGCAGGCGCGCGGCGAGGTTTGGCATCGCGTGATAAAATCGCGCCAGTTCAAGGACTTGCACGATCAGTGCGTCGCGTGGATCGCGGCCTGACTGCCGCGCGGCCGAGCCGCCAACGCAAAGCCGACACCCGCCGAATCCTTCGCCCGACGATTAACGGTATAAGCGCCCAGCGACTCTGCATGCGGAAGGCGCCGCCTATACTGCTTTGGGCCGGCAACAGTGCCGGCACGCGTCGCGCCGCGTTGCTTGCATGGCGCACCTCGCGCAGCGCGACGTGGCACTCATCATTCACGGAGTTTCACGGTGATCCGCAAAGACGCTAAACGTAGCGCTCTGGTGCTGTTTTCCGGCGGCCAGGATTCCGCCACGTGCCTCGCCTGGGCACTCGAACGCTACGACACGGTCGAGACGCTCGGCTTCGATTACGGTCAGCGGCATCGCGTCGAGCTCGAATGCCGGGAAGGATTTCGCGACGCTGTCATGCGCGCATTTCCGGCATGGGCCGACCGCCTCGGCGACGATCACATGATCGACCTGTCGGTGCTCGGTTCGATCAGCGATACCGCCATGACGCGCGAGATCGAGATCGAAGCCACGGCCAACGGCTTGCCGAACACGTTCGTGCCGGGCCGCAATCTGATGTTCATGACCATCGCCGCGGCCATTGCTTATCGGCGCGGTTTGCAAGTGCTGGTGGGCGGCATGTGCGAGACGGATTTCTCGGGCTATCCCGATTGCCGCGACGACACGATGAAGGCGTTGCAGGTCGCGTTGAACCTCGGTATGGACACGCGTTTCCTGCTCGAAACGCCGTTGATGTGGCTCGACAAGGCCGACACATGGCGCCTCGCGCATGAGCTGGGCGGTGACGAACTGGTCGAGCTGGTGCGCGTCGAAACGCATACCTGCTACGTCGGCGAACGCTCCGAATTGCACGCGTGGGGTTTCGGCTGTGGCGAGTGCCCGGCGTGCCGTCTGCGCAAGCGTGGGTATGAAGCGTATCTGTCTGGCGAGAAGGTCACCGAGCCGCCGGTTTGATACGTTGATGTCGATGGCTTGAGGGTCGGCGCGTCGGCAGCACGACGCGCCAACGCCAAGGTAGCACCCAGCATCGCAGTGACGCAGCACCGCAATTCAGGCAACCATTTTCAGGAACACAAAGGCAGAAAGCAGCATGACGTACGCGGTCAAGGAAATCTTCTACACATTGCAAGGCGAGGGCGCGAATGCCGGGCGTCCGGCCGTGTTCTGCCGGTTCGCCGGCTGCAATCTGTGGTCGGGTCGCGAAGAAGATCGCGCTGACGCGGTGTGCCGCTTCTGCGATACGGATTTTGTCGGCACGGATGGCGAGAACGGCGGCAAGTACCGCACGCCTGAAGAGCTGGTGCAGATGATCGCGTCACAATGGCCGGAAGGTGAAGGCGAGCGTTTCGTGGTGTGCACGGGCGGCGAGCCGATGCTGCAGATCGATCCGCCGCTGGTCGATGCGCTGCATGCCGCCGGCTTCGAAATCGCCATTGAAACCAACGGCTCGCTGCCGGTGCTCGAGACGATCGACTGGATCTGCGTGAGCCCGAAGGCCGACGCGCCGCTCGTCGTGACCAAAGGCAACGAACTGAAGGTCGTGATTCCACAGGACAACCAGCGCTTGTCCGACTACGCGAAGCTCGACTTCGAGTATTTCCTCGTCCAGCCGATGGACGGTCCGTCGCGCGATCTCAACACGAAGCTCGCGATCGACTGGTGCAAACGCCATCCGCAATGGCGCCTGTCGATGCAGACCCACAAGTATCTGAACATTCCCTGATTTGCCGTGCTGACGATTACACGAAAACTCGAATTCGACGCGGGTCACCGCATCCCCGACCACCGCAGCCAGTGCCGTAATCTGCACGGCCATCGCTATGTGCTCGAAATCACGCTGCAAGGCGATCTGGTCGACACCGAAGGCGCGCCCGATCGCGGCATGGTGATGGACTTCGCCGACGTGAAGTCGCTCGCCAACGAGCATCTGGTCGACAAGTGGGACCACGCGTTCCTGGTCTTCGAAGGCGACACGCAAGTGCGCGGCTTTCTGGAAACCATGGCCGGTCATAAGACCGTGGTGCTCGACCGCATTCCCACGGTGGAAAATCTGGCCGCCGTCGCGTTTAACATCCTTGCGAACGTCTACGACGCGCACTACGGCGTGAACCTGCGGCTGCACAAGCTGCGTCTGTACGAGACGCCGAATTGCTGGGCCGACGTGGTCCGCGACTGATCGCGCCGGGGCGCCTTCGTCCTGAAGGAAGTCCCTATTAGGGACGCCCCAACCCTCCCGTTATTGTCACGGTATGATCGCTCCGATAACCACACGGAGCGAGACATGCCGGTCACCGCATTGCGTCGCAACAGGCTTGCAGGCCATCCGCGCCTGAACGCAAGCCCCGGTCTTTCTCTGGCCCACACGGCCAGCATGCCGTCCCGCGTTTCAGGCGAGGTGTCCGATCACCGTCGACGCCATGGAGCACGGCGATGAGCACCTTCACCAATCCCCTCAAGCAACGTCTGAAGGAAACCGATCCGCTGTTCGGCTTATGGCTGTCGCTTGGTAGCGACGCCGCCGCCGAAGCGCTCGCGCACGCCGGCTACGACTGGTTGCTGATCGACATGGAGCATTCGCCGAACGACAGCGGCGACGTCGCGTCGCAATTGCGCGCGATCGCCGCCGCGCATCTGCCGAGCGAGCCGGTGGTGCGGGTGCCCGCCAGCGAGGCATGGCTCGTCAAACGCGTGCTGGATGCCGGCGCGCGCACGCTCATGTTCCCGAATATCGAATCCGCCGACGAGGCCGCGCACGCCGTGCGTCTCACCCAATATCCGACCGCCGATGCGCTCGACGGTCAGCGCGGCGTCGCCGGCGTGGTGCGCGCGGCGGGCTACGGCATGCGTCGCGATTACGTGCAGACGGCCAACGCGCAGATCGCGACCATCGTGCAGATCGAGTCGGCGCGCGGCTTGCAGGAAGTGGAAAAGATCGCGGCGACGCCGGGCGTCGATTGTCTGTTCGTCGGGCCGGCCGATCTGGCCGCGAGCCTCGGTCATCTCGGCGATTCGAAGCACGGCGACGTGCAAGCGGCGATGGCGCGTATCGTCAGCGCCGCGGACAAAGCCGGCATTGCGACCGGTATTTTCTCTATGGACGTCGCGAGTGCGAAGCAGCATCGCGATGCGGGTTTTCGATTTATCGCTCTGGCCGCCGACGTCATCTGGATGTTGCGCGCGACTCGCCAGGCGCTGCAGGAGGTGAGGTCATGAAGGGGAAGGTGCAAGGCGTCGTCGTGAAATGGGCAGTGAGCGCGGCGTTGATCATGAGTGGCGCGGTGAGCGTGACGGCCTATGCGGCGGACGGCGCCGTGAAGTCGAGCGATCCGGAGACGCAGACCGCGGTGGCCGATTACAACGCCGGCAATCTCGGCGCGGCGCTGACCGAGTTCCGCAAGGCCGCGGAGCGCGGCAGCCGGCTCGCCGAATTCAACTACGCGATGATGCTGCTCAACGGCGAAGGCACCACAGCCAATGTCGATGAAGGCAAGAAATGGCTCCGCAAAGCCGCCGACGCCAACATGTCGCACGCGCAATACGTGTACGGCAAGATGTACGACGATGGCGAGTTCGTCGGACGCGATCCGGTCGAAGCGCACCGCTGGTTCCTGAAAGCGGCGCAGCAGGGACACGTGCAGGCGGAGCTGGCGCTGGCTAACCAGTTCCTCGATGGCCGCGGCACCGAGCGCGACAACAAGCAGGCGTTCGTCTGGTACAAGAAGGCGGCGCAAGGGGGCGACATGACCGCGCAATACGTGGCCGGCTCGTTCTATGAGCGCGGCGGCGATGGCGTGGAGAAGAATCTGAACGTGGCGCGCGCGTATTACGCAGCGGCGGCGGCGCAAGGCGATCCGGCGGCGCGGCTCAAGTATCAGCAGCTGAGCGCGCAGTTGCGGGATCAGAAGGAAGTGAAACCGCAGTAACAACTGAGGCGGTAAAAACAGAAGGGGCGCAGTTCAATGTGAACTGCGCCCCTTCTGTTTTCTCAATCGACGTCGCCTGAAAAAGCGCCGCTAACTCTGCATCAAACGTTTCTGCCGCGCGATGCTCATGATGAGGCCGATCGCGACCCCCAGCGTGGTCAGTGCGGTGCCGCCGTAACTCATGAACGGCAACGGCACGCCGACCACCGGCAGGATACCGCTGACCATGCCGATATTGACGAACGCATAGGTGAAGAACGCCATGGTCAGCGAGCCCGCGAGTAATCGCCCGAACAGCGTCGCGCCATTGGCCGCGATATACAGCCCGCGCGCTATCAGCAGCATGTAAAGCGTGAGCAGCACGACGCCGCCCGCCAGGCCGAACTCCTCCGAAAACACCGCGAAGATAAAGTCGGTGTGCTTCTCGGGGATGAACTCCAGATGCGCCTGCGTGCCCTTCAGCCAGCCTTTGCCGAGCGGTCCGCCGGAGCCGATCGCAATCACCGCCTGGATCGTGTGGAAGCCCTTGCCGAGCGGATCGGAAGTCGGATCGAGCAGCGTACAGATGCGGTGCTTCTGATAATCGTGCATCAGCGGCCATTGCACTTCGGGCTGACAGATCTTGTCCTGGAACGTCGCGATCGCGGCGACCGCGATCACCCCTGCCACCAGCACCGGCACGATCAGCTTGAAACTCAGGCCCGCGAAGTAAATCACGAAGAAACCGGCCGCGAACACCAGCACGGCGGTGCCGAGGTCGGGCTGCTTGGCGATCAGACCGACCGGCACCGCGAGGATCACGAAGCCGACCAGGTAGTCGTACCAGCGCATCACGCCTTCGCGGCGCTGGTAGTACCAGGCGAGCATTAGCGGTGTCGCGATTTTGAGGATTTCCGACGGCTGGATCACTACGCCGACGTTGATCCAGCGCTTCGCGCCTTTACGCGTGAGACCGAACATCGCGACCGCAACGAGTAACGCGATCCCGAACGTATAGAGCGGAACCGCGAAGCGCAGCAGCGTGGTGGGTGGCACATTGGCGAGCCCCCACATCAGCACGAACGTCAGCAGGATGTTGCGCAACTGGTCTTCCACGCGACCGGGGACGTCGAGGCTCGCGCTGTACAGCGTCACGATGCCGACGCACAGCAGCAGGAACACGATCAACGCGAGCGGGCGGTCGAAGCCCGCGAACATCTGCTTGATGCGGTCGAGCCAGGCGCGCTTGTCGAATTGCATGCCTTTCTCCTTACTCGTCGATGCCGCCGGCAACCGGCTGGCGTGGCGACGTGGCTTCAATGCCGTCATCCCGCGACGGCGCGGCGGCGGTCGGCGCCGGCTCGCTGGCGGGGCGGGGCTTATGCGGGGCGCTTGGCTTGCGCGGCGCCGGATTTTTTGTGGCGGTCGAGGTGGACGTAGAGGCTGAAGCTGAAGCCCCCTTGGCGGCCGTCGCTGTACCGCCAGCGCCAGCGCCAGCACCAGCAGCAGGCGCCGACGCCGCTGCCGCTGCGGAAGCCGCCTCAGCCGCCGAGGCAGCAGCCGCCGCCGAAGCCGCACCGGGAATCGGCAACGCCGTAAAGCCCGCGGCGATCTTGACCGGCTGCACGGCGGGTTCCTCGGAAGCCGGTGCCCCACCCACGACCGGCGCGGATGCATCCTGCGTTGCCGACGCCGCTGCGGCAATCGCCGCCGCCTGAGCGCCCGGCTTGTTCTTGCCGACGAGGTAGTAGTCGAGCACCTTGCGCGCGATCGGACCGGCTGATTCCGCGCCCCAGCCACCGTTTTCGACGATCAGCGCGAGCGCGATCTTGGGGTTGTCGACCGGCGCGAAAGCGATGAACAGCGCGTGGTCGCGCAGGTGCTCGGCGATCGCGTGCCCCTTGTAGTTCGCGCCTTGCAGCGAGTAGACCTGGGCCGTGCCGGTCTTGCCGGCTGCTTGATACGGCGCGCCGATAAACAGTTTCGACGCCGTTCCGTTGGTGACCACTTCTGCCATGGCGTGCTTGATGAAGTCGATGTCCGCCTGCTTGACGGCGATCTTGTCGCTCGGATCGCGCACCACGGCACGAGTCTCTTTGGTGATCGGATTTTCGATGTCGCGCACGAGGTGTGGCTTCATCACGACGCCGTTGTTCGCGAGCGTCGCCGTGGCATGCGCGAGCTGCAGAATGGTGAACGAGTTGTAGCCCTGACCGATGCCGAGACTGATCGTTTCGCCTTCGTACCAGCGCTGCTGCTCGGGCTTGTGGTACGCCTTGCGCTTCCAGTCCGTTGAAGGCAGGATGCCGCGCGCTTCGCCGGAAATGTCGATGCCGGTGATCTGGCCGAAGCCCCACGGCTTCATGAAGTTGGCGATGTTGTTGACGCCGAGGTCGTGCGCGAGCATGTAGAAATACGTGTCGTTCGACACGACGATCGCGCGGTTCATGTCGACCCAGCCCTGACCGGAGCGCACGTCGTTGCGGAACGTATGGCCGCCGAACGTGTACGAACCCGGATCCTGGAAGCCCCAGCCCGTCGTGCGCTTGTGCAGCGTCAGCGCGGCGAGCGCCATGAACGGCTTATACGTCGAACCCGGCGGATAAGTACCGTGCAGCGGACGGTTCAGGAGCGGGTGATCCGGCGAATTGTTCAGGTCGTCCCACGTCTGCTGGTCGATACCGTCGACAAACGAATTCGGATCGAAGCTCGGCGCCGAGACGAACGCGAGCACGTCGCCGGTAGCCGGCTCGATCGCGACCAGCGCGCCGCGGCGACCCGCGAACGCCTGCTCGGCGACCTGCTGCAAGCCGATATCCAGCGACAGTTCGAGGTTGTTGCCGGGCGTGGCCTGCGTGCGCGACAAGGTGCGCACCGGCCGGCCGCCGGCGGTCACTTCTACTTCTTCGAAACCGGTCTGGCCGTGCAGCTCGGTTTCATAACTCTGCTCGACGCCGATCTTGCCGATGTAGTCGGTGCCCTTGTAGTTGTTCGCGTCCAGACGCGGATCGTAGTGGTCCGGATCGCTGTCGTTCTGGTCGCTGGCGTCGTCGATACGATCCTGGTCGCGCTGCGAAATCCGCCCGATGTAGCCGATCACGTGCGCGGCGGTCGGCCCGAGCGGATATTGGCGGAACAGCCGCGCGCGCACTTCCACGCCTGGAAAGCGGAAACGCTGCGCGGTGAAGCGCGCGACTTCGTCGTCGGTCAGGCGGGTGCGGATCGGCAGGCTCTCGAAGTTCTTCGAGTCTTCCTGCAGCTTCTTGAAGCGGCGGCGATCGCGGGCATCGATCGAAACGACCGTAGCCAGGTTGTCGATCACGTTTTCGATCGAGTCGTTGAGTTTCGACGGCGTCAGTTCGAGCGTGTAGGCCGAGTAGTTCTTGGCCAGCACCACGCCGTTACGATCGGTGATGATGCCGCGGTTCGGCACGATCGGCGCGACGGAAATGCGGTTTTCATCGGCCTGCAGCGAGTATTTGCTGTAGTGCCAGACCTGCAGGTACAGGAAGCGGACGCCGATCAGCCCGAAGCAGACGAACACGAACAGGCCCGCCGCCGCGACGCGCAGGCGGAACTTCGAGAGCTGTTGCTGAGTGTCCTTGAATTCGGTCATGCGATTCTGCAAAAGGCCGGGTGACGGCCATCATGAGTGTGCGCCTGATCCGGCCGGAACCGGGAGGCATGAACAGCGATGCGCGTCGAGCGGGCCGGCGGTGGGGGTCCATTCCAATGGAACCGCCGGCAGGCTCGAAGCATGGTCAAATCGGCCGGGTGTCGTCCGGATCGGCCGGGCGACGCTGCGGCATCAGCAGCAGCATGCTGGCGATGGGCCACAGCGCGGCTTCGACGAAACCGTCGATCAGATAACCCCAACCCGGAAACGCCGCGCCCGTCAGCAGACGGATCACGAACGGCACCAGTTGCGCGACCACCAGCAACGGCATGACCGCGAAGGTCTGCACGCCGAGCGACATCCACAGCACCCGGCGGTGGATCGTAATCGCCCCATACGACAACAACGTATACGCCAGCGCGTGCTCGCCGAGCAGGCTGGCGTTATGCACGTCCATCAGCAAACCGAGGAAAAACGCGATGCCCATGCCGACCTTGCGCGGCTGGTGCACGTTCCAGAACAGCAGCACGAGCGCGACGAAATCCGGCACGCCGATGAGGCGCCCCCACGGCATCAGATTCAGCAGGAACGCCGCGGCGAGGCTGAAGGAGATGAAGTACGGATTGACCGGCTGCAGGATGTATTGCGGACGGTTCATGGCTGCGCCCCCGGCGTGGCTTGCGGCCTCGCGTTCTTGTCAGCCGCCGGCTTCTTTTCTGCGGCGGATTTTTTCTCCGCGGCGGTGGATTTGGCCGGGGCTTTCTCAGCGGACCTGGCAGCGGCCGGTTTGTCGGCCGCAGCTTTTTCGCCTGCGGGTTTGTCACTCGACTTGGCCGGTGCCGATTTGTCCGCTGCGGTCTTGCCGTCTGCCGGTTTGCTGCCCTTCTTCGCCTTGGCGTCTTTGGCGATGGTGGCTGCATCGGGTTCTTCAGCCGGACGCGGCGGCACATTGTTCAGGTAGTGCAGCACCAGCAGTTGCCGCGCGCCGCGCACCGGTGCGATCGGCAGACAGATCACGCGCGCGAACGCCGTATCGGCCTGCTTGTCGACGCGTACCACCTTGGCAACCGGCAGTCCCGGCGGATACGTGCCGTCGAGTCCGCTGGTGACGAGTTCGTCGCCGGTTTGCACGTCGGCGCTGATCGGCACGAAGCGCAGGTCGAGCGTGTCGCCCTTCGGCGTGCCGTAGATCACGCTACGCAAACCCGTGCGCACGATCTGCACGGGTACGGCCTGATCCTTGTCGGTGAGCAGCGTCACTTCGGCTTGCAGCGGGAACACGCGGGTGACCTGACCGATCACGCCGTCTTCGTTGACGACCGGTGAACCGTTCTGAATGCCTTGCTGCGCGCCACGGCCGATCACCACTTTCTGCGTGAACGGGTCGCGCGTGTCGTACTGGATTTCGGCGGGCAGCGATTCGGTGGCCGAGCGCTGCGACAGTTGCAGCAGCGCGCGCAAATGGGCGTTTTCGGCAGCCAGTCCGGCGGCCGTATTGGCTTGCTGCGAGAGTTGCAGATCTTTGGTGCGCAGCTTGTCGTTCTCGCTGCGCAGTGTGGCGCTGGTCACGGCCAGGTCGGCGGCGCCCATGAAGACGTCACGCGGCACAAGCGCCGCGCGTTGCAACGGATAAAGACCCGCGCCGAGCACGCCGCGAACGATTTCGAGCGTTTTGAAGCGTGCGTCGGAGATCAGCAGGGCCAGCGCCAGCACGACGAAAAACACCAGTCGGGCGAGGGCGGATGGGCCTTGCTTGAACAGGGGCGGCGGACTGTATTCCATGGTCGGCGCCGGGGGCGTGAGCGGTTGGGTGAGACGGCGGCGCGCGAGGAACGCGCGTTCAGCGCGCGGAGGCTGGGTGACCCAGCCAATGGCAAACCGGCCCGCAAGGGGCCGTGTGCCAGATCCGCGCTACTGACATGGAGACGGGCTCTCGCTTACTCGTACGAGAAGATGCTGCCCAGCTTGTCCATGCGTTCGAGCGCCATGCCCGAGCCGCGCACAACGCAGGTCAGCGGGTCTTCGGCGACGAGCACCGGCAGGCCGGTTTCTTCGGCGAGCAGGCGGTCCAGGTCGCGCAGCAGTGCACCACCGCCCGTGAGCATCATGCCGCGTTCGGCGATGTCCGCGCCCAGTTCCGGCGGAGTTTGTTCGAGCGCGATCTTCACCGACGACACGATCTGGTTCAGCGGATCGGTGAGGGCTTCGAGAATTTCGTTGCTGGAGATGGTGAAGCTGCGCGGAATGCCTTCCGACAGATTGCGGCCCTTTACTTCCATTTCCTTGACTTCGGAACCCGGGAAGGCGGAGCCGATTTCCTTCTTGATCGCTTCAGCGGTTTGTTCGCCGATCAGCATGCCGTAGTTGCGGCGGATGTAGTTGACGATAGCTTCGTCGAACTTGTCGCCACCAACGCGCACCGAGCCTTTGTACACGATGCCGCCCAGCGAGATCACGCCGACTTCGGTCGTGCCGCCGCCAATGTCGACGACCATCGAGCCGGTCGCTTCCGACACCGGCAGGCCGGCGCCGATAGCGGCAGCCATGGGTTCTTCGATCAGATAAACCTGCGAAGCGCCTGCACCGTGCGCCGCTTCTTTAATCGCGCGACGCTCGACCTGGGTCGAACCGCACGGCACGCAGATGATGATGCGCGGCGACGGCGAGAACATACGCGATTCGTGAGCGGTCTTGATGAACTGCTTGATCATCTGCTCGGTGACCGTGAAATCGGCGATCACGCCGTCTTTCATGGGGCGGATCGCCTCGATGTTGCCCGGCACCTTGCCAAGCATCTGCTTGGCTTCCTTACCGACTGCCTGAATAGTTTTCTTACCGTTGGGACCGCCTTCCTGGCGGATTGAAACCACCGACGGTTCGTCGAGAACGATACCCTTGCCACGCATGTAGATGAGCGTGTTGGCAGTGCCAAGGTCAATCGCCAGATCGTTGGAGAAGTAGCTGCGCAGAAAACCGAACATTCAAAATCCTGTCTCGCTTGGGGCCGGGCCTCGCAACGTATGCGTAGGGCGGCAGCGGAAAAAATAACAGCTTCAACCGGGCGGAAGCGGCGCCACAGGAACTTGAAGCTGCGAGGGAGTCTACCGGAGGCCGTTGCAAAGCCAGGTTGGAAATCCGAACGATCTTGTGGGAATTGTTCGAAAGGCCTTGGTAAGTCGGTCCGGGTTTGGGTCGAACGCGTAATGATACCTTATAATTTTGGATGTTTTGAAGGAAACGGACGGCACATTTTGCCGCCGCTGACCCCTTTTTCGAGGTCTTCCTCCAGCGTCGTAACCCGCTGTCGCAGCATTGTTTTTCCTTGCGGCGGCGTTCCACCACATTTTCCGGTGACTGCATGGCTCTGACCCTGACCGATGTTAAACGCATCGCGCACCTTGCGCGGCTCGAACTGGCTGATGCCGACGCTGAGCACACGCTCGTCCAGCTCAATGATTTTTTCGGCCTCGTCGAGCAGATGCAGGCGGTCGATACCACCGGCATCGCGCCGCTGGCCCATCCGATCGAGCAGATCGAAGACGTCGCGCTGCGTCTGCGCAATGACGCGGTGACCGAAACGGTCGAACGCGACGCTTTCCAGCGCCCGGCGCCGGCGGTGCAAGACGGCTTGTACCTCGTGCCGAAGGTGATCGAGTAAGACCCGCGCAGCGGGCTCGAATGCCTCCACGGCAGCGCGACTGCGCTGCCGCGCTCTTCAGGATAAAACGCAATGCATGAAAAAAGTCTGACCGAACTGCGTGCCGCACTGGCGGCCAAGGAATGCTCCGCAGTCGAACTGGCGCAGTTGTATCTGAAGCGGATCGACGCGGCCAATAGCCTGAACGCGTTCATCCAGGTCGATCCCGATCTGACGCTCGCGCAGGCGAAAGCCGCCGACGCGCTGCTGCACACCGGCCACGCCGGCCCGCTGGTCGGCCTGCCGATCGCGCATAAAGACGTGTTCGTGACCAAGGGCTGGCGCTCCACGGCCGGCTCGAAGATGCTGTCGAACTACGAAAGCCCGTTCGATGCAACGGTGGTCGCGCGTTTGCAGAACGCCGGCATGGTGTGCGTGGGCAAGACCAATATGGACGAGTTCGCGATGGGCTCGTCCAACGAGAATTCGTACTTTGGTCCCGTGCAGAATCCGTGGGATGTTAAGGCCGTGCCCGGCGGTTCGTCGGGTGGTTCGGCGGCGGCGGTTGCCGCGCGTCTCGCGCCCGCGGCAACCGGCACGGACACGGGTGGCTCGATCCGTCAGCCGGCGTCGTTCTCCGGCATTACCGGCATCAAGCCGACGTACGGCCGCGTGTCGCGTTACGGCATGATCGCGTTCGCGTCGTCGCTGGATCAGGGCGGCCCGATGGCGCGTAGCGCCGCGGATTGCGCGACGTTGCTCAACGCCATGGCCGGCTTCGACGAGCGCGATTCGACCAGCCTCGTGCGCGACGACGAAGACTACACGCGCTACCTCGGCCAGTCGTGGCAAGAAGGCAGCGCCGGCAAGCCGCTCGCCGGTTTGCGCATCGGCCTGCCGAAGGAATACTTCGGCGCGGGTCTGGCCGACGACGTACGCGCCTCGATCGACGCCGCGTTGAAGCAATACGAAGCGCTCGGCGCCACGCTGGTTGAAGTGTCGCTGCCGAAAACCGAGTTGTCGATCCCGGTCTACTACGTGATCGCGCCGGCAGAAGCTTCGTCGAACCTGTCGCGTTTCGACGGCGTGCGCTTCGGCCATCGCGCCGCGGAGTATCGCGATCTGCAAGACATGTACAAGAAGTCGCGTGCCGAAGGTTTCGGCCCGGAAGTGAAGCGCCGCATTCTGGTCGGCGCGTACGTGCTGTCGCATGGTTATTACGACGCGTACTACCTGCAGGCGCAAAAGATTCGCCGCATCATCGCGCAAGACTTCCAGGAAGCGTTCAAGCAGTGCGATGTGATCATGGGACCGGTCGCGCCGTCGGTGGCATGGGACCTCGGCGCGAAGGGCGACGATCCGGTGCAGATGTATCTGGCCGACATCTACACGCTGTCGGTGAGCCTCGCCGGTTTGCCGGGCATGAGCGTGCCGTGCGGTTTCGGCGCGGGCGCGAATGCGCAGCGTCCGGTGGGTTTGCAGATCATCGGCAACTATTTCAATGAAGCCCGGATGCTGCAGGTGGCCGACGCGTTCCAACGCGCGACCGACTGGCATCGTCAAGCACCGGCAGGAGTGTGAGCAGCATGACCAAGCAATGGGAAGTCGTGATCGGTCTGGAGACCCACACGCAACTGTCGACGCAATCGAAGATTTTCTCCGGCTCGCCCACGCAGTTCGGCGCCGAGCCGAACACGCAAGCCAGCCCTGTCGATCTGGCGTTGCCGGGCACGTTGCCGGTAATGAACCGCGGCGCAGTGGAGCGTGCGATTCAATTCGGTCTCGCGATCGGCGCGACGGTGGCGCCGCGCAGCATCTTCGCGCGTAAGAATTATTTCTACCCCGATCTGCCGAAGGGCTATCAGATCAGCCAGTACGAAATCCCCGTCGTGCAGGGTGGTCAGGTGACGATTCAGGTTCCGGCCAACGAAAAGACCGGCAAGGAAGCGTACGAGAAGGTCGTCAACCTGACGCGCGCTCACCTCGAGGAAGACGCGGGCAAGTCGTTGCACGAAGACTTCGCGGGCATGACCGGCATCGATCTGAATCGCGCGGGCACGCCGCTGCTCGAAATCGTCACCGAGCCGGAAATGCGCAGCGCGGCTGAAGCGGTCGCGTACGCCAAGACGCTGCACACGCTCGTCACGTGGCTCGGTATCTGCGACGGCAACATGCAGGAAGGTTCGTTCCGTTGCGACGCGAACGTGTCGGTGCGCCCGGTCGGTCAGGTGGAATTCGGCACGCGTGCCGAGATCAAGAACCTGAACTCGTTCCGCTTCCTCGAAGAAGCGATCCAGTACGAAGTGCGCCGTCAGATCGAACTGATCGAAGACGGCGGCACGGTGGTGCAGGAAACGCGTCTGTATGACTCGGACAAGCGCGAAACGCGCTCCATGCGCAGCAAGGAAGACGCGCACGACTACCGCTATTTCCCCGATCCGGATCTGATGCCGCTCATGATCGACGCCGCATGGATCGAGCGCGTGAAGAGTGAGATGACGGAGCTGCCGGAAGCAATTCAACAGCGCTTCGTGTCGCAATACGGTTTGACGCCGTACGACGCGAACGTGCTGACGTCGAGCAAGGCGATGGCCGCGTATTACGAGGCGGTGGTCGTCAAGCTCGGCCCGGCGCACGCGAAGGTCGCGGCGAACTGGCTGATGGGCGAAGTGTCGTCGCAACTGAATCGCGAAGCGCTGGATATCGCGTCGAGCCCGGTGTCGGCCGCGCAACTCGCGCTGCTGCTGCAACGCATTGCCGACGGCACGATCTCGAACAAGATCGCCAAGGAAATTTTCGTCGCGATCTGGGAAGAGAAAGCGACTGACGAAATCGCCGCCGACCGCATCATCGAGTCGAAAGGCTTGAAGCAGATTTCGGACAGCGGCGCGCTGGAAGCGATTCTCGACGAAGTGCTCGCCGCGAATCCGAAGTCGGTCGAAGAATTTCGCGCCGGCAAGGAAAAGGCGTTCAACGCGCTGATCGGCCAGGCGATGAAAGCGACCAAGGGCAAGGCCAATCCGGCGCAGGTGAATGAACTGCTGAAGAAGAAGCTGTCCTGAGTTGAATTTCAGTTGACCAGAATCGGCTTGGGCTTCGCGCTTGAGCCACCGCGGGCCGTTGCCGGAAACGAAAGTGGGGCAACGGCCCGTTTCATTTTTGCGGGCGCCGTTTTTGCCAGCCCGCTGAACGCAGATCACGGAGTGTGTGGATGGCGAAGCAACCCGAACTCGACGATTTCCGCGTGCCGTTTTTCGAAGACGGCAAGAAGAACAGCAAGTTCTCGCTCGACGCTTTCGACCCGGCATCCAAGCCGTTTTCGACCGGCTCGAAAGACTCGGACAAGGCGCGTTTGTCGGAGATCGGCGAGAAGCTCGACCAGCAGCAGGAGCGTCTGCACTCGCAACAGAAGCGTCGCGTGCTGCTGGTTTTGCAAGGCATGGACACGAGCGGCAAGGACGGTACGATCCGCGCGGTGTTTCACGAAGTCGATCCGCTTGGGCTGCGCATCGTGCCGTTCAAGGCGCCGACGCCTGTGGAACTCGCGCACGATTTTCTCTGGCGCGTGCATTCGCAAGCGCCTGCCGCCGGCGAGCTGACCATCTTCAACCGTAGTCACTACGAAGACCTGCTGGTGCCGACTGTGCTCGGCACGCTCGACGCGAAAGCGTTCGAGACGCGTTGCCTCCACATTCGCCAGTTCGAAGCGTTGCTGGCGGATAGCGGCACGACGATCATCAAGTGCATGCTGCACATTTCGAAAGACGAGCAGCGCACGCGTCTGCAGGCGCGTATCGACGATCCGAGCAAGCACTGGAAATTCGACGTGTCCGACCTCGAAGCGCGCAAGCAGTGGGACGCTTATCAGTCCGCGTATCGCGACGCATTGGCCGCGACCTCGACGGATTACGCGCCGTGGTATGTGATTCCGGCCGACTCGAAGACGCATCGCAATGTGATGGTCGCGGAGTTGCTATTGCGTACCTTCGAAACGCTGCAGCTCGACTATCCGCCGCCCAAGGAATCGCTGAAGGGCGTCAAGGTCGAGTGACCTTGCGCGTTGGCTGGCGCCTGAAGGCATCTCAAACGAATCGAACACAAAAAGGAACGACATGTTGCGTGTGATTACCGCCAACCTGAACGGCATCCGCTCAGCGGCGAAGAAGGGCTTTTTCGACTGGTTCGGCGAACAGAAAGCCGACGTGCTGTGCGTGCAGGAAATCAAATGCTCGCAGGACGACATGACGCCGGAATTCATGGCCCCGCACAATTTCACCGGCTATTTCCAGCATGCGGTGAAGAAGGGTTATAGCGGTGCGGGCGTGTACACGCGGCAGGAACCGGACGAAGTGATTATCGGTTTCGGCAGCGAGGAATTCGATCCGGAAGGGCGCTATGTCGAACTGCGTTTCGGCACGCTCTCGGTGATCTCGGTGTATGTGCCGTCGGGTTCGAGCGGTGAGGAGCGTCAGCAGGCCAAGTTCCGCTTCATGGCCGAGTTCATGCCGCATCTCGCGGAACTGGCGAAAGAGCGCGAAGTGATCGTGTGCGGCGACGTGAACATCGTCCACAAGGAAATCGACATCAAGAACTGGAAGAGCAACCAGAAGAACTCGGGCTGCCTGCCGGAAGAGCGCGCGTGGCTCGACAAGCTGTTCGACGAAGTGGGTTACGTCGACGTGTTCCGCACGCTCGATCAGCGGCCCGAGCAGTACACGTGGTGGAGCAATCGCGGTCAGGCGTACGCAAAGAACGTGGGGTGGCGGATCGATTATCAGATCGCGACGCAAGGCATTGCGAGCAAGGCGAAACGCACCGACGTGTTCCGCGATATCAAGTTCAGCGACCACGCGCCGCTGACGGTCGACTACGACCACAAGGTCAAGAAGTAACGCAGCGCGTCACTTGGTCGAATCAACTCCGTCGCGCGGCATTTTGCGCCGTGGGCGGCCCATGCCGGCGTAGTCCGGCAGCGCATCGACAGTCTTGCCGATCGCCTTCGCGTACAGCGGCAGCATATCCGGCAAGCGTTTGATGATGTCCTGGCGGCGCGCCGGCGTGTACGGATGCACGTAGATGAAGCCCTGGTTGCGGTTGCTTTGCGTCACTTGCGCCAGCTTGTCCCATAGCGTGACCGCCGCGCGTGGATCGTAACCGGCGCGTGAGGCGATATCGCTGCCAATCACGTCGGCTTCGGTTTCGTCGGTGTTCGCGTACTTCATTTCCAGCAGGCGCGAGCCGATGCCGAGCGGCGCGGCACCGAGATCGGCGAGGCCGAATAGCTGCGAAATCGTGCCCGACGAATCGAGCTGGCTGGCCTGCAACTGGCCGAGACGCTCGCGGGCATGTTCGCGCAACGCATGCGCGATCTCGTGGCCGATCAGCATGCCGAGTTCGTTGTCGTTCAGGTGAGCGCGGTCGAGCAGTCCACCGTACACGACGATCTTGCCGCCCGGCAGACAGTACATGCGGATATCGGGCGAACGCACCACCGCCACTTCCCACTTCCAGTTCTTCGCCCGCTCGTTCCATTTGAGCGAATAGGGAATCAGCTTGTCGACGATCGAGCGCACGCGTACGACGTGCGCGTCAGTGTCGCCGTACAGACGGTTCGCGTGCTCCGCGCCGTAGGCGATCTGGCTGAATTCTTCGGCGGCTTGCGCCTCGAGTACCGGCGACGGGATCAGGTTGCGGAACACCATGTAGCCGCCGTAACGCAACTGCGGGCTCGAACTGTACGAGCCGGTGGCGGTGGTGGCGGGCATAGCGGCGACGGCGGGCGCTTTCGCGGCGGCTGCGGCCGGTGCTGGTGTCGACGTGGCTGCGGGTGTGCGCGCGGTGACGGGCGGCGCGGACTGGGGCGATGACTGCGCCGACGGGTTCGGTGTGGCGGCAGCGGCTGCGCTGCCCGCGTTGGCAGCGCTAGTCGCGCTATTTGCGCTCGGCGCTGCGGATGTCGCGCTTTCAGGACTGATCGCGCCCGCAGCAGACTTGCCTGTCGGTGCGGCAGTGGCGGCCGCTGCAGGCGTTGGCGTTGACGACGTTGCCGTTGCGCTGGGCGCGCTATTGGCGACCGCCGGCATGGCTGTCGCGTAGGCACTCAGCGGCATCGCCGTTGTCGCCATGCTTGCACAGATGAACGTCAACGATGCACGCAACACTGCGCCGCGGACCCTGCGCGCAGGCGTGCGAGGCGCGCGGCCGTTAGCTGAACTGAGGCCGATCACCCGCCTCGAAAAACGCGCCGTCACGACTTGGTTCTCCACGGCGCGATGCGCAACAGCAGCAGCATGCCGGGCAGTGCGAGCACGGTACAGACGAGGAAATAATCGAACCAGCCGATCTTCGCGACCACATAACCGCTCGCCGCCGACGCCAGCGTGCGCGGCACCGAAGCGAGACTCGTGAACAGCGCGAACTGCGTAGCGGTGTAGCGCGGGTCGGTGGTGCTGGCGATATAGGCGGTGAATGCCGCCATCGTCAGTCCGGTGGCAAAGGTTTCGAGGCCGTAGACGAGCGCCAGCGCGACCGAGCGCGGCTCGAGCTGCACGGCCCAGTCGATGCCCACCAGCGCCAGTAGTTTCGTCGTCCCTTGACTCACCCACACGGCGATGTCGTAAATCGCGGTGAGACCGGGCGAAGCCGGCCCGAGATGCGCAAGCCACGCAAAGCCGAGCGTCGACACCATCTGCAGAATGCCGAAGATCCACAGGCCGCGGCCAATGCCGATCTTCATCAGCCAGATCCCGCCGACGATCCCGCCCGCGAGACTCGCGCCGAATGCGGTGGTCTTCGCGATCACGCCGATCTGCGTGCGCGAAAAGCCGATATCGAGGAAGAACGACGTGGACAGCGTGGTCGCCATCGTGTCGCCGAGCTTGTACAGAAAGATGAAGCCGAGCACGAACAGCGCGCCGCGCCAGCCGTCGCGCTGAATGAATTCGCGGAACGGCTGCACGATCGCTTCGCGCAGATTCCTGGGCGGCGTGCCGTGCACTTCAGGCTCGCGAACCACCAGCGTCATGACCATGCCCGGCAGCATGAACGCCGCAGTCACCATGAACACGGTGGTCCACGGCAGATGGTCGGACAGGATCAATGCAAGCGAACCGGGCACCAGCGCGGCGATCTTGTACGCGTTCACGTGCACCGCGTTGCCGAGACCTTGTTGCGTGTCGCTCAGCAATTCACGCCGGTAGGCGTCGATCACGATGTCCTGGCTCGCGCCGAAAAACGCGACCAGTGCCGTCAGCGCGGCCACCGTCCAGATCGAATCGCGCGGCGACACAAACCCTAAACACGCAATCGCGCCGGCGACCAGAATCTGCGTGACCAGCATCCAGCCGCGCCGTCTGCCCGGCCGCCAGCCGGGAAAACGCGGCACGTAGCGGTCCATCAGCGGCGCCCAGACGAATTTCCAGGTGTACGGGAACTGGATCAGCGCAAACAGGCCGATTTCCTTCAGATTGACGCCTTCGGAGCGTAACCACGCCTGCACCAGATAGACGAGCGTGAACAGCGGCAATCCCGACGTAAAGCCGAGAAAGACGCAGATCAGCATGCGCGTATTCAGAAACGCGCGCCAGCCGGGATGTTCTTCGTGAGCGGTAAGTGCAGGCGCCTCATGCGGCGGGTTCGACATGTGGATAACTTGGTGTTAGCTTTTCTTGACGCGATAGACCGCAAGACTACCACGCCAGTTCACCCCCCAACGCACCACCTGGCCGTCATGGAGCACGACGCGATCCAGAATTTCAATGCCGACTTCCGGCGCCAGCGCTTCGAAATCCTCGATGGTCAGCACCCGCACGTTCGGCGTGTTGTGCCATTGATAAGGCAGCGACTTCGACACCGGCATGCGCCCCTTCAACACCGACAGCCGGTGGGCCCAGTAACCGAAATTCGGAAACGACACGATGCATTCCTTGCCGACCCGTACGGTCTCGCGCAAGATCGCCGCGGTCTGATGGATGGTCTGCAGCGTCTGCGACAGGATCGCGAAATCGAAGCTGCGGTCTTCGAACAGGCGCAGGCCGTCTTCCAGATTCTGCTGGATCACGTTGACGCCGTTTTGCGTCGACGCCAGCACGCCGGCGTCGTTGATCTCGATGCCGTAGCCCTGCACGTCCAGTTCCTCGGTCAGCAGCGACAGCAGCGAACCGTCGCCGCAGCCGAGATCCAGCACGGACGCGCGCGGCTCGACCCAGCGGGCGATCGCGCGGAAGTCCGGGCGCAACGCCAGATAATCTAGTGCTCGCTGGTTCATGCGTTCACCTCTTTCGCGATACGTTCGTAATAGGCGCGCATCACGTTGTGATAGCGCGCGTCGTCGAGCAGGAAGGCGTCGTGGCCATGCGGCGCGTCGATTTCCGCGTAGGTGACGGTGCGCTTGTGGTCGAGCAGCGCCTTCACCAGTTCGCGCGAGCGGGCCGGCGCGAAACGCCAGTCGGTCTTGAAACTGGCGATCAGGTATTTCGCCGTGGTGTGCGCGACCGCGGCCGTCAGGTCGCCGTCGAAGGCTTTGGCCGGATCGAAATAGTCGAGCGCGCGTGTGATCAGCAGATAGGTGTTCGCGTCGAAGTAGTCGGCGAATTTGTCGCCCTGATAGCGCAGGTACGACTCCACTTCGAACTCCACGTCGAAGTTGAAGTTGTACGCGTCCACCGCGCCTTCCGCGCGGCGCAACGAGCGGCCGAATTTCTCGGCCATGTCGTCATCGGACAGATACGTGATGTGGCCGATCATTCGCGCGACGCGCAAGCCGCGCTTCGGCTTCACGTTATGCGCGTAGTAGTTGCCGCCGTGGAAGTCGGGGTCCGACAGGATCGCCGAGCGGGCGACCTCGTTGAATGCGATGTTCTGCGCCGACAGCTTAGGCGTGGACGCGACCACGATGCAATGCGCCACGCGCTCCGGATACATCACGCTCCACGCCAGCGCCTGCATGCCGCCGAGGCTGCCGCCCATGATCGCGGCGAAACGCGTAATGCCGAACTCATCGGCCACGCGCGCCTGGGCGTTGACCCAGTCTTCCACCGTCACGACCGGGAATGCCGCGCCGTAGGGATGGCCGGTCGCGGGATCGAGGCTCATCGGGCCGGTCGAGCCGAAGCACGACCCGAGGTTATTCACGCCGATCACGAAGAACCTGTCGGTATCGAGCGGTTTGCCCGGGCCGACCATGTTGTCCCACCAGCCGACGTCTTTCGGATTGTCTTCGTACACGCCCGCCACATGGTGCGACGCGTTGAGCGCGTGACACACCAGCACCGCATTGCTGCGCGCGGCGTTGAGCGTGCCGTAGGTCTCGACCATCAGGTCGTAACCGGCCAGCGTCGTGCCGTTCTGCAGTTGCAGAGGCTCGCTGAAATGCATTTTTTGGGGAGCGACGATACCGATCGATTCCATTCATTCCGCCGTTTAACAAATACAGGGCGGCTAGATGGCGTCGGCGAGGCACGGAGGAGAACGGCTGTGTGCGCGGCTGACGACCTCTTTAGCCGCATTTGTAGTGAACCGCGGGAGAAATTCCCGGCAGTTCGCGCGCCCGCAATCGAGTCAGCAAATCGGCGCGTAATAAATATTCAAGCGATATTTCAAGGTGTTCTGGGTGCTGCGGAAAGCGGCGTGGGAGGCACTTGGTAGGCATCCGGTGGCCGCAGTCAGGCGCAAAGTATAGCGGAAAATCCGGAGCGGCAGCGTCGCCGGCGCGGCCCGCCACGCGCGGCGGGCCGCGTGGACTACTGAAGAATCAGCAGGATTTGCGCGTCGGCGTGTTCGGCGGGCAGGCGCACAAATCCGCTGCGCACATAGCGGTGCCAGCGGCCGATGATGTAGCTCAGCAGCAGGCTCGCGCGAATCGCGGGATCGTAGCCGGCGGGTAGCGCGGCGGGGTTTTGTGCCGGCGCTTGCGGGTGGTTTTCGCGCGCGGTTTTGTCCGGGGTCGCGCTCTCGTCGCTGGCGGCCTCGATTTGCGCGAGCCGCAGACATTGTTTCAGCGACGCCTCCACCCGTTCCAGCATCTGATTGACGCGTTCGGTCAGCCGTTCATGCTCGCCGACCAGCGCCTCGCAGGTGAGCACGCGTGTCATGCCGGGATTCTTCGCGGGGAAATTGAGCAGCATCAACGCGATCGCGCGGGCCTGCAGCACGCCGTTGCTTTCTTTGCCGGCGATCTGGTTGATCAGCCCAAAGATGGTCTGTTCGATGAACTCGATGAGCCCTTCGAACATTTGCGCCTTGCTGGCGAAATGGCGGTACAGCGCGGCTTCCGAGACGCCCAGCCGGGCGGCGAGCGCCGCCGTGGTGATCTTTTCGCATTTTGGCGCTTCCAGCATCGCGGCGAGCGTCTGCAGGATATGCACGCGGCGCTCGCCTGGCTTCAGGCGCTGCGCGCGCGGGGCCGCGGCTGCCGCGACGGGCTCGTGTTCAGGTTCGTGTTCGGCTAAGGCTTCGTCAGGCTTGTCGATCGGCTGCATGGCTGTCGTCCCGTCTGCTGTCCCTTCAATCGAACCGAGCGGGTGCCCAGTCGTAGCGATTTTAACGAACGAATGCTCTGATCGACATAGTGCGGCCGACCGGTGCCCGGCAGGCGCGTCGGCACGCCGTCCACGTGCGGCTTGCGCGGCAGATGGCCGGTGATCCACACGGTGCGGATGCCCAGACGCCGATAGTTCTTCAGATGC
This sequence comes from Burkholderia sp. 9120, assembly GCF_000745015.1. Classification (NCBI taxonomy): domain Bacteria; kingdom Pseudomonadati; phylum Pseudomonadota; class Betaproteobacteria; order Burkholderiales; family Burkholderiaceae; genus Burkholderia; species Burkholderia sp. 9120. Next base: position 2,457,995 of record NZ_JQNA01000002.1, on the reverse strand, counting down.
GAGCGCGTGTCTTCGACGAGTATCACGTCTTTCAGCGCGACGTGGGCTTCGCGCATGGCCTTGCGCAGCATGGCGTGGTCGGGCTTGGCGCGCCAGCGGCGGCGATCGGCCATATGTTCGATCGCGATCACCTGCTCGAACAGACGCTCGATGCGCAGTTCCGCCAGCACCGCGCGCGCATACGCTTCGGGCGCGTTAGTCAGCACGATCTTGCGGCCCGGCAGCGCCGCCACGAGGCGCGCCACGCCGCGTTCGTAGCGGATCATCGAGCCGAGATCCGGGAACGTGTGCACGAACTTCAGGAAATCATGCGGATCCAGCGGATGGTGCCGCGTGAGGCCCAGCAGCGCCGCGCCGTAGCGCTGCGTGTAGACGCGGCGCATGCGGTTCGCTTCATCGACATCCACCTTTAGCGTGTCGATGATGTACCGATTCATGCCCTGATTGATCGCCGGAAAGATGGCGTGCGAGGCGTGGTGCAGGGTGTTGTCGAGATCGAACAACCAGACCGGTTTGCCACCGGCGATATGCGGACGGCGGCGCCGCGAAGTGGGAGTGCGCATGAGGTGCGGCGCCGTTCAGGCGCGAAGTGTCGCGTCAGGCAACGAACGTTTGCGGTTCGTGGCGCCGGCGGCGAGATAAGAATGGGAGTGTGCTGGCGCGCCTTGCTGGCGCGTTGCGGGTCGCCGTCGTTGTGAAGGCGGCTGGCTGTGAAGACGAATGCGGGTGCGGCTGTGAGTGCGGCTGTAAAGCGCGCGACTGCGGAACGACTGCACGGCACATAGTGCACGCCGTTAAGACGTGCGCTATGTGCCGGGATTGAGGCAGGAATCAATGCGAACGGATCATCGTGCCGAACGGCTGTTCGGTGAGAATTTCCAGCAGCACCGAGTGCTCGATGCGACCGTCGATAATGTGCACCGAACGCACGCCGCTCTTGGCCGCGTCCAGCGCCGACGAAATTTTCGGCAGCATGCCGCCGGAGATCGTGCCGTCGGCGAACAGACCGTCGATTTCGCGCGCGGACAGATCGGTCAGCAAGTTGCCTTCTTTATCCATCACGCCGGGAATGTTGGTCATCATCACGAGCTTTTCGGCGTTCAGGACGACCGCCAGTTTGCCCGCGACCAGATCCGCGTTGATGTTGTACGACAGGCCGTCTTCGCCGAAGCCGATCGGCGAGATGACCGGGATGAACGCGTCGTCTTGCAGCGCCTTCACCACCGCCGGATTGATCGCCTCGACCTCGCCGACCTGGCCGATGTCGACGTACTGGCCCGGGTTGTCGCGATCCGGCATCAGCATCTTGCGCGCGTGGATCAGGCCGCCGTCTTTGCCGGTGAGGCCGACCGCGTGGCCGCCGAAATGGTTGATCAGCGTGACGATGTCTTGCTGCACTTCGCCGCCGAGTACCCATTCGACGACTTCCATCGTCTCTTCGTCGGTGACGCGCATGCCCTGGATGAACGTGCCCTGTTTGCCGATCTTCTTCAGCGCCGTGTCGATTTGCGGACCGCCGCCGTGGACGATAACCGGATTGATACCGACCAGCTTCAGCAGAATCACGTCGCGCGCGAAGCCCTGCTTGAGACGCTCCTCGGTCATGGCGTTGCCGCCGTATTTGATCACCACGGTCTTACCGTGATATTGACGAATGTAAGGCAGCGCCTCGGCCAGGATTTCAGCCTTCAGGGTGGGCGCGATCTGCGAAAGGTCGGGAAGCTCGGACATGGCGGCAGGCTCAGGCACGGAACAGTTAAAACACGGCGAATTGTACAGGACTGGCGCGCTGCAACAGGGTTTTCGACAGCGGCGCCGGTGGCGGGCGGCGCGGCTTTTTGCGCACTGCGCCATGACGGCCCGCGAATGCCGGCCGACCATCAAGCCTAACGCGGTTCGAAGGCGTTTGTGTATTAGCCGAATGGACGACTAACAGCGCTTCGCCGGTAGTGGCATCATCTACGGATCGATGCCCGATTCAGCGCGTTTATCCGACCCTGCCATGAAACCGTCCGCCTCCCGCAACGAAAGCAGCGCGCGCTGTCCGCGCTGCGGTAACGCGTTCGATTGTTCGAGGCATGCGCAGCCGTTCGACTGCTGGTGCCGCGAGATGCCGTCGTTGCCGGCGGAGCGGCTGGATCCGGCCGGCGGATGCTTGTGTCCGGAGTGCCTCGCGGCGGAGATTGCGCGAGCGACTCAGGCGCGGCCGCCCGGTGGTGCTTTGACGTGAGGTTGTGGGAACGGCGGCGGGTTGACGACAGAGCCCAGGATTCGCGGACGATTCGTCGATAGCCCGCTTACGAAGCGCTTTTGGCCCGCTTGCGGCCTGCCCATAACGCACTTATAACGCGCGATACCCCGCCGCGAGCGCGCTCAGGTCGCGGGCGACGGCCTCCAGCGGCGGTTCCCACAGACCAAACTGCGGTTGCCGGTACAGCGTGGCGCTCGGATACCAGGGGCTGTCGCGGCGATCGAGCAGCCAGACCCAGTGCGGATTGACGTCGAGCAGCACCCAGGTGCGCTGGCCGAGCGCGCCGCTCAAATGCGCCGTCGACGTGCACACGGTGATGACGAGGTCGAGCGCGCTCACGAAGGCGGCGGTGTCGTCGAAGGTGGCAAATTCAGCGGTGTAGTCGGTCATGGGCAAACCGGCGTTTCGAGCTGCCGCCACGTCGGCCTCAGCACCCGGCTGCAACGAATAGAACGCCACGTTTTGCATTCCGCCGAAATGAGCCGCGCAGCGTTCCCAGCCAACCCGCCGGAATGGATTGCGCTGATGGCCGAGGCTGCCGGTCCATGTCAGTCCGACTTTCAACCGCGTTTCGCCAGCCAGCCTATGACGCCACGACTGGCTGGCCGCGGCGTCCGCATGCAGATATCGAGCGGCAGCCGGAATCGTCTCGGCACGCGTGCCGAAGATCAACGGCAGGCTGAGCAACGGAATCTCATAGTCGAACGGCCGCAGCGATTCCAGATCGACGCCGGTTGAGTAACCGTCCGCGTGCCGACCGAGGCTGCGCGCGAGCAGTGCGCCCATCTGCGGAAACGAATTCCAGATCACGCGCCCGCCTTCGCGATGCACGCGGTCGGCCAGCATCGGGATATAGCGGCTGAACTGCAGCACGTCGCCCATGCCTTGTTCGCCCCACACCAGCAGCGTTTTTCCGGCGAGCGGTTCGCCGCGCCAAGTCGGCGCCGGTATCGCGGGCCGGTTGCCGCCGAGTTCCGCCGAGCCGTCCCAGCGAGCCTCGTGCGACTGCCAGCCGTTTGGGCAATCGCCGCGCATCAATTGCAGCATCGCGAGATTCGAGCGCATCGTCGCATTCGAGGGGGCGATCGCGCAGGCGGTTTGGGTGGCCTGTTCGGCCTCTGCCCAGCGTTGCGCTTCGCGTAGAGCCAGCGCATAGTTGTTGAGCGCCAGCGGGCTGAGCGGCGCACATTGCACGGCTCTCGCGCCGGCTTCAAGCGCACGCGGCAGGTTCATGCCGGTGCGACACGCATGCGTGAGATTCGTCCACGCATCGCCCTCGTCGGGTTCGTCTCGCACCGCGCTTTCCAGCAGCGCGAGCTGTTCGCTCGGGTTGCCACCGGTCAGCATCAATGCACCGGCGAGATTGCTGCGCAGCCGGGGCAAAGTCGGATCGATGGCAAGTGCGCGGCGGTAAGCGGCAATCGCCTCGCCATGCCGGTTCGCCATTTGCAAAACGTAGCCGAGACGGAAATGCGTTAAAGCGCGACGCGAATCGAGTTGGGCAATAATGGCGGCGAGTTCGATCGCCTCGCCGTGACGGGCCTGCGCAAGCAACGTGGCGGTGAGCGTTTCAAGCGATTCGTCGTCGAGCGGATGCAACTGGCCCGCGGCGTCGAGCCATTGGGCTTCGGTATGGGCCGTGCCGTTTTGGCGCGCTGCGGCAGCATGCCGCAGAAAATTCAGGAAAGCTGATGAGACATCAGCCTCGCAGTCGGAGGTAGGTAGCATGGAAGAGTGGTGCGCCGGAAGAGCCGATGCCGAAGGATCGGTCCGAGCGTCGCTATCGCAAAAAATCCATGGTACCGACGCGAGGCTGCGCAGTAAGTCGGACTAGTCTGAACAGGTACACTCAAGTCATGCATCGAATAACCAACACCGGTCGCGTCAATCTGGGTCATCTGTTCTGGCTGCGTAGTCTGGCCATCATCGGACAGCTAGTGACCATCGCGGTCGTGCAGATCTTTATCGGCGTGCACCTGCCGTTGCCCGCCATGCTGCTCGTGATCGCGCTCGAAGTGATCTTCAACGGACTCACGTGGTGGCGGGTTTCGCAGCAACGGCCCGAATCCAACATGGAGCTGTTCGGCCAGATCTGGGTCGATCTGGGCGCGTTGTCCGCGCTGCTGTTCCTCTCGGGCGGCACCACCAATCCGTTTGTATCGCTCTATCTGCCTTCGCTGGCCATTGCCGCGGCGGTGCTGCCATGGCATCTGATGGCGTGGCTCGCGGCATTCGCCGTGGCCTGCTACGCGGTACTCGGTTTCGATTCCGTGCCGCTCAATCTCGACAACCCCGCGAACCTGTTCGACTACTACCGCGCCGGCATGTGGGTGAACTTCATGGTCAGCGTGGGGCTGATTGCATGGTTCGTTGCACGTATGTCGCGCGCGCTGCGACTACGTGACGCAGCGCTCGGAGATGCGCAGCAGCGCTTGCTTCATGACGAGCGCGCGGTCGCACTGGGTGTGCAGGCGGCCACCGTCGCGCACGAAATCGGCACGCCACTGTCTACAATTGCAATGTTGTCCGAAGAATTGCGTGACGCGGCACGTACCGACAAAGGGCTCGCGCCCTACAGCGCCGACATCGAGTTGCTCGAGCAGCAGATGTCGCTGTGCACGTCGGCGCTGGCCAGATTGCGCAGCCGTGCCTCGACGACCACGAGCCGGCAGCCGGTCGGCGAATGGCTCGAATCGTTCGGCGAGCAGTGGCGCTTGCGTCATCCGCATGTGAAATTCGAGCGGATCGGTGTGCCGCCGCCCGAGGTCAGTCTTGACGATACGGTAGCCGTGAGTCAGATTCTCACGATTCTGCTCGACAACGCCGCGCGTGCAAGCCGCGATCACGTGACACTGGCCTGCACGCTGGCGGCGCGCGGCGACCAGATCGTGTTTGAAGTCTGCGACGCGGGCCCCGGCATTCCCGCCGCGCTGCGTGGCTCGCTCGGCGCGATGCCGGTGGAGAGCACGCAAGGCGGACACGGCGTGGGTCTCTATCTGGCTTTTTCGGCGGCGGCGCGTTTGAGAGGGTCGATCGAACTGACCGACGTCAGCCCGATCAAGCCGCGTGGCACGCGAGCGCTTCTGAAGCTGCCGCTCGCCGGGCGCAAATTATCAGGCGTGGGCCGTCAAGGCAGCGCGCCATCCAACACGGAGAAACAGGCATGAGCGAAATGAATTTTCTGGTGATCGACGACGATGAGGTGTTCTCCGGCATCCTCGCTCGCGGTCTGACGCGGCGCGGTTATACGGTGAGCGAAGCGCACAACGCGGACGAGGCGATCAAGCTGGCGAATCAGCAGAAGTTCAGCCAGATCACGGTGGATTTGCATCTCGGCAGCGACTCCGGTCTGACGCTCGTCGCGCCTTTACGTGATCTGCAGCCCGACGCGCGCATGCTGGTGCTGACCGGCTACGCCAGTATCGCCACGGCGGTGCAGGCGGTGAAAGACGGCGCGGACAACTACCTCGCCAAGCCCGCTAACGTCGAGACGATTCTGTCGGCGCTGCAAAGCGAAGCGAGCGCGCTGCAGGCGGAAGAGGCGATCGAACATCCCACGCCGCTTTCGGTTGCGCGTCTGGAGTGGGAGCATATTCAACGCGTGCTCGCCGAACACGGCGGCAATATTTCGGCGACCGCGCGGGCGTTGAACATGCATCGTCGGACCTTGCAGCGCAAGCTGGCCAAGCGGCCGGTCAAACAGTAAGCCGTCATAGCTTCGCTGGCGTTTCGGCGGGGCGAAAAAAACGGGCTGCCTGGTTAAGGGCAGCCCGTTTTTTTGCGATTCGCGTCTGATCTACATCAAGCAATCCGCACGCGAATCAACGGTGCGATATCGGCGTCAATATCACAGCACGTAACGCGACAGATCTTCGTCTTCCGCCACTTCGTTCAGCGCGCGATCCACATACGCCGCGTCGATCTGCACCGTCTTGCCCGAGTGATTGCCGGCCGCGAACGAGACTTCTTCGAGCAGCTTTTCGATCACCGTGTACAAGCGGCGCGCGCCGATGTTCTCGGTCTTCTCGTTCACCGAATAAGCGATCTCGGCGAGACGACGAATACCGTCGTCGGCGAATTCGAGGTGCACGTCTTCCGTGGCGAGCAGCGCCTGGTATTGCTTGACGAGGCTCGCGTCCGTAGACACCAGGATCGATTCGAAGTCGTTCACCGACAGCGAGTCCAGTTCGACGCGAATCGGGAAACGGCCCTGCAGTTCCGGAATCAGATCGCTCGGCTTGGCCAGATGGAACGCACCGCTCGCGATGAACAGAATGTGGTCGGTCTTCACCATGCCGTACTTGGTGTTGATCGTGGTGCCTTCCACCAGCGGCAGCAGATCGCGCTGCACGCCCTGACGGGACACTTCACCGCCGCCGGCTTCGGCGCGCGACGCGATCTTGTCGATCTCGTCGAGGAACACAATGCCGTTCTGCTCGACGTTCTGCACCGCCTTCGCTTTCACCTCTTCCTCGTTCAGCATCTTGCCGGCTTCTTCGTCGGTAAGAACCTTCAGCGCTTCCTTCACCTTCAGCTTGCGACGCGTTTTCTTGCCGCCGCCGATGTTCGCGAACATGGAGCGGATCTGTTCGGTCATGTCTTCCATGCCCGGCGGCCCCATGATGTCCATGCCCGCTTGCGGCTGCTCGACGTCGAGCTCGATTTCCTTGTCGTCGAGCAGGCCTTCGCGCAGACGCTTGCGGAAGGTGTGGCGCGTGGTGCTGCTTTCGTCCGCGGTGTCGATGACGCTCGAACTCGCACCGAAGCCGACCGGGCGCGCGCTCGGCAACAGAATGTCGAGAATGCGGTCTTCGGCCTGGTCTTCAGCCTTGGTGCGCACTTTGCGCATTTCCGTTTCGCGCGTTTGCTTGACGGAGATTTCGATCAGATCGCGCACGATGCTGTCGACGTCGCGGCCCACGTAACCGACTTCGGTAAACTTGGTCGCTTCGATCTTGATGAACGGCGCGTCGGCGAGTTTCGCCAGCCGCCGCGCGATCTCGGTTTTGCCGACGCCGGTCGGTCCGATCATCAGAATGTTCTTGGGCGTGATTTCCTGGCGCAGCGGATCTTCAACCTGCTGACGCCGCCAGCGATTGCGCAGCGCCACGGCCACTGCTTTTTTCGCGCGGCCTTGGCCGATGATGTGTTTGTCGAGTTCCGAGACGATCTCGGCAGGGGTCATGGTGCTCATCGTGGGTCCTTACTCGATCGTCTCGATGACGCGGTTATGGTTCGTGTAGATGCACATGTCGCCAGCAATTGCCAACGACTTCTCCACGATTTCGCGGGGCGACATCTCGGTGTTCTGAGCCAGCGCGATCGCGGCGGCTTGTGCGTACGCGCCGCCCGAACCGATTGCGCAGATACCGCCTTCCGGATCGAGCACGTCGCCGTTACCGGTGATGACGAGCGTGGTGGTTGCGTCTGCAGTGATCAGCATGGCTTCGAGCCGGCGCAGCATGCGGTCGGTGCGCCAGTCTTTCGCGAGTTCGACGGCCGCGCGCGTGAGGTTGCCCTGATGTTTTTCCAGCTTCGCTTCGAAGCGGTCGAGCAGCGAGAAGGCGTCTGCCGTGCCGCCGGCGAAGCCGACCAGCACCTTGCCGTTGTAGATGCGCCGGACCTTCTTCGCACCGCCTTTCATGACGATGTTGCCCAGCGTCACCTGGCCGTCGCCGCCGAGCGCGACCTTGTCGCCGCGCCGCACGGAGACGATCGTCGTGCCGTGAAATTGCTCCATATGCGTTCCTCTTTGCAAAACGGGTAGGACGCGGCAGCACAATGCGCCACCGCATGAATCCTGAAAGCGGACGGCGCGCGGCGCTGGGATCAACCGGCCTGGCGCGCGCTCGTGCAGCGCATGTCCGGTTTATTTTAGGGCGTACGCGGTCATATCAAGAGCCGGCAAAAGGCATAGGCCAAAAAACGGTGTTTCGGCGCGGCGCCGGGCTGGCAGTGAACGCATGAAAGCGTCGCACAAAAGAAAAAAGGCGCACGGATCACCGTGCGCCTCTCGACGAAGCAGCGTTTGAGGGCGCGGAGCCGAAGCCGCGCCGCAGGCGTTCAGTCGCCGAACAGCTTCTGGCGCAGTTCGCGGCGTTCCTGCGCTTCGAGCGACAGGGTAGCCGTGGGCCGTGCGAGCAGACGCGGAATGCCGATCGGCTCGCCGGTTTCTTCGCACCAGCCGTAGTCGCCCGAATCGATGCGCGCGATCGATTGCTGCACCTTCTTCAGCAGCTTGCGTTCGCGGTCGCGCGTGCGCAGTTCGAGCGCATGCTCTTCTTCGATCGTTGCGCGGTCGGCCGGGTCCGGCACGATTACCGTTTCGCGCAGGTTCTCGGTCGTCTGGCCGGCATTGCGGAGAATGTCCGCTTGCAGCTGTTCGAGCTTGTTCTTGAAGAAAGCGAGCTGATCCGCATTCATGTAATCCTTGTCGCTCATCTTCAGGATTTCGGCTTCGGTCAAGAGTCGTTTCGTCGTCATCTGGCTTACTTCTTCAATGTGAGGCAAAACTCTTACATAGTGCCCGCACTTTCGTATTGCCCGCAAAGGCGCCTTGAAGACGCTGAGCGCAGGGCAGGCACGGACGACGATGGACTGTCGTGACGCCGAAGCGCCTGGCGCCCACACGCCGTGGCGTCGCAGCGCCTATGCGGGACCGAACTCCTCTGGAAACCGATTCTCAAATGCTCCTGAGGCATTGCTTACCGGCAGCGCGCCTGTTCAGGCGCTGCCAGCCGGCATTGTCGGCGTATTTCCGGACAAGATTTTCCGGCGCCGTTTCAGGCCCGGCGCGGGATACGCGCTGACCGGGCAATTCGTTGTCATTCTCCAGTGGGCACGTATTGTAACTGAATCACAATCCGGCACCGCATCTCGCGAAAATCCCCGGCGGCGCGCCGATATCCCGAAAATATAACGCGCGCCAGACCAAAAAGCGATGGTCGTGCACGCTTTAATACAGCAGGGTTTTCACGCGCTTTTCACACGCGCGACATTTCAGCGGGCTTTCGGTTACCGACTGCTCGTATTCCGCAGAGGATTGCCGCGCCGCGCGTCATGCAGCACGCGTATTTGAGAGCCTGATAGCACGGCGCGTGCCGCGTCCACACTGTCGTGCGCGCGGCAGCGCCGTCGGGGCGCGGGCGTTTGCCGGCGCCCTCGGCCGGGCGTTATGCGAGGCAGGCGTCCAGACCGTCGGTGATCAGGTCTTGCGGCAGTTCGATGCCGATAAACACCATCTTGTTGGTCTTTTTCTCGATCGGCTGCCATTTCGCGGCCAGATCGCTGCCCATCATCTGATGCACGCCCTGGAACACGACTTTACGGTCGACGCCCTTCATATACAGCACGCCCTTGTAGCGCAGCAGGCGTTCGCCGTAGATCTGCAGGATGCCGCCGAGGAAGTCTTCCAGCTTGTTCGGATCGAACGGGCGATCGTTGCGGTAGACGAACGACTTGATCTTGTCGTCGTGGTGCGCGTGGTGGTGATGCGCGTGATCGTGGCCTTCGTGATCGCACTTGCCGTGGTCATGATCGCAGTCGGCGTGATCGTGCTCGTCGTGGGCATGCGTATGACCGTGCTCGTCGTGCGCGTGAGCATGACTGTGCGCGTGTTCGTCTTCGGCGAGGAAGTCCGGGTCGATCTCGAGCTTCGAATTCAGGTTGAAGCCACGCAGGTCGAAGATTTCCTTGATGTCCGCTTCACCGAAATTGACGACCTTGATCGCCGCTTTCGGGTTCATGTGCAGCAGGCGGTGACGCAGCGCGTCCACATGCTTTTCGTCGACGAGGTCGGCCTTGGTGATGAACAGGCGATCGGCGAAACCGACCTGGCGCTGCACCACTTCGTGCTCGTCCAACTGGTGGTTCGCGTGCTTCGCGTCGACCAGCGTGATGATCGCGTCGAGCAGGAATTCGTCGGCGATCTGGTTATCCATGAAGAAGGTTTGCGCGACCGGACCCGGATTCGCGAGACCGGTGGTTTCGATCACGATGCGGTCGAAATCCACTTCGCCGGCCTGCTTCTTCGCGGCCAGATCGCCCAGCACGCGCGCGAGGTCGCCGCGGATCGTGCAGCAGATGCAGCCGTTGCTCATCTGGATGATCTGCTCGGTCGTGTCCTGCACGAGAATTTCGTTGTCGATGTTCTCTTCGCCGAACTCGTTTTCGATCACGGCGATCTTCAAGCCGTGCTTTTCGTTCAGGATGCGCTTGAGCAGGGTGGTTTTGCCGCTGCCGAGAAAGCCGGTGAGGATGGTGACTGGGATCATGAGGGTCGCCTGTATCTGGTTGTTCGTGAAACTTGCGGAATCTGAGCGTGAGCCGTGGGCCGTGAAGCGGGGCGCGGCAGCCGGTGGCGCGCAGCCCTGCCTGACCGGTTATTGGAACATATCTGTCAAGCCGGTGCAGGCGGGCGGCTTCAGGCTGGTGCTTCAACCGCCGCACCGCCGGCGCGCGAAATAACCCTGAAGCTATGGGCGATCAGGCGATTTGCAACAGCAGGCCCTTCAGGTATTCGCCTTCCGGGAACGCGGTGAGCAGCGGATGATCCACGCCCGCGCCGAGCCGCTTGAGAATCCGCGCGTCGACGCGCGCGTCGGCGGCCGCGCTGGAGACGATCTTCTGGAACAGCTCGGAGTCGATCGCGCCGGAACACGAGTAGGTGAACAGCAGGCCGCCCGGGCGCAGCAGCTTCAGCCCAGTCAGATTGATGTCCTTGTAAGCACGCGACGCGCGGTCCACGTGTTCTTTCGACGGCGCGAATTTCGGCGGATCGAGCACGACCAGGTCGAAGCGCTCGCCTTCATCGTAGAGACGGCGCAGCGTCTTGAACGCGTCGGCGTCGAGCCACGTTGCGCGTTCGGCGTCGAAGCCGTTGGCCGTGACGTTCTGCTGCGCGATCGCCAGCGCGTCGCCGGACGAATCGATCGACACCACTCGTTTGGCGCCGCCCTTCAACGCCGCCAGCGAGAAGCCGCCGGTGTAGCAGAAGCAGTTCAGCACTTCGCGACCCTGCGCGAGCTGCTGCACGAGCAGGCGGTTATCGCGTTGATCGACGTAGAAGCCGGTTTTATGACCGTTGCGCACGTCGACGTGGTAACGCACGCCGTTTTCGCTCGCGATCAACGCGTCCGACGGCGCTTCGCCCGCCAGCACGCCGGTGATCTGTTCGAGTCCTTCTTTCTGGCGGATCGACACGTCCGAGCGCTCGTAGACGTTCGGGCAGCCGGTCGCGTCGGCCAGTGCGGCGACGATCGCGTCCTTCCACGCCTCGACGCCCGCGGCCATGAACTGGCAGACCAACTGGCTGCGCTGGCCTTCGTCTTCGGCGACGTAGTGATCGACGATCAGGCCGGGCAGGCCGTCCGCTTCACCGAAAATCAGCCGCACCGCGCCGGTGTCGTGCACCATCGTCCGCCGATGCGCGAGCGCGCGTTGCACGCGGCGCTTGAAGAATGCGTGATCGATCGGCTCGCTTTCGTCGAAGCTCCACACCCGCGCGCGGATCTGCGAATGCGGGCTGTAGGCAGCGCGGGCGAGGAAACGGCCGTCGTGCGCGCGCACCAGCACGGTGACGCCGGGCGCGGGATTGCCGTCGACGCGATCGATCGCGTTGGCATAGACCCACGGATGGCGGCGCAGCAGCGACTTTTCTTTCGACGGTTTGAGCGTAACGATATTCATCAGGGTGTCAGCAGAGCATTAAGCCGCGCGGCAAGGCGCACGCGGCGGGTGAAGCGAAACCGGAGACTGCGAACCGCTTCAACGAGCGGAATCAGTCGCGTTTTTTGGCGCGTGGATGCGCCTTGTCGTAGACGTGCGCGAGATGCTGGAAATCGAGCGCGGTATAGACCTGCGTGGCGGTGATGCTGGCATGGCCGAGCAGTTCCTGCACCGCGCGCAGATCGCCGCTCGACTGCAGCACATGCGTGGCGAACGAGTGCCGCAACACGTGCGGATGCACGTTGGCGGGAATGCCGGCGACGAGCGCCGCGCGTTTCACGCGCTCGCGCGTCACGTTCGGCGACAACCGGTTGCCGCGCGCCGACAGAAACAGCGGATGCGGATCGTGCTTCACCATCTGGTCGCGCACCGCCAGCCACGCATTCAATGCCTCCAGCGCCTTGCGGCCGACCGGCACGATGCGGCGCCGGTTGCCCTTGCCGAGCACTTCGACTTCGGCCGCATCGAGCTTGAGCCAGCCGGCGGAGCGGTAGCCGTCGGCATCGGCGAAACGGGCGTCGAGGCCCACCAGTTCCGACAGCCGCAGACCCGACGAGTAGAACAGTTCGAGCATTGCATGATCGCGCAAGCCTTCGAGCGATGCGGGCGGCGGGCTTTCCATCAGCCGCGTGGCGTCGTCGACGGACAGCGCTTTGGGCAGCGTTTTCGGCTGCTTCGGCGCGCGCACGGTCGCGACCGGGTTGGCCGGCAGATCGACGCGGCCGGCGAGCCAGCGGTAAAACGCGCGCCATGCCGACAAGCGGTGGCTGATTGATCGCGCCGTCAGGCCGCCCGCATGCGCGCGGGATACGGCGCCGCGAATATCCACCGCGGTCAGGCTTTGCAGCGGCCGGCCCTTGGCCAGCAACCGGAGTTCGTCGAGTTCGTGGGTATAGCCGCGCAGCGTATGCGCCGACAGCCGCCGCTCATGTTCGAGATTCGACAGATAGGCGGCGATCGGGTCGGCTTCGGTCACGATGGGCTTTTAGCGGCGAGGGCGGCGGTAGCGGATCGGTTGCACGATCGGCGCTCAGCGCGGCAGCAAACGGCTCAGCGCGGCGCTGGCCAGCGCGCCGATCTGCGTCAGGAAATCGGTCGCCATGCCGTCGTGGAAGCGGCGCGCGTCGGCGGAACCCATCACCAGCAGGCCGAAGGTCGGTGCTTCTTCCTTGCCCTCGGGGTCGCGCAGCGCGAGCAGTGCGATCGATTCGGTGACGTGCGCGGCTTCGGACGGCGCTGCGCCGGACGCGCTTTCTTCAGGCGCGGCAGCCGTCGCATTCGCGGACGGCACCAGCCACTGCGCCGCTTCGAAGCCGGTGTTCGCGCCGCAATACGGCGTGGTCAGGCTATTGGCGAAAATCCGCACTTCTTCACCGACGTGGCGCGCGAAATCGGCTTGCGCATAAGGCTCGGCCACGTCCCACACGCGCAGCGCGGCTTGCGGCACGTCGAAGATATCGCGCAAACCGCTGGCGATCGTGCGCGGCAACGCGTACGGATCGCGCTCGGCCATCACGCGGATGGTCCAGCGATTGAATTTCGACGCGATGCTGTCGTTCTCGTGGCCGTAGCGCAGCAGCTCGGCGAGGCGGCGTTCGAGATGCTTGTTCTTGTCGCGCAGCATTTCCATCTGCCGTTCCTGCAGCGACACCGCGGCTTTGCCGTGCGGGTTCGCGAGCCGGATGGTCGCGAGTGTCTCCGCGTGGTCGGCGAAGAATTCGGGGTTGGCGAGCAAATATTCGGCGACTTCGCGATCGTTCATGGTTTCGGCTAAAGGACTACGGGGCGACGCCCTGGGGCGGCGCTTCGGTCAATGGATTCAGGCAGCTAACTAATCGGCCAGCTCAATCTCGCCTTCGAAGACGGTCGCCGCAGGGCCGGCCATCAGCAACGGCTCGTCGGCTTTTGCACTGTCCCACGTGATGGTCAGCTTGCCGCCATGCGTATGCACGAGCACCGGCGCCTCGAGCAAACCGCGCCGGATTCCGGCCGCGACTGCCGCGCACGCGCCCGTGCCGCATGCCAGCGTTTCGCCGGCGCCGCGCTCGAACACACGCAACTTGATCTCGCTACGGCCGACGATCTGCATGAAGCCCGCGTTCACGCGCTGCGGAAAGCGCGCGTGACGCTCGATCACCGGGCCTTCGACCAGCACTGGAAACGCTTCGACGTCGTCGACCACTTGCACCGCGTGCGGATTGCCCATGGACACCACTGAAATCCAGCGCGTCGTGCCGTTCACGTCGAGCGGCCACAGCGTGTCCGCGCCTTCGCGACGGCCTTCGAGGCCCTTGGTGGCAAACGGCACGCGTTCCGGGTCGAACACCGGCGCGCCCATGTCGACGAGCACCTCGCCGTTTTCCTGCAGGGTCAGCGTGAGGGTGCCGTTCTGCACCTGCACGCGCACCGTGCGCTGGTCGGTCAGACCCTTGTCGCGCACGAACTTCACGAAACAGCGCGAGCCGTTGCCGCAATGTTCGACTTCACCGCCGTCGCAATTGAAGATGCGATATCTGAAATCGACGCCTGCGATGGTGGGCTTTTCCACCAGCAGCAACTGGTCGGCGCCGACGCCGAAATGCCGGTCCGCGAGCGCGCGCACCTGCGCCGGCGTCAGGTTGACCGGTTGGGTGTAGCCGTCGAGCACGACGAAGTCGTTGCCCGCGCCGTGCATTTTGGTGAATTTCAGTTTCATCACGCTATTGTAAGTGACGCGCCCACGCCTGCGTTCAATACACGCTGGGTTCGCCGGGCGGGCGGGTTTTGAAGCGCTTGTGCACCCAGTAGTACTGCTCGGGTATCAGCTGAATCTGTTCTTCCAGGAAGGCGTTCATGCGACGGGCGTCCGCGTCGTCGTCGCCAGTGGGGTAGTTCTCCCACGGCTTGAATACCTTCAGCCGGTAACCCTTGTAGTTCGGCAGCACCTCGCCGATGAACGGCACGACCTGCGCGTGCCCGACTTCCGCCAGACGGCCTACCGCAGTGAGCGTGCAGGCGGGCACGCCAAAGAACGGCACGAAGGTGGAGTTGCGCGTGCCGTAGTCCATGTCGGCGCCCAGCATGACCGGTTTGCGGTCGCGCAGCCAGCGCAGCACGATGCGAGCGCTGTCGGCGCGGCTCGCCATGTCGGAGCCGAAGCGGCCGCGTGCGGCCTTCGCCACGTCGTCGAGCACCTTGTTGGACATCGGCTGGTAGAGCGCGCCGCACTGCCGGTGCAGCGAGTAATTGATGAACACGGAGCCGGCCTCGATGCCGACGAAATGCGCGCCTAGCAACAGCGTGGGCGGCATGTCCGGATCCAGCAGGTCGACCTCGCTGTCCACCTGAATGAGTTTCTTCAATTTTTCCGCCGAGCCGAACCACTGGACGCTGCGCTCCACGTAGCTGCGGATCGCGTGGCGGAAATGTTTCTGCGCGATCTCTTCGCGATGCTCCGCGCTCCACTCCGGGAAACACAGGCTCAGGTTGACGTGGACGACGCGTTTGCGCTTGCTGGGAATCTGATAAAGCAGCCAGCCTAGTCCGTCGCCCAGTCTTGCCACGAAACCGTAGGGCAGCAGTGCCAGAAATTTGAGCAGGCCGATCGCCAGATGGGCGCCAAGACGACTCAGCATGTCGGTCCTCCGCTCAGGGCGTCGAGCGACGGTTTACTCAAGAAATTCTGGATCGGGTCGAAATGCAACACGGGTGGACACTCTGTGACAAACAAAGGAAGCCGCTATAATAAGGGCTTCGCCGAGTTAATAGACAACTTGCGGGGCGAAGCTGGCGGGTCCGATCCACGTGATAGGCCCCAGCCAGTAAGGTATTCCGCTAAAGCGTCGCCGCTTCAAGGCTCCCGAAGCTGGCTACGTGAAACTCAACCGTAACCACACAATTGGAGTCTGAAACGTGGCAAACGACTATCTCTTCACTTCCGAATCCGTCTCCGAAGGCCATCCCGACAAAGTCGCGGATCAGATCTCTGACGCGATCCTCGACGCTATCCTGACGCAAGACAAGTACTCGCGTGTCGCAGCGGAAACGCTGTGCAACACGGGTCTGGTCGTGCTGGCCGGTGAAATCACCACCACCGCGAACGTCGATTACATCCAGGTCGCGCGCAATACGATCAAGCGCATCGGCTACGACAACACCGAATACGGCATCGACTACCGCGGCTGCGCGGTGCTCGTCGCTTACGACAAGCAATCGCCGGACATCGCCCAAGGCGTGGACCGCGCGCACGACAACAACCTTGATCAAGGCGCCGGCGACCAGGGCCTGATGTTCGGTTACGCGTGTGAAGAAACGCCGGAACTGATGCCGCTGCCGATCCACCTGTCGCACCGTCTGGTGGAACGTCAGGCGAATCTGCGCCGCGACGGCCGTCTGCCGTGGCTGCGTCCGGACGCGAAGTCGCAGGTCACCGTGCGCTACGTCGACGGCAAGCCGCATTCGATCGACACCGTCGTGCTGTCCACGCAGCATTCGCCGGATATCGAACTGGCCACGCTGCGCGAAGCCGTGATCGAAGAAGTCATCAAGCCGACGCTGCCGGCCGAACTGATCAAGGGCGACATCAAGTTCCTCGTGAACCCGACCGGCCGCTTCGTGATTGGCGGTCCGCAAGGCGATTGCGGCCTGACGGGCCGCAAGATCATCGTCGACACGTACGGCGGCGCGGCGCCGCACGGCGGCGGCGCGTTCTCGGGCAAGGATCCGTCGAAGGTCGACCGTTCGGCGGCTTACGCCGGTCGTTATGTCGCGAAGAACATCGTGGCTGCCGGTCTGGCTTCGCGCTGCCTGATTCAGGTGTCGTACGCGATCGGCGTCGCTGAGCCGACTTCGGTGATGGTCAACACGTTCGGCACGGGCCGCGTGTCGGATGCAACGATCACGCGCCTCGTGCAGGAGCATTTCGACCTGCGTCCGAAGGGCATCATCCAGATGCTCGACCTGCTGCGCCCGATCTACGAGAAGAGCGCGGCTTACGGTCACTTCGGCCGTGAAGAGCCGGAATTCACGTGGGAATCCACGGACAAGGCTTTGGCGCTCGCTGAAGCTGCCGGTACGGAACCGGTCGCTGCGCTGGTTGAATAAGCGCGGGCTGTCCGCTTAAGAAAAACCCCGCCGGGCGTGAGCCCGGCGGGGTTTTTTTATTGCTGGTGCGCTGGTTGGGGCGAGCTGTTTTGCTACGCGCTTAACGGCTCGCAAACGCGAACGCGAACCAGCCGGTGCTGCCGTTCGTCGACATGCGGCGCGGACGGCGGCTCGTGTTTTGTGGCGCGGCAACCGGCACGAGTTGCGGGGCGGCGAGGCGTAGCGGCGTCGGCTTGCGCAGCAGCGTGCGCAGCGAAAAGCGCCGCGAACTGCCTTGCAGACGCAGCGCGGAGAAGAACGTGTGGAACCAGGTGCGAATGCCGTCGACCGCTTTGGCATCGCGCCATTGTTCGCCCATTGCGCGGGTGCGCGTGGCATGGTGGCGCAGCGCGCGCACGACATGGCGGCGCGCCGGACGTGCCGCTTTCAGCGCGGCGCGGGTAAGGCGGGTATTGAGAAGAGTATGCATGGCTTCACAGGTGGGCAACGCGTCGCGTGTCGGAAGGTGCGTCAGTCAGAGCAGCAAATGTGCCAATGACAGGATCGCAAGGAACGGCGCGAATGCCCGGGATTCGATCGGAAAAGGCACGGAGGCCGATGATATTGGCCTTAGCGGCCAGTATGCGGCGCGCTAGTGCGGGAATGGCGTTAAACATGTATGCAGGCTACACGTGATTCATGACGTCAGAAAGTCGGTTTTTACCCTGCGAATCGGGGTTTTTACGGAGTAAAGCGATGGTGCGCGTCGACGGGGTCGCGCCCTTTGCGACCGATTATCGTGCGTGTTTGCCCGTTTGACGTGCGGGCATTTTGCCGCGTCGCGAGTGACCCGGTGCGCATCTAGGATTGGTTGCGAGAAATCGCGGATTCTTAATCCATTCGCATTGAATGATTAATCTTCAGGCATTTTCAGATTGATTCTGGAATACCCGATCACGGTTCATTACGTCCGCGAAGTAATTCGATTTCACTCTAACGCTCGTGGCGAGCGGGCTATTCACTGATTTGCGCTACGTCTTCCCGCACCGCGAAACTGCGCACTGTCCGATCGCGCCCGCTTTACAATCGAGGGATCAGCTAGTCGACGGTAACGGAACACCATGTCACTTCATTCGAAGAAAGAGCAGATTCAGACGTTGCGGGAGCAGGGTTTTGTCGTGGTGCCCGGATTGGTGTCGCCCGAGCGTTGCGATGAGTTGAAGCAGATTGCACTGCGCCAGTTGCACGAAGCGGCGGCGCCGATCGAGTTCGAGGCGGATCTGAAATACCCCGGCGCGCCCGATTCCAGGCATGCGCCGGGCGGCCAGACGGTGCGCCGCTTGCTGGACGCCTATGGCCGCGCGCCGGCCTTTGCGCAATGGGCCACCGCGCCGGAAATTCGCGGCTGGATGGAGCTGTATTTCGGTGAGGAACCGCGCCTGTCGCGCGCGCATCACAACTGCGTGATGACCAAGCATCCGGCGTACGGCAGCTTGACCGGCTGGCATCGCGACGTGCGTTACTGGTCGTTCGAGCGCGACGATCTGGTGTCGGTGTGGGTGGCGCTCGGCTCCGAAACGGTCGACAACGGCGCGCTTTGGCTGGTGCCGAAGTCGCACAACGCGTCGTTCACCTCCGAACGCTTCGACGAGGCCAAGTTTTTCCGCTCCGATCTGCCGGACAACGAGGCATGGATTCGCACCGCGGTATCGCCCGAACTCAAGGGCGGCGACGTGGTGTTCTTCCACTGCAATACGCTGCATTCGGCCGGCAAGAACCTCAGCGACCAGGTGAAGTTTTCGCTGGTCTACACCTATCACGGCGCGAGCAACGTGCCGTTGCCGGGCAGCCGGTCGGCGGCCAAGCCCGAGGTGGCGTTCTGATTGTTTGAGCCGGGTGGTTGATCCAGCACGTGGCGCGGCTCGCGCCATCGTCGGGTGCCTCGGCGCCTGAAGCCAGGCGCCGCGCACCGGCAGCTAATCGCCGCTTACCGTTTGCGCCCCGACAACGCGACGCCGGTCAGGCCGGCGATCGTGGCCGCCACGCCGGCGACGATCAGCATGATCGCCTTATTCGTCGGCGAACCCGTGAAGACACGCGAAACCTCGCTGCTCACCGAGTTGAACGCCTGACCGCCGAAATACAGCAGCACGATACCGCCGACAATCAGCGCGATTGAAATCGCCTTCACCATCTACTTCTCCCATCAGTTCGGTCCGCGCAAAGTGTAGGGGACGTGCAAGCAATCGTCCATCCCGCATACTGGGCCTCTGCAGGGTTCACGTCGATTGGCTACCATAGCGGACCAGCCGTCTATAACAACGCGTCGACAACACGTCGAGCGACACATCGCGAAGTACGCCTCCCGCAGCATGCGATTGCCTCACGCCCGCACTGGTTGGGCAACCTCAACTTCAAGGACACAAGCAATGGCTTACGAAGCAGCTTCAGAACGCTATTCGGACATGCAGTACCGCGTCTGCGGCAAGTCGGGTCTCAAACTGCCGGCGCTGTCGATCGGCCTGTGGCACAACTTCGGCGACACCACGCCGATCTCCACGCAGCGCGACATTCTGCGCACGGCCTTCGACCTCGGCATCACGCACTTCGACCTAGCGAACAATTACGGCCCGCCGTACGGCAGTGCCGAAACCAACTTCGGCCGTCTGTTCAAGGACGACTTCAAGCCATATCGCGACGAGCTGCTGATTTCGTCGAAGGCCGGTTGGGACATGTGGCCGGGCCCGTACGGGCAGGGCGGCGGCTCGCGCAAGTACGTGCTTGCGAGTCTCGACCAGAGCCTGCAGCGCATGGGCCTCGACTACGTCGACATTTTCTATTCGCATCGTTTCGATGCCGATACGCCGCTCGAAGAAACCGCCGGCGCGTTGGCCACTGCCGTGCAGCAAGGCAAGGCGCTGTACATCGGGATTTCGTCGTACTCGGCCAGCAAGACGCTTGAAATGGCGAAGCTGCTCGCCGAATACAAAGTGCCGCTGCTGATCCATCAGCCCGCGTACAACATGCTCAACCGCTGGATCGAACACGAGTTGCTGGATACGCTGGAGCAGGTCGGCGCGGGGTCGATCGCGTTCACGCCGCTCGCGCAAGGTCTGCTGACCGGCAAGTATCTGAACGGCGTGCCGCAAGACGCGCGCGTCAATAAGCCGGGCGGCGGTTCGTTGAAGCAGGAGCATTTGAGCGAGCAGAACATCGAGCACGTGCGCAAGCTCAACGACATCGCGCAGCGTCGCGGCCAGAGCCTCGCGCAAATGGCGCTCGCCTGGGCGTTGCGCGACCCGCGCGTGACCTCCGTGCTGATCGGCGCGAGCCGGGCGGAGCAGGTGCGTGAGAACGTCGGCGCGTTGAAGAACCTCGCGTTCTCGAAAGACGAACTCGCGGAGATCGACCGCTACGCGACCGAAGGTGGCATCAACCTGTGGGAAAAGCCGTCGACGGATCAGGCGATCTGATTCCCGGCGCTTGCAGGCCGAAGTCGTTGCCGCCGCAGCAGCAACAGAAAAAGCCGCCCGTGAGGCGGCTTTTTTGCGCCGGTTTCGCTAGACCAGCGCCGGCAGACCTTCGACCAGCACGACCGCGAACATCACGCCGATCAGTGCGCCGAGTACCCGTAGCACGTTGTGCCGAAACTCCGTCTTGCAGGGAAGCGCGCCGACAAACAGGGCGCCGGCCAGCGCCATCGGAATCACCAGGATGAAATCGCCGATCGTGAAGTAGGTCGTCATAGTCGTCTCCGTAACCTGATACTGGCTTAGGCAGCGGCGCCATGTTGGCGTCATGCAACTGCCCGGCTCGATTCGAGTATAGGAGACGGTTTGACCGTCATCGCTGCGCTGTGCGGCGCTGCAGCGGCTATTCGCAAGCCGCTGAACCCGGCGCGCCAAGGCTTGCCGCGATTGGCGCGGCGCAGCAAATGGGACGAAAACAGTGAAGCGTTTGTTTACACTGGCCTTTCTTTTTACGGGTATTCCATGCAGAGCGGATCGAAGCGTCAGCCGTCAGCCGGTGGCGTGTTCGCGTTCACGTCCGCGTAAGCGCAGCGCCGCCAGCATGCCGATCACGAGCAGCAGACCGACGAGTCCCGCGACACCGTTCCATCCATAGTCGGCCCAGATGTGGCCGCCATACGAGCCGACCACGCTCGAGCCGATGTAATACGCGAGCAGATACAGCGCGGCGGCCTGGCCCTTGGCCTCTTTCGCGAGGCGTCCGACCCAGCCGCTTGCCACCGAGTGCCCGGCGAAGAAACCGAACGTCACGCAGGCAATGCCGAGCGCGATTGCCGCGAGCGGGTGCAACAGCGTGAGGGCGAGACCGAGCGCCATCAACAGCAGGCTCGCCGTCAGCACGCGTGCTCGGCCAAAGGTATCGGCCATGCGGCCCGACCATGGCGACGCGACCACGCCCGTCAGATAGACGATGAAGATCGCACCGATCTCCGTCTGGTTCAACCGGTAAGGCGGCGCGAGCAGCCGGTAGCCGATGTAGTTGTACAGCGTCACGAAACTGCCCATCAGCACGAAGCCGAGCAGAAACAGCAACGGCAAACCAGGCCGCGTGAACTGCTTCAGCAATGCATTGCGGTGATGGCCGAAACCGAGTCCACGCCGCGGCACGAAATGGCGCGACGGCGGCAGCAGCGCGCGAAAGGCGAGCATCGACAGAATGCCGAGCACGCCGATCGTGCCGATCGCCACACGCCATGAAAACAGATCCGCGACGACGCCGGTGATCACGCGCCCCGCCATGCCGCCGATCGCCGTGCCGCCGACGTAGAGGCCCATCGCGAGACCGAGCCCGTCGGGATGGACTTCCTCGGCGAGGTAGGCCATTGCGACGGCCGGCACGCCGCCGAGCGCGAGCCCTTCGAGCGCGCGCAATACGAGCAACTGATGCCACTGCGGCGCGATCGACACGCCGATCGTCAGCAGCGCCGACACCGTGAGCGACATCGTCATCAGCTTGTGACGGCTCCAGCCTTCCGAGACGAAACCGGCGACGAAGATAGCCAGCGCAAGCGCCGCCGTGGTCACCGACAGCGACAGGCTGCTTTGCGCGGGCGTCACGTTGAACGCCGCGGAAAAGGACGGCAGCAGAGGCTGCACACAGTACATCAGCGAGAACGTGGCGTAGCCGGCGAACAGCAGCGCGATGCTGGCGCGCCAGTAGGCTCGTGTGCCGCGTTCGAGGTAGGTGAGGTTGGCGATGTCGGGCGCGTCGGACGTGGACGCGCTCAACGAGGCGGGCGAGGCGGACGAGTCAGACGAAGAGGGAACAGCCGAAGTAGCAGTCCGGTGGGATTCCGGCGACGCGGTCACGAAACAATCTCCTTGGCGAGCGCGGGTGAGTCGAAGGTGTTAAGGATACGCTGAAAAATCCGCGTGGATCGGCGAGCCGGGCACTCGCCGTGCGCTAACCGTGCGCCGCCGCTTCGCTCGCCGCCGTTGCCGGATGCACGATCTGCTCGTCGGTGGGCAACGCGGACGCGTCCCAGCCGCCGCCCAACGCCTTGATCAACGCCACGCTCGCAGCCATCCGGCGGCGCGCGATCGACACCGCGTTGCGCTCGTTGGTCAGCGCGGTGGTCTGCGCGACGACGACGTCGAGATACGTGATCGCGCCGTTCTTGTAGCGGTTCGAGACGACCGCCAGCGAACGCTGCGCGGCGGCGACGGCGTCGTCCTGCGCGGCCGCTTCCTGTTCGAGCACGCGCAACGCGGCGAGGTTGTCCTCGACTTCGCCGAACGCGCTCAGCACGGTCTGCCGGTATTGCGCGACGCTCTCGTCGTAGTGCGCGCGCGCCTGTTCCTTCACGGCGGCGCGTCCGCCGAAGTCGAGCAGCGTGCCGGCAAGCGCCGGTCCGAGCGACCACAGCCGGCTCGGGGCCACCAGCCATTGGCTGTAGTTGGTCGCTTCGAGGCCGCCCGTCACCGACAGAATCAGGCTGGGGAAAAACGCCGCGGTCGCCACGCCGATCTGCGCGTTCATGTCGGCAATATGGCGTTCGGCTGCCGCGATGTCGGGGCGTCGTTCCAGCAACGCCGACGGCACGCCCGCAGCGGCCACGACCGGCACCGCGACGAGCGGTGCGACCGGCAGTGAAAACGTCGAAGGCGGCTGGCCAGTCAGGATCGCGATCGCGTGTTCGAGTTGCGCGCGCTGCACGCCGAGATCGAGTGCTTGCGTCTGGGTGGTCTTCAGTTGCGTTTGTGCCTGAGCGACGTCGGCGTCGGTAGCGATGCCGCCGGCGTAGCGGTGCTGCGTCAGATCGAGCGCTTCCGTGTAGGCCTTGATGGTGTCGTCGAGAAGCTGGCGTTCCTGATCGAGGCCGCGCAATTCGAAGTAGTCGGTCGCGAGTTCGGCTTGCATGGACAGCAGCGCGGCGTCGACGTCGGCGGCACTTGCCTGCGCTTCGGCCTTCGCGCCTTCGACGCTGCGCGACACGCGGCCCCACAAGTCCGGCTCCCACGATGCGTCGGCTTGCACGAGGTAGTCGTTCAGCGTGAGGCCGGCGGTCGACTTGTGCAGCACGTTGCTCGAACCCCGTGCGCGCGAATAGTCGCCGTTCGCGCTGATCACGGGGAAGTAGGTCGAGCGATATTGCGCGACGGTTGCGCGCGCGGCGCGAAAGCGCGCTTCGGCGGCCTGGACGGTCTGGTTCGCGGTGGCAACCTGCTGTTCGAGCGCGTCGAGCGAGGGATCGGCGTAGACGTTCCACCAGGCGCCGCGCGTGAGCGTGTCGGCGGGTTGCGCGGGCATCCAGCCGGTGGCTTCGAGTTCCTTGTAGGTGGCGGCGGTCGCGGTGGGTGGTTTGACGTAGTCGGGGCCCACGGTGCAGGCGGCGAGCAGGCAGGCTGAAGCGAGCGCCAAGGCCGACACCCACGCCGACGTGCGCAAGGCGACGCGCTTGCGTTGAGGCGCGCGATCGCTGCGCGAGGATGGCGTTGGTGCATTCATGACGATGCGCTCGCGGATGGACTCGCGACAGGGTGCGCCGCCGGTGTGTTTCCAGCCGCACCGGAAGCACCGGACGTGTCGGCCGCACCGGCCGCACCTTCACCGTTCGCTGCTGGACCCGAAGCACCCGAAGCACCCGAAGCACCCGCCGCGCCCTGCCGCGGCACGATCCGCACCGGCGCTCCGTCGACGATCGAATCCTGCGGATTCAGAATCACCTGCTCGTTGCCCGTTAAACCCGACGCGACCGCCACTCGCGTACCGAAGTCCGTCCCCAGCGACACCGTGATCAGCTTCACCTTGTGCTGCGCGTCCACGGTCGCGACCTTCACGCCATCCGGCCGGAACAGAAACGCATTGCCCGGCAGCGTGAACGGCGCCGCGCCCGTGCCCAACGCGAAATGCACCTGCGCGTACGCGCCGGGCAGCAAATCACCATTGCGATTGTCGACGTCCACTTCGACCAGCATGGTGCGCTGTTGCGGATCGACGGCGCCCGCGGTGCGCGCCACCGTCCCCGGATAGTGTTTCGACGGCGTCTCGGTCAGTGTCAGAAACGCCGATTGTTGCGCGCGCACCTGTTGTGCGTAAGCCTGCGGCACGTTCACATACACCCGCAAGCGGTCGGCCTGCGCGACGTGGAACAGTTCCTTCGCCGGGCCGCCCGAACTGCCCGCGTCGATCAGCGCGCCGACATCCACGTTGCGCGCCGTGACGATACCGTCGAACGGCGCGTAGACCTTCTGGAACGACTGCGTCTTCTCCAGACGCGCAACATTGAAGCGCGCCGCGTCGAGCGTGCCTTTCTTCGCGAGCATGTCGCCGACTTTCTCATCGGTTTCCTGCTTCGATACCGACTTGCTTTTCAACATGTCGGTCCAGCGGTCGGCGGTGCTTTTCGCGAGCGCGTAATTGGCGTCGGCATTCGCGAGATCGGCGCGCGCGGCGCGCAGTTGATCGTCCACTTCCGGCGTGTCGATTTCGGCGAGCAGCTGGCCGTTTTTGACGTGCGCGCCGATGTCCGCGTACCACTTCTTCAGATAGCCGTTGGTGCGCGCGTAGATCGGCGTGTCGAGAAAGGCCTGCACGTTGCCCGGCAGCACGAGATCGAGCCCGGCCGTCGACTTCTGCGGCCGCACGACTTCCACGCTGGTCTGGCTCGCGTGTTCGGCATCGCGTTCGAGCGCGGCGTGCGCGTCGTGGCGCGACCAGATGCCTTGCGCGGCGAGGGCGATCACCACCACGGCCACGGCGACGGCGATCAATCGTCTGCGTTTGCTTTTCGCCGGTTCGTGCGAGGTGCCGGAACCGTCCGGACGATGTGCTTCCATCAAACTTCCCCTGTGAAGATGCGTGGGCAGTCAGCGCTGCCTCTCGTCATGTTTGCCGTTGCGATTGCCGCCGCGATGCACGTCATGGCTTCTGCACCACATGTTCCGCCGCGCGCAAACGCCGCGCCGCGAGTCGACGGTAGATCATCGAGAACACCACTGGCACGAAGATCAGTGTGGCCAGCGTGCCGATCGTCAAACCGCCGATCACCGCGCGCCCCAGCGGCGCATTCTGCTCGCCGCCTTCGCCGAGACCGATCGCCATCGGCACCATGCCGATCACCATCGCGAGCGCCGTCATCAGCACCGGACGGAAACGCGTGAAGCCCGCTTCGATCGCCGCGCGTGTCGCGTCGCCGTGTTCGAGCAGGCGTTCACGCGCGAAGCTGATCACCAGAATCGAGTTCGCGGTCGCGATGCCGATACACATGATCGCGCCGGTGAGCGCCGGAATGGACAGCGTGGTGTGCGTGAGAAACAGCATCCAGACAATGCCCGCGAGCGCGCCGGGCAGCGCCGTGATGATGATGAACGGATC
The DNA here is from genome assembly GCF_000745015.1 of Burkholderia sp. 9120. Lineage (NCBI taxonomy): Bacteria > Pseudomonadati > Pseudomonadota > Betaproteobacteria > Burkholderiales > Burkholderiaceae > Burkholderia > Burkholderia sp. 9120. Next base: position 2,432,110 of record NZ_JQNA01000002.1, on the reverse strand, counting down.
GAGCCACGACTGGAAATTCACCACGATCAGCAGATAAACCAGCAGGATCGCGAACACGAGACCGGCAAACAAACCCGAGAACGAATCGTTCATGGTCTGCACCTGGCCGCGCACTTCGATGCTCGACGTTTTGGGCAACTCGGCCTTTGCGTCGTCGATGATCTTGCGGATATCGTCGGACACGCCGCCGAGATCGCGGCCGTCCGCGGTGCCGTAAATGTCGATGGTGGTCTGCGCGTTGTAGTGGTTCAGTGTCGCGTTGCCGGCTTCGCGCGTCATCGTGGCGAACGAGCCGAGAATATTGCTGCGGCCGTTCGCGTTCAGCGGAATATTGGCGAGCGATTGCAGTGAATCGATCGTGTATTGCGGCGCTTCCGTGATCACGTTGTAGCTGACGCCGTTGCGCGGATTGAGCCAGAACGTCGGCGTGGTCTGCTGGCTGCCGGACAGGGTGATCAGCAGATTGCTCGCGATATCGCGTTGCGTGAAACCGGCTTGCTGCGCGCGCGTGCGATCCACGTCGATGAAAATACGCGGCAAATCGGCGGGCTGCTGGATGCGCGCATCGGCGAGACCGGGCACTTTGCGCAGACGGTTCAGCAGATTGGCCGCGAACACGCGATTGCCCGCTACGTCGCGGCCCACGATCTGGATATCGATCGGCGACGGCATCCCGAAGTTGAGCGTCTGACTGACAATATCCGCCGGCAGAAACGCGAACTGCACGCCGGGGAATTCGTCGGTGAGCGTGCGGCGCAGCGTGCGCACGTAGTCGGCGCTCGGGTGATGATCGGGATTGAGCGTGATCAGCACGTCGGCGTCCGAGGTGCCGATCGTGCCGGTGTTGCTGTACGACAGGTTGATGCCCGACACCGGCAAGCCGATGTTGTCGATGATCGAATGCAGCTCTTCTTTCGGAATCAACTGGCGAATGCGCGTATCGACGCGATCGGTAACCACGGCGGTTTCTTCCACTCGCATACCCGTTTTCGCGCGCAGATGCAGCGCGATGGTGCCGGCGTCGACCGCGGGGAAGAAGTCGCGGCCGAGGAACGGCATCAGGAACATCGACACGCCGCAGCACACCAGGAACAGCATCACGAACAGACCCGGTCGTGCGACGCGCGCTTCGAGAAACACGCGATAGCGCTCGCGCAACCGCTCGAAGCCGCCTTCGAATGCATAGTGCACGCGCATGAACGGGTTGCGCGTTTGCGCCGGCGCGTGATGCGCGTCCACTGCCTTATGGTGATGACGCAGCAGATATTTCGCGAGCGTCGGTACTAACGTTCGCGAGAAGAAATACGAGGCCAGCATTGCGAACACCACCGCTTCGGCTAGCGGAATGAACAGGTAGTGCGCGACGCCCGTCAGCAGAAACATCGGCACGAAGACAATGCAGATCGACAAAGTCGACACCAGCGTCGGAATCGCGATCTGATGCGCGCCGTCGAGAATCGCCTGCTCAAGCGTCTTGCCTTGCTCCAGTTGATGACTGATGTTTTCGATCGCGACCGTCGCATCGTCCACCAGAATCCCGACCGCGAGCGCGAGCCCGCCGAGCGTCATGATGTTGATGGTTTCGCCGAGCATGGAGAGCGCGATGATCGACGTGATCATCGACAGCGGAATCGACACGGCGATGATCAGCGTCGCGCGCCAGTTACCGAGGAACAGCAGAATCATCAGACCGGTGAGGCAGGCGGCGATCAACGCCTCGCGCAGCACGCCCTGCACCGACGCGCGCACGAATAGCGATTGATCGGCCACCGGATCGATGTTCAGCGACGCGGGCACGAGATTGCGCAGCGTCGGCATCATCGTCTTGATGCGGTCGACGATTTCGAGCGTGGACGTGTTGCCGCTTTTGTTGATGGTCAGCAAGGCGGCGCGCTGGCCGTTCACCCGCACGATATTGGTCTGCGGCTGGAAACCGTCGCGTACGTGCGCGACGTCGCGGATATAAACGGTGCCGTTGGCGGTGGACTTGATCGGAATATTGTTGAGCCCGGCGAGCGAATCGGGGCTGCCGTTCATTTCCACCGAGTACTCGGTCGAGCCGATTTTCGCGGTGCCCGAGGGCAGGATCAGGTTCTGCGCGGTGACCGCGTTGACCACGTCCATGGGCGACAGATTGCGCTCCTGCAGCTTGCGCGAGTCGATATCGACCATGATCTGCCGCTGCTTGCCGCCGTACGGCAACGGCGCCGACGCGCCCGGCACCGTGGCGAGCTGCGTCTTCAGAAAGTTATTGCCGAAGTCGTACAGCTCCTGCTCGGTGAGCGAGGCCGACGACAGCGCGAGCCGCAGAATCGGCACCGTCGACGCGTTGTAGCGCAAGATGTTCGGCGGTGTGATGCCGGGCGGCAGCGAGCGCAATTGCGTCTGTGACAGCGCGGTGACTTCGGCGAGCGCTTCATCGATATTCGCGTGCGGCTGGAAAAAGATCTTGATGACCGCGATACCGTTCAGCGAGGTCGATTCCGTGTGCTCGATATCGTTGACCGCGACCGACAAACCGCGCTCGTAGTTGAGCACGATGCGCTTTTCCATCTCGTCCGCGGGCAGGCCGTTATACGACCAGATCACCGAGAGCACTGGAATGTCGATGTTGGGGAAGATATCGGTCGGCGTGCGCAGGATCGTTAGCGGTCCAACGATCAGCAGGAGCAGGGCCAGCACGACAAAGGTATAGGGGCGCCGCAGCGCGAGGCGAACGATCCACATGGCTAGTCGCGACGGTCTAAGCCGACGAGGACGGCGCCCGCGACGCCGCAGCCACGGCGAGCCTGAACCCGACCCCGACCCCAGTGACGGCCGCGATGCGAGCCGGCAGTCGCGCCGGGCCGATTCAACGGATCATTGTGTCGATGCACGTTTTTGATATATCCCCCCAGCTGGGTTTATGATGGGCTCGTTACGACGCGTTACGCCAAGAATCATCGGTCCGGCGCGGCGTAATGGGAATAGGGCGAAACGACGGGTCAAGTGCCCCGAGTTCGCGCTTTTCACGGCCCCGCAAAACGGGAACAATGACTCGAACCTCTCACGCGTCAAACGCGCAGAAGATTGGGTGCGTACGCAACGTTATCGGCGTGGCGGCGTTTTTATTTACCTTGACCGGCGTGAAATCATAAAGCCGGCTATGGGAGAACGGGGAAACATCATGCAAATCGGTTCTATTGTCCGATCGGTGCATATCGCCGTGCCGCAGGGCGCGCGCGGAATCGTCATGCGCATTCTCGGCGACATGGCCATGGTGGCGTGGTATGCCGGCGAGCCCGGCACGTCCGAGCACCTGAATACTGAACCCTTTTTCCTGGAAGATCTGATCGATACGGGCGAGCAGGTCCGTCCGTCGAGTGCGCAGGTTCATTGACGCTGGTTCGAGTTCGACCCGTTGGCTCGTTGGCCCGTCTGCGCGTTTGCTGTCTGTAAGCCGCGCGCCCATCGCGCGGCGACCCTGCGCTCAGGCGCCGTCCACCGCATCGTGAGCCGTTGCCCTCGTCTTTGACGGCGGCGCGGCGCACAATGCGGGCATGAACGACGACACTTCCGATTCCCAGGCCGGCGCGAATAGCGCTGCGCCCTTCGCCCGGCTCCAGCCGGAAATCGTGCTCGACGCGCTCGACAGCGTGCTCGCTACCGTCGGTGTACGAACCGACGGCCGCATGCTGCCGCTCAACAGCTACGAGAACCGCGTGTACCAGGTGGGCGTGGAAGACGGCCCGCCGGTAGTCGCGAAGTTCTATCGTCCCGAGCGCTGGAGCGACGCCGCCATTCTCGAAGAACACGCATTCGTCGCCGATCTTGCCGCACGCGAGATTCCGGCGGTGCCCGCGCGCGCGTTCGAAGGCCGCACGCTGCACAGCTTCGAGGGCTTCCGCTTTTCGATCTTCGAGCGTCGCGGCGGTCGTGCGCCCGATCTCGACCGGCGCGATACGCTCGAATGGCTGGGGCGTTTCATCGGCCGTATTCACGCGGTGGGGCAGACGCAAAACTACACCGAGCGTCCCACGCTCGATATCCAGACCTTCGGCTACGAGCCGCGCGATTTCCTGCTGGCACAACGCTTCGTGCCGGACGACGTGCGCACCGCGTGGGAAACCGTAGTGAATCTCGCGCTTGAAGGCGTCGAGCGTGCATTCGAGCGCGCCGGTGAGATTCGCCTGCTGCGCATGCACGGCGATTGTCATCCGAGCAATGTGCTGTGGACCGACGCGGGCCCGCATTTCGTCGACTTCGACGATAGCCGCATGGGGCCGGCGATTCAGGATTTGTGGCTGCTGCTGCCGGGCGAACGCGGCGAGGCGTCGCGCGCGCTGACGGATCTGCTCGCCGGTTACGAAGACTTCTGCGACTTCGAGCCACGTGAACTCTATCTGGTCGAAGCGTTGCGCACGCTGCGCCTGATTCACTATCAGGCGTGGCTCGCGCGCCGTTGGGACGACCCGGCGTTTCCGGCGGCGTTTCCGTGGTTCAACACACAGCGCTATTGGGAAGACCGCATTCTCGAATTGCGCGAGCAGATCGGCGCGATGCAGGAAGGACCGCTCTGGCCGGTTTGAGCGCGCGCATTGATGTGTGAGACCGCCGGCGCTTCACGGCGCCTGCGACGCCACGCTCGACGATTCCACCAGCGTCGATTTAACAATCACCTCGGCGCGCACGTCGCGGCCGATCGCTTCCATCGCGGGACGCATCTGCGCGAAGTCGTCGGGCGTGCAGACGTCGCTGTCGAAATGCGTGGCGCCTTCGCGCGTCATCGTGACGACGTTGCTGAGCGGATCGAACGTGTACTGCGACTGAAAATCGACGAAGCGGTCTTGCGTGCGTTTCGCCTCCGGCATGTCGAGCACGCGGAAATTCGCGGGCAGTTCGATACGCGCGTGTTCGTGCAAGGTGAGGTTGTGGCAAACGAACGGTTGCGTGCGCTGACGTTCGCCCAGCCAATAGCGCGTGTCCGCTTCGAAGCCGCCGGCCAGACTCGTCAGCGCCGGAATCGATGCCGCCGCGCCCGGCACGACGAGACTTTCCAGCGTGCCTTTCATCGTGATCGTCAACGGACCGTCGACAGCGCTCAGGTCGCTGGTGCTGAGCGTCGCCGTGCCGCGCAGATTCGCGCTGCGCAACTCGGCCTGAATCGATTCCTCGCGTTGCGCGGGCGTCTGCATGCGCAACATCGCGCGGGCCTGTTCGGCGGACGCGCCGGCCGCTTCCAGCCGGTAGGTGAAGCTCGCCGAACCATCCGGTTCGACCTTCATCGACAGGTCGCTGCTACGCGTCATGAGCGCGGTGGCGGGGGTGCTCGCCAGTACGCCCTGGCCGACCAGCACGGTCGGCCGGTTCATATCCGACGAAGGCAGAAAACCGAATTCGACATTCGACGCGGTCGAATCGGCGTACTGCTGCAAATCCGGCAGCCACGTAATGATGTGATTGATGACGCCGTAGCCCGGCACGCTCGGCAGCGTATAGATCGAGCCGCTGCTGATCAGCGCCGGCTCGTTACGCACGCCGGCCGCGTCGAGCAACGCGCCGTATAACGCGACGTGGTCCTTGCAGTCGCCGTAGCGGTTCGCGAGGATCTCGCTCGCGCTATGCGGCACCACCGCGCCGCGCCCTACATTGATCGCCACATAGCGGACGTTGCGGCGAACCCAGTCGTACAGCGTTTTGGCTTTGTCGCGCGGTGTGTGGTCGTGAGCGGTGAGCTGTTGCGCGAGACGCGTGACGGCGGCGTCGTGCGCGCTCGGGTCCGCCGCGGATTCGCGGTAGGTCGCGGCGAACGCGGCGTAGTCGGGGAAAGTCGAGACCATCAGCCGATCGCCATACGACACGTACGCAATCGAGCCGCGCTCCAGCCGGCTGAAGTGCGACTTGTCGTAGCGATACTCGTAGCGCGTGCGGCCGTCGCGCGTGACCGGTTGCAAGGCGGTGAAGCCGCGCGCGTCGGCATAGAGCGGTTTGTCGGCGGGCAGGTCGTAGATCAGATGGAAGTTGTGCGTCGGCGCGAGGTCGGGCGGCGTGAAGTCGCTGAACTGGCCCGGCACGATGGGCTGCTTCTGCGTCTTGCGGTAGGTGAGATGCACGCGGGCGCCCGGCTCGACCGCGGGGAACACGATTACCTTTTCCTGAATGTCCTGGAACATCGGCGCGTCGAACGAACGGGCTTCCTGCACGTCGCGGATCTGCTCGGGCTGCACGTCGTGACGCACACCGTCGGCGGTCGTCGTGTAGGCCTCGAGGATCTGCACGTCCGCCATGTTGCGATTGAACCAGACGTATTGCTGCGCCACACGCGCAACGCCGGCTTCGTTGTTCACGCGCAGCGTCATCGTGTCGAGCTTGGAGAAGGAGCCGTCGGCGTTCACGGTGAAGGTCTGCGTCTCGCCTTCGTTCGTGTAGGGATCGTCCAGTTTGGTTGGCACGCTCGCGCTCGCCGAAGGAACGCCGGCCAACCAGCCGGACAACGCCAGGGCGAAACAAACCACGGAAGAAGGGCGCATGGCGGATAAGGTTCCGGCGGCAATGTTGACGGGATCGCCAGCTAGAGTCGGTTTGCGCCGCGTAGATGTCAAGCGGTAGCCGCTCGCTGCGATTGAGGAAATGCCCTATTTGTGTAATGATAGCCATTCTCAATTGAAAGGCATCGCCAGCGTACCGTCACATTTCTCCTCCTCTGTGACTGTCAGCCAGCCAGCTTTTCAGCCGGACGCCCTGGACCGCAAGCCGGGTCGTCCGGCACCTCCTCTCGATACTCGTACGTAATCCCCTTTACTGCTGCCCAGAGCGCGCGATGTTGCCGTGCCCGGTGGCGATCAATTTGCCGTAGCTGGAGCCTGGATGTGAATGCGCCTGATTCGATCGATATGAAATCTGCTGCTGCCGGCGGCTCGCAATACACCGCGCACACGCCGCAGCGAGGTCATCATCTGATGGATGACGCCGAGCAGGCCGCACGGCGCCAGCGTTCACGGCGCGCGAACTTCATCAAGTGGCTGCGCAAGGTGCACGGCTGGGTCGGGTTGTGGGGCGCCGTGCTGGGCCTGATGTTCGGTGCGACCGGCTTCCTGCTGAATCACCGGGGCGGGCCGCTGAAGGTGTCGTCGGGCGAGCCGCAGGTCGAGGAAATGCAGATTCCGGTGCCGCAGAAACCGCTGCGTTCGCCGATAGACATGGCGAAGTGGCTACAAGGCGAATTGAAGATCGACGGCAAGCCGGGCAAGGCGAAGCGCGAGCCGGCGCATCCGGTGGCGTGGGGCGACCGCAGCACGATGCAGCCGGAGTTCTGGCAGGTCGGCATCTTCGGCACCGCGCAGAACGTGCAGGCCGAGTACTGGGTCGGCAACGGCTTTGTCGCGGTGAAGCGCACCCACAACTCGTTTCTCACGACGATGAACAATCTGCATCGCGGCGTGGGTTTGAGCGTCGGCTGGGTGTTGCTGATCGATACGATTGCCGGCGGGATGATTCTGCTGTCGCTGACCGGCGTGCTGCTGTGGACCGAGTTGAACAAACGCCGCCTGGTGGGCGTGATTCTGGTGAGTGGCTCAGTGATTGCCGCCGTGGTGTGCGGATTGATGTAATCCGCGTTTCAGCTTGCTTCGCGCGGCGGCGGCGGTTGTGGCAACGGTTATGGCAAGACTTGCCCCGCACGCCGCACGCCGCACGCCACACGCCGCACGAGGCAATCGAGCGCTTAAGCTAACGCGCCATCAAACGCTACACGCTGCATGTCGCGTCACCGGACGCCGCAATTTCCCGCGCGGCCTTCGCGCCTTCAACCTTCAGCAGCGTCGGTAACGAAACGCCGTTCTTGGCCGCCGTCACTTCGGCGAGAATCGAAACCGCGATCTCCGGCGGCGTGCGGCTGCCGATATAAATGCCCACCGGCCCATGCAAGCGGGCCAGTTCGGTATCGTTCAGATCGAACTCCTTCAGCCGTTCGCGCCGCGCCTGGTTATTGCGCCGCGAGCCCAATGCGCCGACGTAAAACGCCGGCGTCTTCAACGCTTCCATCAGCGCGAGGTCGTCGAGCTTCGGATCGTGCGTGAGCGCGATCACCGCGCAACGCTCGTCGAGCTTCATGTCGGTCACGGTATCGTCCGGCATGGTGCGCACGATCTTCGTGCCGGGGATGTCCCATTCCTCGGTGTACTCTTCGCGCGGATCGCACACCGTCACCTGATAGTCGAGCCCGACCGCGATCTGACACAGATAGCGCGACAACTGCCCCGCGCCGATTACCAGCATCCGGTAACGCGGGCCGTGAATCGTCAACAGACGCTCACCGTCAAACAGCACGCCGTCCGTGGCTTGCGCATCGCCGAGTCGCACCGCGCCGGTCGCCATGTCGAGTTCGCGCGCGACAAGGCGGCCGTCTTCCACCGCATTGCACAGTTCCGCGATGCCGCTTTGCGGCGCCAGCGGTTCAAGCACGAGCTGGATCGTGCCGCCGCAGGGCAGGCCGAAACGATGCGCTTCTTCCGCCGTGATGCCGTATTTCACCGCTTCCGGTTGCGTCTGCTCGATACCCTTTTGCCGTACCCGATCGATCAGATCGTCTTCGATGCAGCCGCCCGAGACCGAGCCGACCACGAGTCCATCGTCGCGTACCGCGAGCATCGCGCCCTCGGGACGCGGCGACGAGCCCCACGTCTTCACCACCGTTACCAGTAGCGCGCGATGTCCCTCTTCCAGCCAACGTGCGCTGGACTTCAGGACTTCGAGATCCACGCTGTCCATGATTTCTTCCTTTTCGTTGCGTCGCCGCCGGACTCGGCGTCCGCGGCCTCATTCTGTGCTGTATTGTCCTGCGCCGTTGGATCGGCTGCTGGCTCGGTGCCTTCCGGGGCGGCTGCGTCCAAGCTTTCAGCGCTGTCGCCACCCTCGCCACTCACCAGCTCGTCGAAGCGCTTGAAGAATTCGCCCGCGATTTTACGCGCCGCGCCATCCACCAGTCTGGAACCGATCTGCGCGAGCTTGCCGCCCACCTGCGCGCTCGCCGTGTAGGCGAGTTTCGTGGCGGCGTCGCCGTCGGCTTCGAGCGTGACGCGCGCATTGCCCTTGGCGAAACCCGCGGCGCCGCCCTGGCCTTCGAACACGATGCTGTAGCCGTTCGGCGCGTCGATGTCGGTCAGTTGCATGCGTCCTTTGAAACGCGCCTTGACGGGGCCGACCGCAGCGCTCAGCGCGACCAGATACGCGTTCTCACCGTCGGGATCGATGCTTTCGCAGCCCGGAATGCAGGCGCGCAAAATTTCCGTGTCGTTCAACGCGTCCCACGTTCGTTGCTGCGAAACCGGCAGTGTGTGGGTGTCGGTCAGTTCCATGACGGCGCTCCTGCGGTGGTCCTGGCGGCGACGGCGGGACGCGGCGCGCGCGTGAGTTGCGCGAGGTCGTGGCCGAACGCGGTCAGGCTGTCGAGATTATGAACCGGACGATGCGCGTCGACATACGGCAGGATCGCCTGCACGCCGCGCGCTTTCGGGGAAAAGCCGCTGAAACGCAGCAGCGGATTGAGCCAGACGATCCGATGCGCGAAGCGGTGCAGGCGCGCCATTTCGGTATCGAGCACGTCGATCGCTTCGTGATCGAGGCCGTCCGTCACGAGCAGCACCGTGGCCCGGCCGGTCAGCACGCGCCGCGCCCAGCGACGGTTGAATTCCGCGAGCGCCGCGCCGATCCGCGTGCCGCCCGACCAGTCGACCACCTGATCGGTGAGCGCGGCGATCGCGACGTCGGGGTCGCGCTCGCGCAGCGCGCGCGTCGCGTTGGTGAGTCGCGTGCCGAACAGAAACACCTGCAGCCGTTCGCGCGACTGCAATAACGCGTGACAGAAATACAGCACCGCGCGCGAATAACTGCTCATCGAACCGGAGATGTCGAGCAGCAACACGAGCGGCGGTTTGCGCTCGACCACCGCGCGATACTTCCACACGGTCCAGTCGCCGCCCGAGCGCACGGCGTGTCGCGCGCTCGCGCGCAAGTCCGCATGTGTGCCGTGCGAGGCGGCCTTCAGGCGGCGCGTCGGTTCGGTGGCGAGCGGCAGGCGCTGGCCGCGGATCAGGTGACGCAAAGTGCGCCATTCATCGGCGGTGAGGGTATCGAAATCGCGGTGGCGCAGCCGTTCTTCCGCGCTGAAGGTGGCGTGCGCGCGCAGTTCGTGCTGCTCGGTTTCCTGCGGGGTCTTGCGATGCGGCGAGGGCGGCGCGCGCACGGCGAGCGCGTCGGCGAGACGATTATTGCGTTTGGGCGGCGGCAGGCCGTCGCGCACTTTCGGCAGCAGCAGCGCGCGCAGCTTGCCTTCCCAGTCGGGATCGCGCCAGAACAGGTCGAAGGCGGCGTTGAACAGGTCGCGCTCGTCGGGCGCGGAGACCAGCGACGCGGCCAGCGCGGCGCGCACGTCGTCGCGGCGGTCGAGATCGATCCAGTGCAGCGCGGCGAGCGCGTCGACGGCATGCGCCGGCGACATCGGCAAACCCGCACCGCGCAACACGCGCACGAAATGGACGACGTTGCGGGCGAGGGTGGGCGTATCGTCGGGCGTCGTCATGCTGACTATCCCGGCGCGGCGAGACACTGCGCGATTTGCGCGGCATCGACGCGCGCCAGATCGTCCTGATACTTCAGCAGCACGCCCAACGTGTTCTGCACCGACTGCGGATCAAGCTCCGTCACCGACAGTGCTTCCAATGCGCGGCACCAGTCGATCGTTTCGGCAATCCCGGGCGCCTTGAACAGATCCATGCCGCGCAGCCGATGCACGAAATCGACCGCGCGTCGCTGCAATTCCGCCGAGGTTTGCGGCGCCCGCGCGGCGACGATCTCCAGCTCACGATCGCGCTCCGGATAGCCGATCCACTGGTACAGGCAACGGCGCTTCAGTGCGTCGTGCACTTCGCGCGTGCGGTTCGAGGTCATCACGACCAGCGGCGGCTGCGCCGCGCGCACCGTGCCGTATTCGGGAATCGATACCTGAAAATCCGACAGCAGTTCCAGCAGAAACGCTTCGAACGGTTCGTCGGCGCGATCGATCTCGTCGATCAGCAGCACCCGCCGCGCGCCCGGATGATGCTCGTCGGGCATCAGCGCTTGCAGCAGCGGACGCTTCAGCAGGAATTCGCCGCGATACAGCGTGTCGTTGTCGGGGCGTTCGCCGGCGGCTTCGGCGAGACGCAGCGCCATGATCTGACGCGGGTAGTCCCACTCGTACAGCGCGCTGGCCGTGTCGAGCCCTTCGTAGCATTGCAGCCGCAGCATCGTCGTACCGAGCATGCCGGCGGCGGCTTTGGCGAGTTCGGTCTTGCCGACGCCCGGCTCGCCTTCGACGAACAACGGCCGCTCCATGCGCAGCGCAAGGTACAACGCGGTCGCGAGTTCGCGGCTGGCGAAATAGCGTTGGCTCGCGAGTTGCGCGAGGGTGTCGTCGATTGAAGCGGGCTGCATGGTGGTCCTGAATTGAGCGAACGAATGGGCGGCTGACGCCGGCGTGCAGGAGCCGCACGTCTCGTCAGCCGCCCATGGCGATAGTCGCTAACCGATCGCCTTCGTCACCGCGCGCGCGGCGAGCACCGGAATCAGATGCGCGCGGTAGTCGGCGCTCGCGTGCATGTCGGTGTTCAGATCGGCCGCCGACACCGTCACCGCGCGAGCCGCCTCGGGCGTGAAATTCGCCGACAACGCGCTTTCCAGCTCCGGCACGCGAAACACCGACGACGCCGCGCCCGTCACCGCGACCCGCACGCCGCTCGCGAACTTCGCGACGAACACGCCGACCAGCGCGAAGTGCGACGCCGGATTGCGGAATTTCTCGTAGGCGGCGCACTCGGGCACGGGAAACTCGACGGCGACGATCAGCTCGTCAGGCGCGAGCGCGGTCTCATACATGCCGACGAAAAAATCGCTCGCGGCAATGCGTCGCCGCTCGGTGACGATGGTCGCGTCCAATGCCATCGCGGCGGCCGGATAGCACGCGGCGGGATCGTTGTTCGCGAGCGATCCGCCGATCGTGCCAAGCGCGCGCACCTGCCGGTCGCCGATGTGCGCCGCAAGCTCCGCAAGTCCCGGCGATACGCGCCGTAGCTCCGCGTGATCCGCGACGTCGGCGTGACAGACGGCTGCGCCGATCGTCACCTTTTGCGCGTCGACGCTGATCGATTTCAGCGCGGGAATCCGCGTCACGTCGATCAGTTGCGACGGCTGCGCGAGACGCAGGCGCATGGTAGGCAACAGGCTCTGACCGCCGGCCAGGAACTTCGCGTTGCTGTCGGCGGCAAGGGCGGCGACGGCCGCTTTGGGATCCGTCGCGCGTTGATACTCGAATGAATACATGTCGAATGCTCCGCTCAGGATTTCAATGGGCTGCTTACGGTTGCTTCGCCGCGCGAATCGCGGACCACACGCGATGCGGCGTCGCCGGCATTTGCAGGTCCGTCACGCCAAGCGGCGCGAGCGCGTCGAGAATCGCATTGATCACGGCCGGCGGCGAGCCGATCGCGCCAGCTTCACCGCAACCTTTCACGCCGAGCGGATTGTGCGTACACGGCGTGCCCTTCGCGGTTTCGACGGTGAAGTCCGGCAGATCGGACGCATGCGGCATTGCGTAATCCATGTACGAGCCGGACAGCAACTGGCCGCTCTCGTTGTCGTACACGCAGCGCTCCAGCATCGCCTGGCCGATGCCTTGCGCGAGCCCGCCATGCACCTGGCCCGTGACGATCATCGGGTTGATCACGTTGCCGAAATCGTCCACAGCGGTGAACTGCTGGATCCGGCACACACCCGTGTCAGGATCGACCTCGATCTCGCAGATGTACGCGCCAGCCGGATAGGTGAAGTTGGTCGGATCGTAGAACGCGCTTTCCTCAAGGCCTGGTTCGAGCACGTCGAGCGGATAGTTGTGCGGCACGTAGGCCGCCAGCGAAATCTCGGCGAAGGCCTTGGTGCGATCAGTGCCCGCGACGCGGAACACGCCGTCCTTGAACTCGATGTCTTCCACCGCGGCTTCGAGCAGATGCGCGGCGATTTTCTTCGCCTTGGTTTCGATCTTGTCGAGCGCCTTCATGATCGCCGAGCCGCCCACCGCGATCGAGCGCGAGCCATATGTGCCCATGCCGAACGGAATCCGGCCGGTGTCGCCGTGCACGATCTCGACGCTTTCCAGCCCAATACCGAGCCGGTCCGCGACCACTTGCGCGAAGGTCGTTTCGTGCCCCTGGCCGTGACTATGCGAACCGGTGAAGACGGTGACCGAACCGGTTGGATGCACGCGAATCTGCCCGACTTCGAACAGACCCGCCCGCGCGCCCAACGCGCCCGCGATGTTCGACGGCGCGAGACCGCAGGCTTCGATGTAGCACGAGTAGCCGAGGCCGCGCAGCTTGCCGTTCTGTTCGGATTGCTGCTTGCGCGCGGCGAAACCTTTGACGTCCGCGAGTTCGAGCGAGCGCGCGAGCAGGGTGTCGTAGTCGCCGGTGTCGTAGGTGAGGCCGACCGGCGTCGCGTACGGAAACTGGCGGATGAAGTTGCGGCGGCGGATCTCTGCCGGATCGAGCTTCATGTCGCGCGCGGCGGTTTCGACCAGCCGCTCGACCACGTAGGTCGCCTCAGGACGGCCGGCGCCGCGATAGGCATCCACGGGAACCGTGTTGGTGAAGACCGCTTTGACCTCCGCATAGATCGCGGGCGTGGCGTACTGGCCGGCGAGTAGCGTCGCGTACAGGATGGTCGGCACGCTCGACGCAAACGTCGACAGATACGCGCCCATGTTGGCGGTCGTGTGGATGCGCATGGCGAGGAACTTGCCGTCGGCGTCCATCGCGAGTTCGGCGTGGGTCAAGTGGTCGCGGCCGTGCGCGTCGGAGACGAACGCTTCCGAGCGCTCGGCGGTCCACTTCACCGGACGGCGGATTTTCTTCGACGCCCACGTCAGCGCGACGTCTTCGGCGTACAGGAAAATCTTCGAGCCGAAGCCGCCGCCCACGTCCGGCGCGATCACGCGCAGTTTCGATTCCGGCAGCGACAGGACGAACGCCGCCATCAGCAAACGCTCCACGTGCGGGTTCTGATTCGCGACGTACAGCGTGTAGCTGTCGTCCTGCACCGAGTAGCTCGCGTTGACCGCGCGCGGTTCGATCGCGTTCGGGATCAGGCGGTTGTTGACGATGTCGAGCGTGGTGACGTGCGTGGCTTTGGCGAACGCGGCGTCGGTCGCGGCTTTGTCGCCGTGGCCCCAGTTGTAGCAGATGTTGTCGGGCACTTCGTCGTGCACGGCGGCCTGGCCTGGATCGGACGCGTGCGCAGTGTCGACCACGGCGGGCAGCACGTCGTAATCGACTTCGATCAGTTCGGCGGCGTCTTTCGCGGCCTTGATTGAATCGGCAATCACCAGCGCGACCTGATCGCCGACGTGCCGCACTTTCGTATGCGCGATGATCGGATGCGGCGGCTCGTTCATCGGCTTGCCGTCGGTGCTGTGGATCAGCCAGCCGCACGGCAGGCCGCCGACGTTGTCCGCCGCCATGTCCGCGCCGGTGAAGATCGCGATCACGCCGGGCGATTGCCGGGCCGTTGTGGTGTCGATACTGGTGAGCTTGGCATGCGCGTGCGGCGAGCGCAGGAACACGGCGTAGGTTTGCTGCGGCAGGACGATGTCGTCGGTGTACTGACCGTTGCCGGTGAGGAAACGGTAGTCTTCCTTACGTTCGACCGAAGCGCCGATCAGATGGGTGTCGGGTGCGTTCATCGTCGGCTCCTCAGGCGGTGGCGGGCGCGGTGGCCGCTGAGTTGGCGGTTGCGCTGTTGCCGGCGCTGCTGGCGGCTGCGTTGGCCGAGCTGGCGGACTTCATGCCCACGGCGCCTTCGAGCACGGCTTTGACGATGTTGTGATAGCCCGTACAGCGGCACAGATTGCCATCGAGCTGGGCGCGGACCTCGTCGCCGGTGAGATCGGGCTGGCGTTCGACCAACGACACCGCGCTCATGACCATGCCGGGTGTACAGAAGCCGCATTGCAGGCCGTGACAGTGTTTGAAGGCGGCTTGCATCGGGTGGAGCGCGCCGTTCTGGGCGAGTCCTTCGATGGTGGTGACGGTTGCGCCGTCGGCCTGTACCGCGAGGATGTTGCAGGACTTGATCGCGCGGCCGTTCAGGTGGACCGTGCAGGCGCCGCACTGGGCGGTGTCGCAGCCGACGTGGGTGCCGGTCAGGCGGAGCTGCTCACGCAGGAACTGGACAAGCAGGGTACCGGGGTCGATTGAGGCGCTGATCGCGGCGCCGTTCACCGTCAGACTGATGCTGATCGTCATGAAGCTGTCTCCTGTGAGGTGAGACCGGACCGTTTTTCTGCTTTGTTTTGGTTTTACTCGCGGGGTCCGATTGTGGGACTGCGGTTTTTATTGGGATGCCGAAAAGTAAAGCACAAATCGGGCGGGGGCGCTATGAGGGGTTTTTTAGGCGGGCGCCTGGGATGCGGTTTCAGGCAAGGAGGGGCGGCGCCGTCCCACACACCGGCGCCACCTCGACATGCCGATAAAAGTGCGGGGGAGGCCCGGAGCAGTGGCTGCGCTCCGGGCCTCCTGGTCGCGCCTAACTGAGCTCTCGGTCCACGTCGGCTATTTGCCTTTTTACGTCGTTGATCTGACGTGTCAATGCGGACATGCGGGCGGCTACTGCGGCTTGTTGCTGGGGGTTGCCCATCGGCCCGTAGGCGGTGCCGATTTCGATGGTCCGCATGCCGGAGGATGAAGTCCGCTCGACCGTTGGCATGAGAGGCATCTCACGGCTCGCGTTATACAACTCCGACTCCAGTTGCTGCCGTTGATTGTCCAACTGCGACCGCCGCATCTGCAGAGCCTGACGCGCGCTGTTGTTTGACCCGGACGCGCCGCTGCTTGTAGAAGGCTCGCCCCACGGAATTCCTTTTCCGCCTCCCCGCAGCCGAAGGGCAGCCGCCCCCCCGTTTCCCGGCGAACCCGGTTCTCCGCGCACCGGGTTGCCCGCCCGGATATCCACGTGAGATGGGCGGCGCCCTGACATGTCGAACACGGCGGGCACCGCAACCTGCGCGGCGCCCGGGCCGCCGCTGGCTGCTGCCGGTGCATGAGTGGGTTCGTTCGCTTGACTGCTGGCTGACTGGACTTTCATTTCCCTCTCCCTAACTGGATGGAAGGTCGAAATCGGCTTCGCCGAGCGCCCCCGAGAGGGAGGCGCGAGTCCATTTCAACAGGGCGGACCCATCACGGGGTCGTACATATATTGAAGGCAATTCGCGCGACGAAAGATCGCGGCGGCGCGCGAAGCGCCGCCGGAAGCATGACTGCTGTGCCACGAGAGCGGAATGTGCGAGAGCACGGATTCCAGATGAGCCACTACCGTGACTGTGCGGGAGCCCCGCTTATGAGCTAGCGGTTTGAGCCGCTTTCTTTTGCCCACTTGCTTTTGCGGCAGGGCAGGCAAAGAAAAGTAGGTGTCGCCCCGCACAGGGGCAACGCTGGCAGACCACAAAGAAATCAAGGAGAGGCCAACCCAGCGGGTGCGGCAAACCGAACCAAACCAAAGCGCCGCACGGCCCTAACCCTTCACTTCGCGAGCTTGGAATTCCGCCGCGAGTAGCCGAAATAAATAACCATCCCGATGAGTAGCCAAACCACAAAAGCGACCCAGGTGACCGCCTGCAGATTAACCATCAAAAACAGACAGGAGGCGACAGCCAGAACCGGCACAACCGGCACCCCAGGACACCGAAACGCGCGCGGCAGCTCAGGATGCGTCTTCCGCAAAACGAGGACCGCAATCGACACCATCGAGAAAGCCGCCAACGTGCCGATATTAATCAGCTCAGCGAGCACATTCAGCGGCACCAACGCCCCGATCAACCCGAAGAAGATCCCAACGAGCCACGTAGTAAAGAACGGCGTAGCAAACCGCGGATGCACTTTCGACAACCGCGCCGGCAGCAGCCCATCCCGCGACATGGCAAAAATAACGCGCGTTTGCCCGTAGGCCATAACCAGAATGACGGTCAGCATGCCGAGCACGGCACCGAGGTCGATAAACCCGGCGACCCACTTCTCCCCTGCGACCTGCAACGCATACGACACCGGGTGCGAGATATTCGCAAACTGCGCCGACGGCACGATCCCGGTGACCACCGCCGCCACGGCCACATACAAGACCGCACAAACGCCGAGCGAAGCAATAATCCCAATCGGCAGATCCCGCGCCGGATTCTTCACTTCTTCTGCCGCGGACGACACCGAATCGAACCCGATAAAGGCGAAGAACATAACGGCAGCCGCGCCAAAAACCCCATTCCAGCCGTTCGGCATAAACGGATGCCAGTTAGCCGGCGTCACATGGAACACCCCCACGCCGATCACCAGCAGCACCACGGTCACCTTGATCGCGACCATCACGTTGTTGATCCGAGCGGATTCGCGAATGTCGACCGACAACAGCGCGGTGATCGCCATCATGACGAGAAACGCGGGCAGATTGAACAGCGTGTCATGCCCCGGCAACGCGCCCGGCGCGGCCGTCAGCGCCACCGGCAACGACACACCAAACCCCGCCAGCAGCGACTGCAGATACCCCGACCAGCCCACCGAGACCGCCGACGTTGCCAACCCATACTCCAGCATCAAATCCCAGCCGATGATCCACGCGGCCAACTCGCCGAGCGTTGCATACGAATACGAGTAGATGGACCCGGCCACCGGAATCGTCGAAGCGAACTCGGCGTAGGCGAGCGCGGCGAAACCGCAGGCGACTGCTGCGATCAGGAACGAGACCATCAGCGCCGGGCCGGCCTGAACGGCGCCCGTGCCGGTCAGCACGAAAATGCCGGTGCCGATAATGGCGCCGACACCGAGGAAAGTCAGATCGAGCGCGCCGAGCGCTTTCTTCAGGCCGGCGTTCTGAGCGCTCGCGGCGATCATCTGCTCGACGCTCTTTTTGCGGAACAAGGACATTGGCGGGGTCTCCAGTAGTGCACGCGTTGTTGCGCGCCGAATGTCGGGGGAAACCCTCGATTTTAACGGATGCACGCCGCTGCACCATTTTGGAACGTAGTTTTTAGGGTACGGTGAACAGGCGAAAAATCCCCTTCGCATAGGATTCGCACGACACGTTCATTCGTCGTGCGATCTATCGCGAAAAAGCTTTCGCGCGATGCAGGGCAAGCGGGAGGGAATCGCTCTCTTACCGACTCGCCACGCCGAACGGCGCGCTATTCAGCGCGCGCAGAGCAGGGCGGGAGAAAAAGGCGCTTTAGCCGGCCATCGCCGGATTGAGATCGACGAGCCGGTTGCTCATCACGTAGAAAGTGAGCTCGGCGTTGTTGCGCAGCTTCATTTTCTCGAGCAGCCGCGTGCGGTACACACTGACCGTTTTCACCGACAGCGACAGCGTGGCGGCAATATCCGTCAGCCGTTTGCCCGAGGCGAGCATGCATAGCGTCTGATATTCGCGATCCGAGAGCTTTTCGTGCGGCAATTGTTCGCCGTCGAAGGAGACGTAGTCGGCCAGCGCTTCAGCCATCGCCGGGCTCACGTATTTGCGGCCCGCGGCGACCTGCTGGATCGCGCCGATCATCTGCGCGGCGTCGACGGTTTTCGACAGATAACCCGCCGCGCCGGCTTTCAGCGCGCGCACGGCGTACTGGTCCTCGCGATACATCGAGAACATCAGCACGGCCACGCGCGGCACCTTGCGTTTGAGGCGCTTCAGCACTTCGACGCCGTTCATGTCGGGCAGCGAAATGTCGAGCAGCACTACGTCGTAACTGTGCTGGACGACAGCCTCGAGCGCTTCGGCACCGCTTTGCGCTTCGGTGACTTCGCGCGCGACGCCGCGGTCGAGCAGCAATTGACGTACGCCCTGGCGGACCACGGCGTGATCGTCGGCGAGCAGGATGCGCAGACTCATGTCGGCACGCTCACGATTGCAACGCGCGCCGCTCGGCGCACGGTGCGTCGGCCAGCATCGCGTCCCACGCGAAGCGCGCGCGCAACAGCGTGCCGCGCGACGCATCGGCGCCCTCGCCACGCTTCGCGGCGACGCGCCGGGCGCTTACGCGCAACGTGCCGTCGAAAGCGGCGCAGCGCGCCTGCATGCCGCTCAGGCCGAAGTGGCCACGGCGGCTGCGGGCTTTGCGCGTCAGGCCGATGCCGTTGTCGGCGACGATCAGCGTGAGATGACGCCGGCTGGTTTCGATCCGCACGTCCGCCGATTCGGCGCGGGCGTGCTTGGCAATGTTGTTCAGCGCTTCCTGCGCGACGCGGAATACGGCGAGCGCGGCGTCGGCCGGCAGGCGGGTGAGGCGCACGTCGGCGGCGCAGACGAAGCTCGTGCGCAATTGCGTGCGCGCGGCGAAGTCGCCGGTCCAGTGCGCCAGCGCGCCGACAATGCCGCTTTCCAGCGACGGCGCATGCAGCTCCGCGACGGCCTGGCGGCTGGCGGCGCACACGGCGTCGAGCGAACGGTTCGCGACGGCGAGCGCGGCCGCGCATTGCGGCGGCGCGTCGGCGGGCAGCCAGGTTTCGACGCCGGCAAGCGCGAAGCGCGTCGCGGTCAGCTCGGCGCCCACGCCGTCGTGCAACTCGCGCGCCACATGCCGGCAAGCCGCCTCCTGCGCCTGCACGAGTTCCGCCGACAGTTCGCGGACCCGCGCACGCAACTGGGCGAGCTCGCGCTCGGCAGCGGACAGCGGCACGACAGCGTTGACGACGGCAACGGCGGCCGCAGCGGACGTGTCGAAGCCCTCACGAGCCGGTGACGAAGGAAGATGCGCGGAAAAAGGGACGACAGTCGACGTATCCATGACTTTCCCTCTCAGGAAGCGGTGTGGACAGCGAAGCGGATGCGCATCCAGGGCGCGAAGACGAAAGAACGCATGCGGGTCTCTAGCCTCCAGGGGTGAACCGTGACGCGCAGCGTGCGACGGACAAATTGCTACGGTGCGACGTAACGAAATTTACATTCAGTAACATGAACTGCGGACTTCGAAAGGAGTGATCTATTCGTCTGATCACGCGCGGCGATGATATCTCAAAAGTAGAAAAAATGCAGTCACACCAAGGGTTAGCGCCTACATTTCACGCAATGGTTGATGTATTGCAACATGACAAAGCGGCGAATTTTGTAGGAATAATACCGACGCCAAATGTCAAACAGACGGCGTCATTTTGTAACGGACAACAAAAAAGGAGCCCGAAGGCTCCTTTTTTGCTTGATCCGCGGCGCGGCGCCGCGTGATCGGGGGCGAGACGCGTGGTTTAACCGACGAACGCCTTTTCGACCACGTAGTGACCCGGCGCGTTGTTGCTGCCTTCCTCGAACCCGAGGTCGTCGAGCAGCTTGCGCGTGTCGCGCAGCATGTGCGGGCTGCCGCACAGCATGACGCGGTCGTTTTCGAGCGAGAAGCCCGGCACGCCGAGGTCGGCGAACAGCTTTTCGGTTTCGATCAGTTCGGTGATACGGCCGCGGTTCTGGAATGCCTCGCGCGTGACCGTGGGGTAATACAGCAGCTTTTCCTGCACCAGTTCGCCGAGGTGTTCATGCGCCGGCAGGTGGTCGGTGATGTATTCCTTGTACGCGAGTTCGTCGACGAAGCGGCAGGTGTGCGTCAGCACGACGCGCTCGTAGCGGTCGTAAATGTCCGGATCTTTGATGATGGACATGAACGGCGCGAGGCCCGTACCGGTGGACAACAGCCACAGCGTCTTGCCCGGCAGCAGGTTGTCGGCCATCAGCGTGCCGACCGGCTTCTTGCCGATCAGGACTTCGTCGCCGACCTTCAGATGCTGCAGACGCGACGTGAGCGGGCCGTCCTGCACCTTGATGCTCAGGAACTCGAGGTGCTCTTCGTAGTTCGCGCTCGCCAGGCTGTAGGCGCGGATCAGCGGCTTGCCGTCGACTTCGAGGCCCACCATCGTGAACTGGCCGTTCTCGAAACGGAACGCCGGGTCGCGCGTGCAGGTGAAGCTGAAAAGCGTATCGGTCCAGTGATGGACGCTCAGGACGGTCTGTGTGTTCAGGTTGCTCATGGCTTCTTGGATAGTGCGAAAAAGGCGGCCAGTCGTTGGAGCCGGCCGGCACGGCAAGGGCGATGCTGCGTTCACCCGGAGTCGGGAATCACGCGCAATCCGCTATTTTACCGCGCCGGCTGCCCGAGGGCGGCGACGCGGCGGTTGAGCGTGGTGAAGCGGGTGCCGGACCAGGAAGCGGCGGTGCCGGCCGTTGATACAGTCGGGCGCCGCGAAGTACGTTGGCGTGGCAGCCGCCGCGCTTCAGCAAGGGAACGGCGATGGGCGAACGCCGCGCAGGGCGGCTGCCATCGGCTGTCCGGCATGCGCCGGGTAGGCGCGCCGCGCGGGCAACTTGTTCGCGATGATACCGAAAGCCGCCGGGCGCTGCAGCATTGACCCTGCTGATAAAACTGGCAAAAGCGCGGTCGCAGCGTGGCGAGAGGGATGGCCGCGACAGGCCTGGCGTGAGCGCGGCGGTCTTCCGTCAATAAGATCTGGGGCGGATCTTATTGGTACACAGGCATAGCCTGAAAGCCGTATTCGCCTCCGTAAAGCCAGGCCCGGTGGCGCTAAGTGAGTTTCAAGGATTGATCACGCCGGCGCCGCTACGCGCTTCTTCCCGCGCTGCTTCAACACCCGCGCCTGCAGCACGATCACCAGCAGCAGGAACACGCCGCGAATCACCGACTGCCAGTACGCCGACAAGCTGATGAACCCCAGCCCATTCTCGAAGTTCAGCAGATTGAACACGAGACCGAGCAGCAGCACGCCGGCAATCGTCATCGCGATCGAACCTTCGCCGCCGCTCAGCAACGTGCCGCCGAGCACCACCGCCGAAATCGCGAACAGCTCCCAGCCGACGCCTTCGTTCGGTTGTCCCGCGCCGAACTGCGCCGCGAGAATCACGCCGGCCATGCCGGCCAGCAAGCCGCTCACCGCATAGGCCATCACGAGTGTGCGGTCGACGTTCAGGCCCATCAGCCGCGCGGCTTCCTCGCTGCCGCCGACGGCCAGCGAATGCCGTCCGAAGCGCGTGCTGCGCAGCGCCAGCCAGCCGGCCAGCGCGGCGGCCACCGCCACGAGCCCCGGAATCGGCAGCCCGAACAGATCGCCTTGACCGAAGTTGCCGAAGTTCGAATCGGCGGCGATCGACACCGCGTCGTTCTTGCCGAGCAGCAGCGCGACGCCGTGCGCGCCGAGACTGGTCGCGAGCGTCACGATAAACGGCAGGATTTTCAGACGCGTGATGATCAGGCCGTTCAGCACGCCGACCACGAGTCCTGCGGCGCATCCCGCCAGCACGGCGACCCAACTGCCGTACACGCTGGTCAGCGCCGCGACCACACTCGCCAGCGCCGCCACCGTGCCGACCGACAGATCGATGCCGCCGGTGATGATCACGAACGCCATGCCGACCGAGATCAGCGCGAACATCGAGTTGTAGCGCCAGAAAGACGTGATGTTGTACGCCGAGCCGAAATGGTCGTAGCGCACGAGGCCGAATACGACGAGGCCGACCAGCGCGAGCAGGATAGGGAGATTCTTTTTCATCGCATCGAGTCCGGGAGAGTCCTTGCCTTGTCTTGCGGTTCAGCGCGAACGCCGCTGCACATACACCGCCGCGACGATGATGCCGGCCTTCACCACCAGCGCCGCCGCATCGGGAATGCCGTGCGCGAGCAGCGTGTAGCGCAGCAACTGGATGATCAGCGCGCCGATCAGCGTGCCGCCGATATACGCCTTGCCGCCCGTCAACGCCGTACCGCCGACGGCCACCGCCGCGATCGCATCGAGTTCGACACCGAGCCCGACCACGTTCGCATCGGAAGACGAATTCACCGAGATCGAAATCAGCCCCGCGAGGCCTGCGAGCGCCGCACACAGCGTGTAGGCGATCAACTTGACGGTGGCGGTCGGCACGCCGCACAGATACGCGGCCTTTTCGTTGCCGCCGGTGATCAGCAGATACTGGCCGAACAGCGTTTTACGCACGACCCACACGAACACGGCGACCAGCGCCAGCATCAGCAGCACCTGGAACGGCACGCCCGCCACCTTGCCGAGCGCGATCCACTGGAACGCGGGCGTGTTGAACGCTTGCAGGCTGCCGTCGGTGACGACCTGCGCAATGCCGCGTCCGGCGATGAACAGCACCAGTGTCGCGACAATCGGCTGCACAGCGAGCCGCGTCACGAGCCAGCCGTTGAACACGCCGCACAACGCGGCGGCCAGCACCGGCAGCACGAACGCGAGCGCAATGCCGGCGGGTCCGGCGATGTTCAGGAACAGCATCGGCGCGAGCGCGCCGGAAATCGCCATCGACGCGCCCACCGACAGATCGATGCCGCCCGTCGCCACCACCAGCGTCATGCCGATGCCGACGATCACGATCGTTACGACCTGCGTCATGTTGACGTTGAAGGTTTGCAGCGACCAGAAGTGCGGGGTGAAGATCAGATTGAACAGCACCATGGCGAGCAGCACGATGACTTCGCGCTGCATCGCGAGGCGCCGCCATTTCTGCACGGTGCTGGCCGCTTTGACGCGCGGCGCGGCGCTGATTTGCGCGGCGCTTTCGCCGTGGCGCGGTTCGGTATGCAACGATTCGGTGTGCAGCTTAAGCGCCATGACGGTCGCCCTCCAACGCGTCTTCGATATGGGCGGCGTTCGCCGTTTGCGCGGCGTCGGCCAGTTGCGAATGGCCTTCGCTGCCGTAGGCGATGGCGTCCATGATCGCGGTCTCGCTCATGTCGGCGCCGTTCAGTTCGGCGACGGTGCGGCCGTCGCGGATCACCACCGCGCGATCGGCAACGGCGGTCAGCTCTTCCAGTTCCGAGGCCGACAGCAGCACGCCGAGTCCCGCGTCGCGCAACTCGCGCACGAT
This sequence comes from Burkholderia sp. 9120, assembly GCF_000745015.1. Taxonomy (NCBI): domain Bacteria; kingdom Pseudomonadati; phylum Pseudomonadota; class Betaproteobacteria; order Burkholderiales; family Burkholderiaceae; genus Burkholderia; species Burkholderia sp. 9120. The sequence continues at coordinate 2,408,194 of NZ_JQNA01000002.1, read as the reverse complement.
CTTCGCGACGTCCGCTTTAGCGCCGACATCGATGCCGCGCGTCGGTTCGTCGAGCAGCAGCAGCGACGGCTCGGCGGCGAGCCAGCGCGCGAGCAGCACCTTCTGCTGATTGCCGCCGGACAGTTCGCGGATCGGTTGATCGGCGGAGCGCAGTTTGATGCCGAGCGACGCGATGAAACGGTCGACGATCGCCTGCTGCTTCTTCACGTCGACGATGCCGTTTCGGGTGAGCGTGCGCAGACAGACCAGGGTGAGGTTGTCGCGTACCGACAGTTCGGGGACGATGCCTTCGGCCTTGCGGTCTTCGGTGAGATACGCGAGCCCACGCGCGATCGCGTCTTGCGGCGACTTCAGCGTGACGGTTTCGCCGTTGAGCGACAGCGAGCCTTGCTCCAGCGGATCGGCGCCGAACATCAGCCGCATGGTTTCGGTGCGGCCCGAACCGAGCAGGCCCGCGAGGCCGACCGCTTCGCCCGCATGCACCTGCAGCGAGACGTCGCTCACTTTCGGCGGTGCGCTCAGATTGATGGCGGCCAGCGCCTGCTTGCCGCGGCGCGCGAGGTTCGCTTCGCGGGCCGAGGTGTCGTCCTGCACGACGGCGGCGAGCGTGCGGCCGAGCATCGTCGTGACGAGCTGCAGTTTGTCCATATCGGCCATCGTGCTTTGCGCGACCGTCTGGCCGTCGCGCATCACGGTGACGCGGTCGCACAGCGCATAGAGTTCGTCGAGCCGGTGCGACACGAAAATCACCGCGCGGCCGTCGTCGCGCAGTTTGCGCACCACCGTGAACAGCAGCTCCACTTCGCGTTCATCGAGCGACGAGGTGGACTCGTCCATGATGACCATCCGGGCGTCCGCCGATACCGCGCGCGCCAGCGCCACCATCTGCTGGATCGCGGTCGAATAGCTGGCCACCGGTTTCTTCACGTCGATCTGCAAGCCGAACGATTCGAGCAGCGCGGCGGCGCGGTGCTGCACCGCGCGCCAATCGATCAGACCGAACCGGCGCGGTTCGCGGCCGAGGAAAATGTTTTCCGCTACCGAGCGGAACGGCACCAGATTGATCTCCTGATAGATCGTGCTGATGCCGGCTTCGCGCGCCAGTTTCGGCGTGCGGAAATCGACCTCGCGGCCTTCGAAGCGCACGCTGCCCGAGCCGCGCCGATAGGCGCCGGTCAGGATCTTGATCATGGTCGATTTGCCGGCGCCGTTCTGGCCGATCAGCGCGTGCACTTCACCGGCCGCGACGCTCAGGTTGGCGCCGCGCAAGGCAGGCACGCCGCCGAAGCTGATGCCGATGTCCTGCATCTCGAGCAGCGGCGAAACGTTGAGGGGAGAGTCTGGCGGCTGCGTGGCGGATGGCGTCACGGGTGTCCTCCTGATGCATGTGCTGCGAGTGCTGCACGGTCTGCGACGATCCGCGCGGACTGCACGGCAGTTGACGCGCGCTGCAGGCGGAAGCGCTTTGCAGCGACCTCGCCGAATCATGCTACGCCGCATAAAAGCGAAGCGACGGTCCGTGCGGGCACGGGCGCGTCGCTTCGAACCCTTCCCGTCAACCGCCCGCCGAGGAGACGGTTTTCAAAGGCGGATGACGTCCTGCTGCAACGCTGTTTCGAGGAAGCCTCCCAGGCTGCAGGAGGCTTCACCGTCAACCATCAATCAATAGCCGTACTGCATGTTCTGCTGCACGTTGCTCTTGTCGTAGAAACGGTCGGATACCTTCACCCACGTCGGCACCTTTTCACCCTTCGCGTAACGCTGCGCGACGTCGCAGGCGAGCGGGCCGAAGAACGGGCTCGACTGCACGCTCGCGCCGAGTTCGCCGGCGGCGATCGCATCCATGCCGCCCTTGGTGCCGTCGATCGTGACGATCTGGATATCCTTGCCCGGCTGCTTGCCGGCCGCCTTGATCGCGGCGATTGCGCCGAGCGCCATTTCGTCGTTATGCGCGTAGACCGCCGTGACGTCCGGATGCGCCTGCAACAGCGTTTCCATCACCTGACGACCCTTGTCGCGCGCGAAGTCGCCGCTTTGCGACGCGATGATCGTCATGCCCGGATTCTTCGCGATGACTTCGTCGAAACCCTTCTTGCGATCGTTCGCGGCAGACGCGCCGGTGGTGCCTTCGAGTTCGATGATCTTCGCCTTGCCGCCGGTCGCCTTGACCAGCCAGTCAGCGGCGCGATGCCCCTGATCGATGAAGTCCGAACCGATGAACGTGATGTAGTCGCGGCCCGCCTTGGCAACCGATTGATCGACGTCGCGGTCGACCAGAATCACCGGAATGCCGGCCTTTTTAGCCTGCAGCACGATCGGTGCGAGCGGCTTTTCCTCACGCGGCGGGAACACCAGCAGATCGACGTGCTGCGCGATCATGCTTTGAATGTCGGAAACCTGTTTGGAGTTGGAGCCGTTGGCGTCGGTCATGACCATCTGCCAGCCGCACTTTGCCGCGATGTCCTTGAAGCTCTTGGTTTCCGCGAGACGCCACGGATTGTTGCTTTCGGTCTGCGCGAAGCCGACCTTTAGCGGAGTCTTGGTGGGCAACTTCGGCAACGCGTCGTCGGCGTGCGCGGTGGCGACGCCGAAACCGATTGCCAGAGCCAGCAGCGAACCCGCCAGCGGACGAATCTGCTGCTTGCGCACGTGAGCGCGCGACTGCGTGTTGAGCGACGCCATGTCTTCCTCCAGTACCTGGTGAGGTAGGTTGTATTTGCTTTTTGTGTTTCTCCTGCCGGCCGACGCTGTTCCGCCACAACCGGACGTGCCGATTATTCCACTCGGAATTATTATCGGTCAATCACTAATAATATTAATTGCTGGCCTTTTTGCCTCGGTAATTACCCTGACCGACGCACGTTCGACGAGTGGTCCATCGAGCTTCACCATGCGATGCCGCACCGGCGCGCCGGCCGCGCGGTTCTGTTCTTCCTGCAGCAGGGTTTCGACCGCCCAGCGGCCTAGCTCGTAGTTCGGCAGCACGACGGTCGAGAGCGGCGGGTGCGTGTGGCGGGCGATTTCCTGGTCGTCGTAGCCGAGCACCGAGACGTCTTCGGGCACGCGCAGGCCGAGTTGCTTCAAGGCTTCGATCGCGCCGAGCGCGGTCAGGTCGTTGGCGCAGAAAATCGCGGTGGGCGGATTGGTTTCGCGCATCAGCGAGAGCGCCAGTTCGAAGCCGAGGCCCGAGCTCCAGTCGCCGTCGCGCACCAGTTCCGGTGCGTACGGCAGGTCGGCGGTGGCGAGCGCCGTGCGATAGCCTTTGAGACGGTCTTTCGACGCGTCCTGCCACGGTTCGCCGTTGATATAGCCGATGCGCCGGTGCCCGGACTGCAGCAGATAGTCGGTCGCCAGATGACCGCCGGCGACTTCGGCCGGCACGACCGACGACACGCCGCCTTCGCTCGTATAGCAGTTCAGCAGCACGGTCGGCACCTGCGACAGCGCGGCCGGCAGCGTCACCTTGCGCGTGTAGACGGTCGCGTAGATCACGCCGAACACATGCGGGTTGGACAGCGTCGTGTCGAGCACCTGCTTTTCGATGTCCGCGTTGCCGTGCGTCGAATAGACTGCCAGCATCTTGCCGGCTGCGTAGGCCGCGTCGCGCGCGCCGTCGACGTTGACGACCGGATGCGGGCTGGTGGAAATCTCGTCGGCGAGATAGACGATCAGATTGCGGTCGTCGGCCGAGGCCGGCACCGCCTCGCGCAGCGACAAGCGGTAGCCGAGGTCATGCGCGGCCTTCAGCACCTTGGTGCGGGTGGCCTCGGAAAACTTCGCGCCGGTGGCGTTGTTCAGCACCAGCGAGACAGTGGATTGCGACACGCCGGTGAGCTTGGCGATGTCGGTCATGGTGGGACGGCGTTGAGTCGATTTTTTCATTGTGCGGGCCGCACTGCAGCGGCGCTAAAGCGGGAGCATGCCGAGGCATTGTGGTGCTGACGGTACCACTAATAATATGTGCGCGGCAACGCACGCTAACCCGCCATTTGGGAATGCGTGATGCGCGTATGAGGGCAGTGTTTTGGTGAATTTATTACTAATAATATTGACCGATCCGCTTTGGCGTGCGATTCTCGGTCGCGCGGACTTCCAGGGTCCGCCGGCCGCGCGCAGTGCGCGGCACGCTACAGGAGACAAGCGATGCGCGTTGCTGCCGGCCTTCGTCCGAGGCCCCGCCTTTTCTGATCATGCGCGACGTTTCCCTGAACTCGAACCGGCCGCTCGCGACGGCGGCGGCGCCTAACGAGCTTGCGTGGCTCGACGATCCTGCCATTGCGCCCACGCTTGTGACGTTGCAAGCCGGGTCCTTGCGCGCGGTGCTTGCGCCCAAAGTGGGCGGCGCGCTCGCCGCGTTTTACGAAGTCACGCCCGATGGTCCATTGCATTGGCTGCGGCCGGCGACATCGGCGGCGTTCACCGAACGCGATCCGCTGCGGATGGCGAGCTTTCCGCTGCTCCCCTATTGCAACCGGATTCGCGACGCGCGCTTCGAGTTCGACGGTGTCACGATCGATCTCGCCGGCAACGACACGCGCTTTGCGCATGCGCTGCACGGGAATGCGTGGCGGCATCCGTGGCGAGTCGGCGCGCGCACGGAAAGCTCGGTGGACTTGCATTTCGAACACGAACCGGATGCGCGGATTCCCGGCGACTGGCCGTTTCGCTATCGCGCGCAGCAGCGCATTGCGCTGAGCGGCGGCGCGTTGGTCATCACGTTGTCCGCGCAGAACCTGGACAACCGGCCGATGCCGTTCGGCATGGGGCATCACCCGTACTATCCGCGCACGGCGGCGACTCGCGTGCAGGCCGACGTGCGGGCCATGTGGCACGCCGACGCCGACGTGCTGCCGACGCATCTCGGCCCGCATCCCGCCGTGGATGCCTTGCGTGAAGGTATGTCGCCGGATGCGTTCGATCTCGACAATAACTTTGCGAACTGGTCGCACAAGGCAACGATTGCGTGGCCCGACGAACACCGTCAACTGACCATGACCGCCGACGCGCCGTTCGATCACATGGTGGTGTACGCGCCGGCCAACGATCCGCAGTTGTGCGTGGAACCGGTGACGAATACCACGGACTGTTTCAATGCGGCCGGCCCGCGTGAGCAGGTGGGCGGCTGTGTGTTGCTAGCGGGAGAGGAACTGGTTGCAACGGTGAAGTGGACGCCGCAACGCGGCTAGGCGAGCGGCGCAAGTCCACGCATCACGCCGCGCCATGCATCACACCACGCACCACGCCACGCGCTCGTGGCCAAAGCCAAAAAAAACGGGCGACCTAATAAGGTCGCCCGTCTTTGTTTCACACCACCGCGCGTCACTCCACCCGCAAGCGCGCCATATACGGCAAATGATCCGACAGCCACGCCGTCTCCTGCGTCGGCTGAATCCATTCGATCGGCTTCATGCCGCGCACGAACATCTTGTCCAGCGCGAGCGCCGGTGAAAATGCCGGAAACGTGCGCCCCGATTCACCGAGCAACGTCGCCACTTCCTGCAAACCGTGCTCGCCGAACAGCGGCACCGAGTCGTTACGCCAATCGTTGAAATCGCCGGCCAGCACCAGCGGACCCTCGGGCGCTTCCTTCGCGATCCAATGCGCGATCCAGTTCATCTGCCGCAATCGCGCCGAGCGCGTCAGCGCGAGATGCGCACACAGCAGCGTGACCGAATGACCGCCGAACGTGGCTCGCGCCACCAGCAACCCGCGCTTTTCAAAGCGATGCGCGGAGATGTCCCAACGTCCGCCGAGATCGAGCGGATGCGGCGACAGAATCGCGTTGCCGTGCCGCCACGACGGCTTGAACACGTTCGGCCCGAGCGCAATTTCGAGCTCCAGCGCACGCGCGATTTCGGTGGCCTGGCAATGCCACACGTCGTTCAACGGATCGGCGACCGGTGCGCCGAAACTGCTCGCCAGCACCGGCGACGGCATGCGCCGCGCCATCGCTTCCTGCAAAAAATACGCGTCCGCGTGAGTGGATTGCACCCAGCGCTGCATGGCCTGCCACGCCTGAAAGCCGAGCGGTGTGCGGCCCTTGTGCAGGTTCCAGCTCACCGCAATGAAGTCCTTCGGCGCAATGCTTTCGCGGATCAATTCTTCGGGGTTTCGCATGCCGCGTTATCCACGTGTTCTGTTTGAGGGCTTCATTAATGTGGCCCGTGTCGCCAGCGGGTTGCTCGCGCCTGGCTCGTATCGATGGGTTCGGGTGGGCGCGTAGTGGTTTGCACGCTCATTCGCAGAGGCTCGGCTAGTTCGCACTGGTCGCCGTATTCGCGAGGCTGGCCTTCACGCGGTAGACCAGGTTCGGATTCTTGTCGACGATCGTCCAGCTCGCCCACTGGCCCGCCGCCACTTTCAGTCCCGGATGGCTCGCGCTCACCTGACGCGGTTGCGGCGGCAGCTTGCAGCCGGTGTCGGTCTGCTGCGCGCCGTCTTCCTCGAACGTTTCCTGCGCTTCGATCGACAGCGTGACCTCGTTCGCGTCCGCCTGCAGTGGCGAGACGGTCAGCGTGCGCGTCAGATCGAGACTGCCGCCGGGCTGATCTTTACAGCCGACGTTATGTTGCACCACCTTGTGATGGGTATCCGTGCGTGCCTGGCCGACCGTGGTGGTGCCGTCGAACGAGTCGATCTGCTGGCCGTCGCGCATGACCTGCAACTGCCACTGCACGACCTGTTGCGCCGGACGTTGCTGCGCGTTCGCGAGCAACGAAGTGCCGAGCAGCACGGCCAGGATACTGGTTTTCCACATAGAAGCATTCTCCGGTCACTGCACCTGCCCGCATGGACAGACGGTCATCTTACGCCTGATGGGCAGAACGTTTTTCTGACACGCCAGACGGGGCCAGGTTCAGCAACAATGCATTTCAGTTGAGGGCTTGAGTCCCTGAAAACAACCGGTTGTTAGCAGCAGAGCCGCACGACTGCTGGCTTGCACACGAATATGTCGTCGTTACACTGGACTTGAAACGGCGCCGAACGGTAGCCGCTGCAGCAAGACCAGCCAGACGGGGTGAGCGATGACAACAGCAATGGTCAAACAGGAAATCGCCGTGGCATCTTTCAGTCAGGTGTACGACCTCGATCAGGTCGAGACCGCGCTGAACGATCTCGGCGAAGGCGCGAACGAGGCACTGCGCGCCATGTACGAAAAGATGCTGAAAACCGGCAATCTGCGTTTCTGCGTCAAGCCGAACCGGATGCCGTCGATCGACGATCTGATCGGCGCGCTGCCCAACTTTTCAGCGCCGCTCGACGACATCCGCAAGCAGGTCGCGTTGTGCCTCGAGACCGAAGACCGGCTCGAACTGATGCCGATCCTGCTGCTCGGCGACCCCGGCATCGGCAAGACCCACTTTGCGAAGCAGTTGGCGCGCCTGCTCGGCACCGCCTATCAATATGTGGCGATGAGTTCGTTGACGGCGGGCTGGATTCTGTCGGGCGCCTCGTCGCAATGGAAGAACGCGAAGCCGGGCAAGGTGTTCGATGCGCTCGTGAACGGCAGCTACGCGAACCCCGTGATTGCTGTGGATGAAATCGACAAGGCCACCGGCGATTCACAATACGATCCGCTCGGCGCGTTGTACGCGCTGCTGGAGCACGACACGGCACAGACCTTCATCGACGAATTCGCCGAGATTCCGATCAACGCGGGGCACGTGATCTGGATCGCGACCGCGAACGACGAACGCTCGATCCCCGAGCCGATCTTGAACCGGATGAACGTGTATGAGATTCCGCCGCCGGATCACGCGGGCGCGCGCCGCATCGCCCAATCGATCTACGACGAGATCCGCTCGGCGCACAACTGGGGGCAGCGCTTTCCCGAGCAGATCGGCGACGGCGCGCTCGATGCGCTGAGGCCGGCGTCGCCGCGCGAAATGCGCCGGGCGATTCTCAATGGCTTCGGCTCGGCGCGCATCGACGGGCGCGATCGGATCGAAGCCGGCGACATTCGCCTCGACTACGGAAATCGGCGAAAACCTATTGGTTTCTGAGGTTTTTTGCCCGTTTTTCGTAGAAAAGCCGCCTCCGAGCGGCTTTTTTATCGGCCAAAGCGGGAATCCCTGCCGTAAATGCGGAGATTGCCGCAGCAATTGTTGCTGATTATGAGACTTTAAGTTGCTTTCAATCGGTCCAATTTTTCGATAGTCAGGGAATACACTGAGCTCCATCGACATGACGTCTAAGCCACCGCGCCAGACGTCACTCGCCAGGCACAGAACCCGAATTCAACGACTATTGGAAACCATCATGAGAACCGCTTCCCTCGCTCTGCTTTTCTCCGTTGCTGTCGCGGCCCCTGCTTTCGCGAGCGGCTATGGTCCGGCAACCTCGTATCGTCCCGAAGTCGCTACGTACACGCAGTCGAGCGGTGTGAGCCGCGCGCAGGTTAAAGCCGACGTGGTGCAGGCCCGCGCCGACGGCGAACTGAATCAGAATCCGTACGCGCCGGTTTCCGCCGACAGCGTCCGCGCCACGCCGGATAACGGCCCGAAGACGCGCGCTCAGGTGAAAGCCGAACTGGCCGAGGCTCGCGCCAACGGTGAACTGAATGTGAACCCGAACGCGCCTGCTTATCAGCAGCAACTCGCGCTGGGTGGTTACACGCCGCCGCGCGCGCAAGCGACGAGTTCGGTGGTCGAAGCATCGCGCCGTACGGTGAGCACGCAGAACTAAACGTTTGCGCGGTTTGCTGTCTCTGCGCTGAAGCTGCGATGTCTCTGCGTCGGCGCACGGCACGCGCCGCGCAGGCTGTCGCGAGACCCCGCGAAGAAGTGAGCGCCACACGCTTCGACGGCGTACACTGATTTGTCTGGCCGCTACGTTTGACCCGCTGAAGACCGAATTCAAATGCCCGCCGTCGTTCCCGACGGCGGGCATTTGCGTCTGTGCGGCGTCGTACAATTTGCGTAACGGTTGCAGAAACGGCAGGAACGTTCGACAGCGAGCGGTGGGCGGCACTCGATAGCCGCATCCTGTCTTCATCACTATCGGGTGAACGAGGCAGCGCGCGGTGATGTCAGCCGCGTCAAGGGACATGGACCAAATCGAATGTGTAGTGATCGGCGCGGGTGTGGTCGGTCTGGCAGTGGCGCGCGCGCTGGCCGCGCGCGGGCGTGAAGTGATCGTGCTGGAGGCCGCCGAAGCGATCGGTGTGGGCACCAGCTCACGCAACAGCGAAGTGATTCACGCGGGTATCTACTATCCACGCGGCTCGCAGAAGGCGGCGCTCTGCGTGCGCGGCCGCGAGATGCTTTACGACTTCTGCGCAGAGCACAACGTGCCGCATTCACGCTGCGGCAAACTGCTGGTCGCCACCTCGCGCAACCAGATTCCCCAGCTCGAAAGCATCATGGCCAAGGGTCGCGAGAACGGCGTGCTCGACCTGTTGCGGATGGACGGCGATCAGGCGCAAGCGCTCGAACCGGCGCTCGAATGTGTCGAGGCGGTGTTCTCGCCGCAGACGGGTATCGTCGATAGTCATCAACTGATGCTGGCGATTCAGGGCGATGCCGAACGCGACGGCGCGGTGTGCGCATTTCACGCGCCGGTCGAAGCGATCGAAGCGAGCAACGGCCGCTTCATCATCAAGGTCGGCGGCAGCGCGCCGACCACGATCAGCGCCGCGTGCGTGATCAACAGCGCGGGTCTGCAAGCAAATGCGTTAGCGCGGCAGATTCGCGGACTCGACGCGCGTCACGTGCCGCCGCTTTATCTCGCGCGCGGCAATTACTTCAGCATTTCGGGGCGCGCGCCATTCAGCCGTCTGATCTATCCGATGCCGAACGAAGCCGGCCTCGGCGTGCATCTGACAATCGATCTCGGCGGTCAGACGCGTTTCGGGCCCGACGTCGAATGGGTCGACGCGATCAATTACGACGTCGATCCCCATCGCGCGGAATCGTTTTACGCGGCGATTCGCGCGTATTGGCCCGCGCTACCCGACGACGCGCTGCAACCCGCCTATGCGGGGATTCGTCCGAAGCTTTCCGGCCCGGGCGAACCGGCTGCGGACTTTCTGATTCAAGGTCCGGCCGCGCATGGCGTGCGTGGGCTCGTCAATCTGTTCGGGATCGAGTCGCCGGGATTGACGGCGTCGCTGGCGATCGCGCAGCGGGTCTGCGAGTTGAGTGGGCGCGCGTAGTTCGAGCGGGATTCATCGCTTGCTTTAACAGGCAGCAAATCGGCCGCAAAGAGACCACGCACCGCTCTCTTTGCGAGTCATTCTCATCGCGCGCAATCTCTGCTCAAGCTCCCGCGCGACATTCTGGCGCAGGGGCGTACCGATTCGGTTATCTCTATCATTTGGGCCGTCACGCGCGACGGCTTCGTTGCTATCCTTGGGGACCGCTGTCACTAGAACGGCGATCAGTTCTATATAAATGGAGTGAGTCCCCCATGAAATCTTCCCGTCGTACGTTTTTGATCACCAGCATTGGTGTGGCGTCCACGTTCGCGCTGTCGCGCTCGGCTTTTGCCGATGCACCGAAAGTTGCCGAAACCGATCCGACCGCACAAGCACTCGGCTACAAGGCCGACGCCAGCAAAGTCGACAAAGCCAAGTTCGCGAAATACGCAGCGGGCCAGGACTGCGGCAACTGCAGCTTCTATCAAGCCAAGCCCACCGACGCATGGGGCGGCTGCCCGATGTTCGCGGGCAAGCAGGTCGCCAGCAAGGGTTGGTGCAGTGCATATAACAAGAAGGCCTGATTACGTTTGAACCGCGCGCGCATTCAGTGACGCGCGAAGTGCGCCGCAACATCGCGGCGCGAGATCGAGCTTCGATCATTGAGGCGTCTGCCGCTCCCTGCGACAGACGCCTTTTTGCTGTCCGCCGTTATCCGCTTCGCCGCGCGCATTGCTGCTTGAAAACAGCGGGTGCGCTCTTTACACTCCAAGTCGATTCTTGCGACTGACGTAGCTCTTCTACGTTCGCGCTCGCGCACTTCGCGCGAACACGGCGTACCACGGGACCCATTTCGCCGGCTGGAGATTCGCATGGCACCCGCGTCAAAGAGCTTCAATACGCGCGCCGTCGTCGCGGCGGTAATCGGCAACGCGCTCGAATGGTACGACTTCACCGTGTTCGGTTTTCTAACCGTGGTGATCGCGCAGTTGTTCTTTCCGGCGGGCAGCGACTACACGTCGTTGCTCCTGACCACCGCGACCTTCGGCGTCGCGTTTGTGATGCGGCCGATCGGCGCCATCGTGCTCGGACTCTACGCGGATCGCGCGGGACGCAAGGCGGCGTTGTCGCTCGTCATCGCGCTGATGACGCTCGGCATTCTGCTGCTGGCGATTGCGCCGCCGTATTCGGCGATCGGCATCGGCGCTCCGTTGATGATCGTGCTCGGGCGTCTGCTGCAAGGCTTTTCCGCGGGCGGTGAATTCGGCAGTTCGACGGCGCTGCTGATCGAAGCGGCGCCGTTCTCGAAACGTGGATTCTACGGTAGCTGGCAGATGTCGAGCCAGGCGGCGGCGCTGCTGCTTGGTGCGTTGGTGGGCGCGGCGATCTCGCACGGTTTATCGCCCGATGCGTTGAAGTCCTGGGGCTGGCGTGTGCCGTTCGTGATTGGCCTGATTATCGGCCCGGTCGGTTTTTATATTCGCCGGAATCTGGCCGACTCCGAGGCCTTTCTCCACGCGCAAAAAACCGCACGACGCGCGACGCTCAGTGAGGTCTTCAAAAGCCATAGCCGCGACGTGCTGTGCGGGCTCGGGTCCGTGATCGCGCTCACAGTAACGGTCTATGTACTGATCAGTTATCTGCCGACCTTTGCCGTGAAGCAACTCAAGCTGCCTTACGCGCAATCTTTCTATGCGGTGATCGTCGGCAATCTGCTGTTGATGGTGCTTTCGCCGCTGGCCGGCGCATGGTCGGATCGGATCGGGCGCAAGGGTTTGTCGCTGTGGTCGCTGGGAATCACGCTCGCGATCATCTATCCGCTGTTCGCGTGGCTCGCGGCTGAGCCGAGCGTGTCGAAACTGATCCTTGTGCAGGCGCTTCTGTCGATCACGCTGTCGGGCTACTACGGGCCGTTCGGCGCGTTGATCGCCGAACTGTTTCCGGCGAACGTGCGCTCGATCGGTTTATCGCTCGCCTATAACGTCGCGGTGATGGTGTTTGGCGGTTTCGGACCACTTCTCGTGACGTGGCTGATCGACACGACCGGCTCGCCGCTCGCGCCGACCTACTACGTGATGAGCGGATTGGCGCTGTCGATCGTCGCGGTGGCGTGCATTCCCGGCAAGCGTCACGCGGATCTCGACGCGCGGCGAAAACCGGCGTGACGTGTGGTCCGATTCGAATCAGGCGTTGAGGCCTGATCTGTGCAATCCGACTGTCAAACTATCTAACGGTCTAACTCCGAGCCTGCATCAACGGCGGTCGCTTGTCGAACCACGGCCGCGCCGTTTCGAGTTGCGCGGCCAGACGTAACAGCGTCGCTTCGCCGCCTTCACGCGCGGCGAATTGCACGCCAACCGGCAAACCCCGCGCATTCCAGTACAACGGCACCGACATCGCCGGTTGACCCGTCAGATTGAACAGCTCCGTGCAGCCCGCCCACGCGAATGCTTTGTTCGACGCCTCGGTCAGCAGCTTTTTCATGAGCGCCTCGATCGGCAACGCGCTGACCGCGCGCATCTGGATCCGCTCGGCCGAGGTGGGATGCATCTCGCCGATTTTGATCGGCGGCGCGGCCAGCGTGGCGCACAACACCACGTCGTAGCGGTTCAGCAGATCGGTGAGGCGTGCGGTGATGCGGCGTTGTTCTTCGAGCGCGGAAGGTAAGCCGCGCTCGCCGAGCTTGCGGCCCATGTGCGCCATGGCCCACGTCGAAATTTCGAATTCGCTGCGTGACGGTTTGCGGCCCGTAATGCGATCTGCGTTCAGCACCAGCTCTTCCGCTGTCACCGACCACAGCATAAGAAACGCGTGACGAACCGTCGCGAAGTCGATGCCGAGCGAAACCGGTTCGATGTTGTGACCGAGCGAGATGGCGAGCTGCGCGGCGTCGTCGAGCGCGGCGCGCGAGTCGGCGGAGAGCACGGGCGCCAGCATCGGCTCGGTAACGTACGCGATATTCAGCGGCTTGCACGGCTCGCGACTCGCACCGAGAAAAGTGCCGGGCGCGCCGAGTGGCCGCTGCGCATTACCCGACAGCAGATCGAGCAGCAACGCGCTATCGCGCACGCTGCGCGAGACCGCGTGATCGACGCCGAGATCGCCGGCACCCGGCGGCGCGACGCGCGGCACGCGAGCCCGCGAAGGTTTGAGACCGAACAGTCCGCAGCACGAAGCGGGAATGCGGATCGACCCGCCACCGTCCGACGCATGCGCAAGCGGCACGATGCCCGCAGCCACCGCCGCCGCCGAGCCGCCGCTGGAACCGCCCGGTGTGTGGTCGAGACTCCACGGATTGCGGCACGCGCCGAACAGTTCGGGCTCCGTATAAGGCATCTGACCGAGTTCGGAGGTACTGGTCTTGGCGAAGATGTTGAGGCCGGCCGCTTTCGAGAGCGCGACGACGGGCGCGTCTTCCGTGGGAATGAAATGGCGATAGTGGCGGCTGCCCATCGCCATGCGCAAGCCGGCAACCGGCGCGCCCAGGTCTTTGATCAGATACGGCACGCCGGCCAACGCTGCTTGCGCGCTCGTGCTATCCGCGGGGTCCGCGCCGTTGGCCCGGCTCGCGTCGTCGCGCGATGCACGGTGACGGGCCGCGTCGTAGTCTTTCAGGACGATGGCGTTGATCGCGGGATTGACGGCCTCGGTTCGCGAGATCGCGATGTCGAGCAACTCGCGAGCGCTCGCCTGGCGAGTTCTCACGAGTTCGGCGAGGCCGATGGCGTCATGGGCGAGATAGTCTGATAGCACGACGGAGAAGTCCTCGCTTTCGAAGGGTGAACCGGGTGGTTTTTCATGCGCCCGATCAACCCGTTCGACTGGATGTTGCGTCGTTCGGGTTTCAGGCTAATCGCCGCACATGAAAAAAGACGGCGAGTCGCGGACGCGCCGTCTTCAGAAGAGTAACTGAGTTAAAGGCGAATCAAACGCCAATCAAGCGCCAATCAAGCGCGATTCAAGCGCACATCAAAGCCGCTCGCCAAGAAACGTCAGCGTGCGCCCATGCGCGAGCGCCGACGCGCGCTGGTTATACGACGCGCGCTCCGAGCAGTTGAAGCCGTGATCCGCATTCGGATAGATGTGAAACTCGGCGTCGGCGCGGCCGGCGAAACGCTCCTGAATCTCTCCGACGGCGGACAACGGAATGTGCGCGTCGAGTTCGCCGTAATGGAATTGCATCGGCACCTTGATCTTCGCGGCTTCGTCGAGCTGATTCTGGATGCCGCCGCCGTAGTAAGCGACCGCGCCGTCGAGCGTGCCTTGCGCCGCTGCCAGATAAGCCAGCCGGCCGCCGAAGCAGTAACCGATCGCTGCAAGCTTGCCGGTCACTTCGGGCATCGCGCGCAATGCGGCGGCGGCTGCGCCGATGTCGGACACGGCTTCGTCGACGTTGAGCTTCTGCATCAGTTCGACGCCTTTCGCGCGATCCGCGCCTTCGTACGTCAATTCGACGCGCGGCTGCACTCGCCAGAACACGTCAGGCGCGAGCGCCACATAGCCGTCCTGCGCGTACTGATCCGCGACCGAGCGGATATGTCCGTTCACGCCGAAGATTTCCTGAATGATGATGACGGCCGGTCCCTTGCCGCCCTGGGGCAGCGCGAGGTATCCGCCGAAACTGTCGTTGCCGGCGGGAATGTCGATCCAGCGGGACGTGATGCTCATGGTGCTCTCCATAGACCCGCGTGCGTTTTCGCACGAGGTCGGTCTGAATGAATGCCGGAGGCCTGAATGCCTGAAGCGGGCGGTCAGTTTGCCAAAAAAAGAAATGCGCTGCAGCGAGCCCCGACGCGCGCTGAGAAAGCACGCTGACAACGCGCGCGCGGCATGAATCTCGTAAGACGATTGAAACGTTCTCGATTATTCATTTTCCGTCCGCAGACCCTCTCTATACAGTCGAAGCTATCGGCTTGCGGTTGCCGCGAGCGCATGACCCAAAGGAACCGATCATGAGTGAAGTCCGTTTTGTGACACCATTTGCTGAACGTTTCGCGTTGCGCGTGCCGGTCGTTCAGGCGCCCATGGCCGGCGGCGCGACTACGCCCGCGCTGGTCGCCGCAGTCTCGAATGCCGGCGGCCTCGGTTTTCTGGCGGGCGCCGCATTGCAGCCGGAGAAGATCGCGAGCGAAGTCGCGGCGATTCGCGCGCTGACGGATCGACCGTTCGGCGTGAATCTGTTCGTGCTCGATCCGGCCGCGCCGGACGACGCCACCGTGCGGCGCGCGCTCGAAGCCATCGACCCGTTGCGCGCCGAGTTCGACCTGCCGCCCGGCCAGCCGCTCGAACGCTACGCGCCGGATTTCCGCGCGCAACTGGAGATGCTTATCGAGTTGCGCGTGCCGGTGGCGAGCTTCACGTTCGGCTTGCTGCCGGCGCACGACATCGCGCGTTTGCATGACGCCGGTCTATATGTAATAGGCACGGCAACGCATACCGCCGAAGGCGTCGCCTGGCGCGACGTGGGCGCGGATGCGATCGCGGCACAAGGCGCGGAGGCGGGCGCGCATCGCGGCACCTTCATCGGCGCGTTCGAAGATGCGCTGGTCGGCACCCTCGCGCTCGTGCCGCAACTGGTCGACGCGAGCGGGCTGCCGGTGCTCGCGGCGGGCGGCATCATGGACGGCCGTGGCATCGTCGCCGCGCTCGCGCTCGGCGCGCAAGCCGCGGCCATGGGCACCGCGTTTCTCACCTGTCGCGAGAGCGCAATTCCCCAGGCCTGGAAAACCCGCGTGCGCGACATGTCGGATACATCGACCTCGGTGACGCGCGCCATCACCGGTCGACATGCGCGCGGCATACGCAATCCGTTGATGCAGCGTTTGAGCGATACGGCGCAAAAGGTCGCGCCGTATCCGGTGCAAAACGCATTGACGCAGGAGTTGCGGCAGAGTGCGGGTCGCGCGCAGAACGCCGATTATCTGTCGCTTTGGTCGGGGCAGGGCGCACCGCTCGGCCGCGCGCGCCCGGAGGGGATCAGTGCCGCCGAACTGATGGCGCAACTCGAACAGGAATGGCATGCGGCGACGTCGCGGATCGCCGCGCAACAACGCTGATTCGGCATACCTCAGGCGCGCCCCGCGATGCCCGGCGGCGCGCCTTATTTTTAAGCACAAAGCCTATTTGAAACACTAACGGTTTAAGTCGCGAAAAGCTTTAGGCCGCGCGGTTAGACGAAAGCCCGACATAGCGGAAACCCGCATGGGCTGGTGCTCTCCAGCGAGTCTCTCCAGACGGAATCGGCGCCTGTTGGATAAACGCTATTAGTGTTGATCCCACTTCCTCAAAAAAGTCCCACAATTTAATTTGATGGCCTACACTTGCGCGCAAGTACGGTTTGCCGCCTGCCACAAACAGGTTGGCGGGCGTGCTGGCCAAGTGCATGAACGATGCAACCGGCGTGGTCGTCCACGGGACTGAGCGACACGTGTAGGGGAAGCGGGGGCACAGGGCGATTACGTTGTTTTTGGGACCGAAACTGGAGACTTACATGAACATCAAGATTCAAAAGCTGTTGCCGATCAGCGCTGCGGCGATGCTGTTCGCAACGTTGGCAACTTCCGCGGCAGCTGACCAGGTCGTCAAGATCGGCCACGTTGCACCGCTGACCGGCGGTATCGCTCACCTGGGTAAAGACAACGAAAACGGCGCGCGCCTGGCGGTTGAAGAAATCAACGCCAAGGGCCTCACGATCGGTGGCCAGAAAATCACGCTGCAACTCGACGCACAAGACGACGCAGCCGACCCGCGTACTGCTACGCAAGTCGCGCAGAAGCTGGTCGACGATAAGGTCGTCGCCGTGGTTGGTCACTTGAACTCGGGTACGTCGATTCCGGCTTCGAAGATCTATAGCGATGCAGGCATCGTTCAGATCTCGCCGTCGGCAACGAACCCGGCTTACACGCAACAAGGTTTCAAGACGACGTACCGCGTTGTCGCGACCGATGCGCAACAAGGTCCGGCACTGGCTAACTACGCAGCCAAGGGCCTGAAAGTGAAGAGCGTCGCCATCGTCGACGACTCGACCGCTTACGGCCAGGGTCTCGCCAACGAATTCGAAAAGACCGCCAAGTCGCTGGGCCTGAACGTGATGTCGCATGACGCGACGAACGACAAGGCTGTCGACTTCCGCGCGATTCTGACGAAGATCAAGGGCGAAAACCCGGACGCGATCATGTACGGCGGTATGGACGCAACCGGCGGCCCGTTCGCGAAGCAAGCCAAGCAGCTCGGCCTGCGTGCGAAGGTGCTGGCTGGCGACGGCGTGTGTACTGACAAGCTGGCTGACCTGGCGGGTGACGCAACCGACAACATCGTCTGCTCGGAAGCCGGTATGGCGCTCGAGAAGATGGCTGGCGGCCCGGCGTTCCTCGCCAAGTATCAGAAGCGTTTCGGTCAGCCGATCCAGATCTACGCACCGTTCACGTATGACGCTGTGTACATCATCGTCGACGCTATGAAGCGTGCTAACTCGACCGATCCGGCGAAGATCCTGGCAGCAATGCCGGCAACGGATTACAAGGGTGTGATCGGCGAAACCACGTTCGACTCGAAGGGTGACCTTCAACACGGCGTGATCTCGCTGTACAACTACAAGGCCGGCAAGAAGACGCTGCTCGACGTAGTGAAGATGTAAATTCGCGTGACCGAAGACGGCTTTGTGCCTGTCTTCGGTCCGCTGATTAAAAGGCACGCGCGCCGCAAGGTTCGCGTGCCTTTTCTTTTGAGGGAGAGCGCCGTGACGACCGTGACCCGTTCATTCGACGACGACTGGCGCCGCTGGATCGCCGAGAATCTGATGCTCGACGCCCAGCCGGATGCATTGCATGGCGCGCTACTCGAACATGGTTTCGACGCGGAGGAATCGGCTCGGGAAATCGATGCGGTACTCGCGAGTCCTTATTTTCACGGGGCCGCGCGTTTGCGCAATCGTTTGCGTAAGCGCGACTGGATTTTGTCGGTGTACGGCACGCTCAATCGCATGCGTTCGGGTAGCGGCGAAATCGAGCGGCGCGAGCGTTTGCCGCGCGATGTGTTCTTCGAGCAGTACTACTGTCAGAACCGGCCGGTGATCATGACCGGTGCATTCGATTTCTGGCCCGCGCGCACGCAATGGCGGTTCGATTATTTCCGCGAGCGTTGCGGCGATTGCGAAGTGGAAGTGCAGTTCGGCCGCGAGTCGGATGCGAACTACGAAATCAATCAGCCGAAGCTCAAGCGCATGATGCGGTTCGCCGATTATGTCGATCTGGTCGAGCGCAGCGGCCCGACCAACGATTTCTACATGACCGCGAATAACACCTCGCATAATCGCGCGGCGCTCGCCGCCTTATGGTCCGATGTGCCGGTGATTGACGAGTATCTCGATCCCGCGTCGGCCGATACCGGATTCTTCTGGATGGGACCGGCCGGGACGCGGACGCCGTTTCATCATGACCTGACCAATAACTTCATGGCGCAGGTGATCGGCCGTAAGCGGATCAGGTTGGCGCCGTTGTCCGATACGCCGCATATGGCGAACCATCTGCATTGTTATTCGCAGGTGGACGGCGCCGCGATCGACTACGAGCGTTTCCCGTCGATGCAAAACACGCAGTTACTCGACTGCACGCTCGCGCCCGGCGAGTTACTGTTTTTGCCGATCGGCTGGTGGCATTACGTCGAAGGACTCGATGCGTCGGTGACGATGACGTTCACCAATTTTCTGCGTGGTAACGATTTGTCCCGTCATTACGCTACGTATCACGAGCTGTGATGCGACTCGGTGCTCACGGTGCCGACTGCGCGTGATGGGCTCTTAAGCCACGTGACTTGACCACTCGCGCTGGCACGCGCCGATAAAAAAACGGCGAACCGGTTGCCCGGTTCGCCGCCCCCCTTCGACGCTGTTTCTTTCGCGTCGTTATTTGCTGCCGTTATTCGTCTTCGTTACTTCTTGGTTCCGAGGCCGCCGAGACCGCCGAGCAATCCACCGCCCGTGGCGCCGCCGGCCGAAGTCGCCGCGCCGGTCAAGGTGCCGGTGACGCTGTTCAACAGACCGGTGACCGGCGCGAGCGGGTTGCTGCCACTGCCACCGCTGCCGCTACTACCGCCCGAGCCCGCCGCCGAGCCGAGCGCGCCCGTCAGCGATGACACTGCCGACGTCACAGGTGCAAGCAGATTGCCGGCGCCGGCCGCGCCGCTCAGTGCGCTGGTGACCGAACTCACCACGCCGGTCAGCGGCGCAAGCGGACTGCCGCTGCCTGCTGCGCCGCTCAACGCGCCGGTCACCGAACTGACGACGCCGGTCAATGGTGCAAGCGGACTGCCCGTCCCGCCGGCGCTGCCGGTCAAGGTG
Source organism: Burkholderia sp. 9120 (assembly GCF_000745015.1). Classification (NCBI taxonomy): domain Bacteria; kingdom Pseudomonadati; phylum Pseudomonadota; class Betaproteobacteria; order Burkholderiales; family Burkholderiaceae; genus Burkholderia; species Burkholderia sp. 9120. The sequence continues at coordinate 2,388,722 of NZ_JQNA01000002.1, read as the reverse complement.
CTGATGACGTTGGTCAGCGGCGCGAGCGGGCCGCTACCGCTGCCGCCCGTCAGGCCGCCGCTCAGTGTGCCGGGCAACGCGGTGAGGATGCTGGTCAACGGCGCGAGCGGCGTGCCGCTCAGCGGATTGCCCGAGCCGCCGCTGCCGGGATTCAGAATGCCGGTGAGGCCGCCGAGCGGATTACTGCCGCTGGTGCCGCCGGCCGTCAGCAGACCGCCCGCCGACGTGACCGTGTCGCCGAGTTTGGTCACGACGTTGCCGAGGTTCTGGCCGATCGGATTGCTGGTCGCACCGCTGATCTGGCCGCCGGCACTGTCGAGGCCGTGACCGATGGTCGACAGCAGACCGTTCAGCGGCGCCCCGAGACCGGTCGTATCGCCGACGGTTTGCGTGGTCTGCGCGAGCGTGCTCGTGATCGGCGTGATCGTGGTGCTGAGGGTCTGCGTGACCTGCTGGATCGGGCCGTTCGTCAGTTGCGAACCGAGCTGCGTGCCGAGACCGCTAACCGCGTTGCCGACCGTCGAGACCGTGCTGCCGAGCGGCGTGGTCAGCGGGCTGAGCGGCGCGGTGGGGCCGCTGCCGAGACTCGTCACGAGCTGGCCGGCGCTGTTGACGGCCTGACCGGTATCGACAACCAGATTGCCGCTGCTCGCGAGCGTGGTGCCGAGCGGATCGGTCGAATTGCCGAGCTGGCCGAGGCCGTTCGCCGCGCCCGTGCCGACCGCGGTGACGCCGTTGCCGAGATTCGACACGACGTTGCCGAGCGCAGTGGTGGTGGCCGGATTCGTGCCGGGAATCGGCGTGAGGCCGATCTGGCTGCCGACCGCGGCGACGGTTTGGCCGGTGGCGGTGATCACGTTGCCGGTGTTCTGGACGACTACGCCGATGGGGTTGGCGCTGGTGGGTGTTGGTGTCGGCGTCGGTGTTGGTGTTGGTGTTGGCGTCGGTGTTGGTGTTGGTGTTGGTGTTGGCGTCGGTGTTGGCGTCGGTGTTGGCGTCGGTGTTGGGGTAGGCGTCGGTGTTGGGGTAGGCGTCGGTGTTGGGGTAGGCGTCGGTGTTGGAGTAGGCGTCGGAGTCGGAGTCGGAGTCGGAGTCGGAGTCGGAGTCGGCGTGGGTGTTGGGGTAGGCGTCGGCGTCGGAGTGGGCGTAGGTGTGGGTGTCGGCGTGCCACCACCCGATCCGCCGCCAGCACCTCCGCCAGTTCCAGCACCCGCACCAGCGCCACCGCCACCGCCAGCCGCCCGGCGCCGGTCATCCCCGCGCCGGTCAACGTGCTGCCGCATCCTGTGAGGATGATCATCGACGACACGCACATAGCGATCGCCGACAGTTTGAAATTGCGATTCATGATTGGCTCCCCCGTAGTTTGAAGACTGTTGGGGAAGCTAACTGCAAGGCCTATGCCATTTTCATTTTCGCCGTTGCGTGGCCAAATAAATTCATATAAATCAACGACGTGTAGAAGCGCCGCCAGAATACGCAGTAGCCCGATATCCGCGATGTGTCGCGGAACAACTCAGGCCGTCGGCGGTGCGTAACGTAACGTAAGGCGCGCGTTTTCGCATGCCTGTCGCACGCCCGCGCCTCAGATCTTCAAACGCCGCAGCACCTTCGGCCCGGCAATCGCGATCAACGCGGAACACACCGCCACCACCGACAACCCAATCGGCAAACTGGTCGCCTGCGTCACCGCGCCGATAATCACCGGCCCAAGCATCAGCCCGAAGTACGCCAACCCCGCGACGTGCGCGAGCCCTTCGGCCGCGTGGATGCCCTTGACGCTCGCCGCCGCCGCGAACAGCACCGGCATCATGTTCGCGAGGCCGAGTCCCATCAACGTGAAGCCGATCAGCGCGGCCACCGAATTCGGCAGCAGGAGCGCGCCGACCATGCCGGCGCAGGCGAGCGTCGCGCTGGCCATCACCAGTTGCGGCGCGCCGAAGCGGGCGCGAACCACGTCGCCGGCAAAACGCGCGGCCGCCATGCCGCCGGAAAACGCCGCGTAGGCCGCACTGGCAAGCGCGGGCGTGGCAAGCACGACGTCGCGCATATAGACGGTCGCCCAGTCGTACATGGCGCCTTCGGCGATCAACGCGACCAGCGCCATCGCGCCGAGCGCCCACAGCGCCGGCGAGCGCCAGCGGTTGGCGCGCGGCGTCGCGGCATCGGGATGATCCTCGTGCGGCACGTGCGGCAACACCGACGGGCAGGCGGCGACCAGCACCAGCGCGCTAACCGTCGCGGCCAGCGCGAGATGCGCCGCGGGCGCCATGCCGTGCGCCAGCAAGGCACCGCCGACCGCCGCGCCGACCATCCCGCCGACGCTGAACATGCCGTGCAGCGACGACATGATCGGCTTGCCGAGCGCTTTCTCGACGGCGCTGGCTTCGGCGTTCATCGCGACGTCGAGCGTGGCCATGCCCGCGCCGAAAATCGCCAGCACGATCAGCAGCATCCAGTAGGCCGGCACAACCAGAATCAGCGCTGCGCAGACCGCCATCACCAGCCCGCCGGTCAGGCACGCGCGCCGTGTGCCGACCCGCGCGATCCACGAAGCATTGGCCGCCATCGCGCCGATCGAGCCGCCCGCCACGGCCAGCAAAGCGAACGACAGCAGCGCCGCGTTCAGATGGAAGCGGTCGCGCACCGTCGGCACATGCACCCCCCACGACGCGTACATCATGCCGGCGATGAAGAACACCGCCATCGTGGCGACGCGCGCGCGTTGGCGAGCGGTGTCGGTGAGCTCGCGGTGAGCGGCGGGGAGGGCGGCGAATTCGGCGGAACGGTCGGACACGGACATCTCTTGGAGGGTTGAAGCGGGAGAAAGCGCTTTGAAAGCGAATTTTCGATTCTAACGAAGCGTGCTGTCTTATGCTTGGAACCGGATGATCGGACACTGACAAGAGGGCGGCTCGATGCGTTTCGAATCAAGGCGATTCGACTCCGCTTGAGTTGTCCTGAGTTGCCGTGACTACGACATTAAAAGAGCCGTCAGCCGTCAGCCTTCTGTCTCGACGACCCGTCGGTCTCACCGATATCCGCCGCCTATCTATCGAGGAACGCGCACTTGAATATCCCCGCTCACGCTCCGCTCCATCTGTTGCACACGGCCGCTGTCGGCACGCTGGCCACTCACGCTCGCCAGCCGGAAGGTTTTCCTTATCCGTCGGTGTTGCCGTTCGCGCCTGACTTGCAGCATCGGCCGACGATTCTGGTGAGCCGGCTCGCCGAGCATACCCACAACCTGCACGCCGATCCGCGCGCCGGCTTTCTGGCGGTCGACGCACCCGACGGCGATGTACTGAGCGGCCAGCGCGTCACCCTGCTGGGCACCTTCGAAGCGATCGATTCGAGCCCTGAAATCGTGCGCCGCTACCTGCGCTATCACCCCGACGCGGAGCGCTATCTGGTGCTCGGCGATTTCACGTTCTGGGTCATGCGGCTCGAGCGTTTGCGTTATATCGGCGGCTTCGGCGCGATGGGCTGGCTGGGCGGCGCAGAACTCGATCCGCTGCCCCCGCTCACTTTCGATGAAGAGAACGCGCTAATCGAACACTTCACCCGGCATGCAGGACACGTCGACGGATTGGAATTGCTCGGTGTCGATCGATATGGCGCCGATCTGAAACGCGATGGCGCGCGCAGCCGGTTCGTCTTCGACGATGCCAAACTGAATACTGAATCCTTGCATGGGGCGCTAGAAGATTGCATCCAGCGCTACGCGAATTAGGTTTTATTGCGATTCGGGGAAAACACTCATGCGGCAATAACGGCGCGGCGCGCGGGCCGCAATATGTTCCGACATTTCATGTTGAAGCTCTCATGCCATGAAATGTTGATGCTGGATCGCCATCGTAATTTTCATGTTTTGCTAGTTAATCCCATAATTAAGGACGCGGACTAGGAACTTTAGCGAAATACGGAATGGGCTAATTGAAAGGGAACATGTAACAGCCGCATGTCTTGGAAATTTTTTGAAACGTTTCTGGATTAATTTTACGCGAACGCTTTTGTAGTCTTTCTATTTTGTGTTAATCTCGCCATCAAATTCCGAGGCATGATCACCTTCAAAGGGCAAGCTGGCTTAAGACTGGCAGTCATTTATCCATACCACAAGGGAACCTATGTCTTCCTACAAGGAACTACTCGCTCAGCGCGAGAAGCTTGAAAAGCAGATCGAAGAAGCGAAGTCGCGTGAATACGCGGAAGTGTTGAATGAGATCAAGCAGAAAATGGCCGACTACGGCATTTCGCTGACTGAACTCGGCGGTGGCCGTGCCGCAAAGGGCGCTAAAGCCGGTCGTCCGCGCGCAGGCGTCGCACCGAAGTATCGCGACCCGGATAGCGGCAGCACGTGGTCCGGCCGTGGCAAACCGCCGCGTTGGATCGCAGGTCTGGATCGTGAGAAGTTTCTGATCCAGAAGTAATGCTCTGGGCTGGCGGCTAATTCCGCTGGTCTATAGGTATTACGAATCACGTCACTCAGTTGCGCCAATAGCGCGCAACGGTGACGAACCAGAAAACCGCGTACCTGTCAGGGCGCGGTTTTTTTATTGCGCTTGAAAACGCTGCGGGGGTTTTGTCACAAGCACTTCAAGGAACCGGAACGCGAATGCTTTTCATTTTGATAAGCGGCTGATTTAAAAGGATTTTTTAAGGTTATTCCGATGCTTTGCGAGATGCGCCGGGTAGAATGCGCGGATTGAGTTTCTGCTACGGCTTCTTCGATGCCTTCCCTCGCCGCCGGCCAGTCCGCCGAAAAACATCGCGTTGCGCGCAAAAGTACCTTCGTCAGTATTGCGCTCAATACAGGGTTGATGACGCTGCAAATCGTCGTCGGGATCGTTGCGCATTCGCAGGCGCTGGTCGCCGACGGGTTTCATTCCCTTGCCGATCTGATTTCCGATTTTGTCGTGCTGATTGCCAATCGGCATAGCGGCGTGAAGCCCGACGCGGATCACAATTACGGACATAGCCGCTATGAAACGGTGGCGTCATTATTTCTCGGCACGCTGCTGATTGCGGTCGGCGTCGGGATGTTGTGGCGTGCCGGAACGCGCCTCGCCGATTTGCAGAGTATCCCGGCCGTGCATATGAGTGCGCTCGCGGTCGCGGTGCTCGTCCTGGTTTCGAAAGAAGGACTGTTTCGCTACATGCTGCGTGAAGCGCAACGTGTGCGTTCCGCTATGTTGATTGCCAATGCATGGCATGCGCGTTCCGACGCGGCATCTTCGTTGGTGGTCGCGATCGGCATTATCGGCAGTCTTGCCGGCGTGCGTTTGCTCGATCCGATTGCCGCGGCCATCGTCGGTTTTATGGTGGCGCGCATGGGTTGGACCTTCGGTTGGGACGCGCTGCAAGATCTGTCCGACCGCGCGCTCGACGACGCCGCCACCGCCGACATGCGCACGCTTTTGCTGTCCACGCCGGGTGTACGCGATGTGCATGAGTTGCGCACGCGCAAGATGGGCGATTTCGCGCTGGTCGATGCGCATATCCTGGTCGATCCGCTGATCTCGGTGTCGGAGGGGCATTACATTGCCGAGTCGGCGCGCATGCGCGTGTTGAGCGACAGCCGCGTGCTCGACGCGCTGATCCATGTCGATCCGGAGAACGATGCGTTGGCGCGTCCGCCGGTCGATCTGCCGAACCGGGAGCAAGTGACGAGTGAGGTCGATGCGGCGCTGGCTGGGGCCGGCCTGAAGGCCGCCGCAGTCGACATTCACTACCTGAGCACGGGGCTTGATGTCGATCTGGTGCTGCCTTCGCGCACATTGAGCGGTAGCGCGCCCGATCTCGCGAGCGTCGATCTGGCGGCACTTAAGAGCCGCCTGGGCGCCCGCAAGCTGAACGTGCTACAGGAATGGGATGTGAGGCTGGATGAAAACGATCCTGCGAGAGCGGCCGGTGCTGATCCGTCCGCCGATCTCGTCAAAAATCATTAAGCGCATAGCGCCGGGTAACTCACCGCTCAACCGGCGGCCGCCGCTCAAAGCGGCAATTGCGTATCGAACTTGATCTCGCGCAGCACGACGCTCGTACGCACCTGCGCGACCGCCGGAATCTTGAAGATGCGTTCGTGCAGAAAGCTGTCGTACGCCTTGATGTCCGGCGCGACGATCTTGAGGATGTAATCGGATTCGCCGGTCGTGCTGTAGCACTCGGTGACTTCCGGACAGGTGGCGATTTCCCGCTCGAACTGCTCGACGCCGCCCTCGGTGTGGCGCGTCAGGTGAATATGCGCCAACGCGCACACATGCAATCCCAGCTTCTCCCGATCGAGCAGCGCCGTGTAGCGCTGGATCACCCCCGACTGCTCCATGTCCTTGATTCGCCGCCAGCACGGCGTGCTCGACAGCCCGACCTGGTCGGAAATTTCTTGCACGGAGCGGCGTGCGTCGAGCTGCAGCAGGCGCAGGATTTTTTGTGAGAACGTATCGAGTGTCAACTGCGCCTCCGTTAGCGTCGCCTATCAACGCATGGTAGAGGGCTCGAAAACGAAACGCAATGTAAAACGGCCTGGTCGAGGGAGATTACCTAATTTGCCGGTTTCTCAGCGGCGTTTTGTCCTGAGCCGTCCCCATCTTTGGCGGCGGCCAACAAAGCCTGACCGGCCCGCAGGTCCTTGAGCATGTTGCAGAAGAGCGCGCCCTGTTCGATCGCGTCGTCGAGCGCGACGTGCGTGTGCGGATGCTCGTCGAACCAGTGTCTCGGGAAGCGCGGCTTGATGTTCTTGCGATACGGCAGGCCGGTCATCGCGAACGCGAGCGTCTTGATGTCGAGCGCCGACCACGAAAACGGGCAACGGCCGACAAAACGCATCATGTACCAGAACATATAAGTGAAGTCGAAGCCGGCCGGCATCGCGACGAACACCGGCTTGCCCGGCAGCGCTTCAACCCAATCCACATAGGCAGTCAGCGCGGCGGCGGGATCTTGCAGGTCCTTACGACAGGCGATCCACGCTTCGGGCTGCGTCTTCCACCACGCTTCCTGCACCGGATGCGGTTTCGCGCCGTCGAGCAACGCCAGGTTCGCCGAGAAGGTGGCGATCAGTTGCTTGTCTTCGGTATAGGCGGCCGAGGCGAAACTCAGCATGGAATGGGGACCGGGAATTGGGCCGTCCGCTTCGACGTCGGTGCTCACATAGATTTCGCTGCTCATGCCTCGACTCCGTCGGCGACGTAGGGATTGCTGCGGCGTTCGGCGCCGAACGTCGACGTGGGTCCGTGGCCCGGCACGAAGGTGACGTCGTCGCCGAGCGGCCAAAGTTTCTCGCGGATCGAGCGCACCAGATCCGCGTGATTGCCGCGCGGAAAATCCGTGCGGCCGATCGAGCCGGCGAACAGCACGTCGCCGACCAGCGCGAGCCGGTGCGCGCGGCTGAAGAACACCACGTGACCGGGCGTGTGCCCGGGGCAGTGATAGACCTCGAGGGTTTCGTCGCCGAACAGCACGGTCTCGCCGTTCTGCAGCCAGCGGTCCGGCTCGAAAGCCTCGGCCGCGGGAAAGCCGAAGCGCGTGCTTTGGTCCGGCAGCTTGTCGAGCCAGAAACTTTCGTCCGGATGCGGGCCTTCGATCGGCACGCCGTAATGCGTGGCCAGCGTCTTCGCGCCGGCGCAGTGATCGATGTGGCCGTGCGTCAGGAACACTTTTTCGACCGTCACGTTCTGACGCGCGATTTCGCCCTGGATGACGTCGAGATCGCCGCCCGGATCGACGACGGCCGCGCGTCCGGTTGCCTCGCAAACGAGCAGCGAGCTGTTCTGCTGAAACGGCGTGACGGGGATCAAAGTGACTTTCATGGATGGGGGCGCCGCTGGAAAAACGTTGATTGTACCGGCCTGCGCGCTACGCCCGCCCAGGGCCTGAAACGCCCGGCCCAGCGGGCTTTGGTGCGCCTATTTTTGCAGCAAGCGTGAAAATTCATCAAGGTTTTCAAGCGCTTGTCATCTCAAAAATTTCTTTTGGGTATAATGCACCCCATGCCTAGGGAACTGGGCATGCCACAAGGCGATGCGTCCCCATCAAAAATGGGCACGCGGATCGCCACTCAAGTTTGGGCTGTCGCACTGCTGGACAGCCATCAAGTATCGAGCTTTCGATGCACACGTCTTGCCCAGCCAGGTGCCACGCGCCTGCTACGGACTTAACTGCCGTGACGCTGGGTGGGGCCTACGCCGCCGTTCCTGTGCGCTGAGTTCCGCGCGCAAGAACGTGTTTGCCACGTTCGATGGCGGCATGTGGGGTCTGGTCAGGCTGCCGGGGACAGGTTGCGCCAGACGTGAAAATTAACCGTGCGGTAGCGGCCGATTGGGCCGCATCCGGGCTTTGACGTTCTGCGCAGACTTGCGCGGCGCGTTGTCGTCCATTGCCGCCGGAGTCGCAGGCAACACGCTCAACTTCGCGTGATGCGGCTCGACATTGTGATTGCACGTCTTATGAAAACTCGGTTATCCCGTGGTCTGGGGACTCTTTTTGCCTTTTTTGTGCTGGCTGGTTGCGCCACGCCTCCGGGCACCGCGAACACGTCCGCCAACGACACGCCGCTGAGCACCAAAGCGGCGCAGGCAGGTTCCTTCGGGCCGCAAGCCTTCGGTAGCGCGCCGGCCTCCGGCGCAAGCGCTGCGGGCTCGTCGCTGGCCGACGCCAAGCCGCTAACGGACGATGGTTCGGACATTTCGGACTTTCATCAAACCGGTCGCGCTTCGTGGTACGGCCGCGGCTTCCACGGTCGTCGCACCGCCAACGGCGAACGCTACGACATGCATGCGCTGACCGCCGCGCATCGCACGTTGCCGCTCGGCTCGTATGTACGCGTGACCAACCCGGCCACGTCGCGCTCGGTCGTCGTGCGGATCAACGATCGTGGCCCGTATGCGCGCGGCCGTGTGATCGATCTGTCGATGGCCGCGGCGAGCGTCCTCGATATGCGTCATGCCGGCACGGCGCGCGTCAAGATTGAAGGTCTGACGCAGCAGGAAGCACGCGCCGAGATGAACGAAACGCTGGCGTCGAACTCGGGTTCGAGCAGCGATAAGTGATCGAAAATTCATGGTGAGGCTACGGGTGCGAGATGGACGCGCTCGTAGCATGACGGCGGCGGCAGTCCATGCCATCTCTGTCAAAAAAGAAAAGGGCCGCGAGGCCCTTTTCTTTTTGTCCGACTGCTTATTCTTCTTCGGGGTCGTCTTCGGCTTCGTTGTCTTTCTTCAATGCCAACGCGCGCGCGTACAGCGCGTTGCGCGACACCCCGGTGATCGACGCCGCGACCTTCGCCGCGCTGCTCACCGTCAACTCTTCCAGCAGGATGCTCAGCAACGCGTCGTGATCGTGTTCGCCGGTGGCTTCCGGCTGCGCGCCTTCCACCACCAGTACGAATTCGCCGCGCTGCCGGTTCGGATCCGCGGCGAGCCACGTTGGCCCTTCGGCCAGGGTGCCTTGGTGCAGCGCTTCGTGTAACTTTGTCAGCTCTCGCGCGATCAGCAGTTTACGTTCGCCGCCGAACGCGTCGGCCAGCGCCTGCACCGTTTCGACGATCCGGTGCGGGGCTTCGTAGAACACCATCGCGTAAGGATGGCGCGCGAGCTCCTGCAATGCGGCGGCGCGGGCCTTCGGTTTGGGCGGCAGGAAGCCGAGGAACGAGAACGTCGCGACCCAGTCGCCGGCTGCGCTCAACGCCGTGGCGAGGGCGCTCGCGCCGGGCAGCGGAATCACGGGGAAGCCCGCTTCGCGCACGGCGTCGACCAGTTTTGCGCCGGGGTCCGAGATGCCGGGCGTGCCCGCGTCGGATACGTAGGCCACGCGTTCGCCTGCTTGCAGGTGTTCGATCAGGCGCTGCGCCGCGGCCCGCTCGTTGTGCTGATGCACCGCGACGAGCGGCTTCGAGATGCCATAGCGCGCGAGCAGTTGGCCGGTGTTGCGGGTGTCTTCGGCAGCGATACGGTCCACCAGTCCGAGCACATGCAACGCGCGCAGCGTGACGTCGGCGACGTTGCCGATCGGCGTGGCCACCACATACAGCGCGGCGGTGGGGTACTGCTGCCCTTGCGCGAGTTCGGAGAGAGGAGTCATGAGGCAGAAGACACAAACAGACGGAAAGAGGCCGCCATTGTGCCACGCAGCGCCGGGCGTTCTGGACGCTGCGGATGGTGAGCGGCGGGCGAGGGCATCGCCGTCCGCCACCCCGCACAACTTTTCAAGACCGGCGGGGTCCAAACTCGTCGGCGCGGCTTTCGAGTTGCGCGCGCAGGAGTTTTTGCAGCGGCAGCGTTTGCGGTTCGTCGCGCGTAACGTGTCGTGCCGCGGCGGCGAGATCGATCTGGTGATGAGCGACCGTGACGGCGCGCTGGTGTTCGTCGAAGTCCGCGCGCGGGCGCAAGGTCAATATGGCGGCGCGGCGGAGAGCATCGACTGGCGCAAGCGGCAGCGCATCGTGCGTGCGGCGCAGCATTATCTGGCCACTCGCGGCCGCTGTTCGCGCGATCAACCCGCGTGCCGTTTCGACGTGATCGCGTTCGAAGCCGGCCGGCTCGTATGGTTGCGTGACGCGTTTCGCGCCGACGAAGTCTGAGGTCGCGCGCGGAGAACCCGCGTGAGTACGATAAACTTGCGCTCGCGTCCGGGCCAAGGGGCGACGCGGATTACGCGACACGTAGGGTACTTTGCGATGCATCGACGCTACCGCACCACGTTACCGGCCAGCTTCAACGGCGCAACACGACTCGCAATACGACTTCACAACACGGCCGCGCAGTGCGGCCCATTCGCGGTAGAAGATAGAGACTCGATGTCAGTCGAACGCATTCAACAGCACTTCCGCGACAGCGCGGCAGTCAAACTCGAAGCCCTCGAAACCCTGTCGATGCCGATCGCCGCAGCGATCGACACGATGTTCGGCGCGCTCGCCAACGGCAACCGTATTCTGGCGTGCGGCAACGGCGGCTCGGCTGCCGACGCGCAACACTTCGCCGCCGAGCTGATCGGCCGCTTCGAGCGTGAACGGCCGGGCTTGCCGGCGATCGCGCTGAGCACGGATACCTCCGTGCTGACCGCCATCGCCAACGACTATTCGTTCGAGCAGATTTTCTCGAAGCAGGTCTGGGCGCTCGGCCAGCCGGGGGACGTGCTGCTGGCCATCACCACGTCCGGCAATTCCGCCAACGTGCTGGCCGCGATCGACGCCGCGCACGAGCGCGAGATGATCGTAGTCGCGCTGACCGGCAAGGGCGGCGGCCGCGTGCAGGACGGGTTGAGCGATACCGACATTCACGTTTGCGTGCCGTCGGATCGCACCGCGCGTATTCAGGAAGTGCATTTGCTGACCATCCATTGTCTGTGCGACGGCATTGATGCCATGTTGCTGGGCGAAGACTGAGATTGATTCCGAAGGAGAGCTAGTTGATGAGCGTATTCCGCGTCAAGAAGACACTGGTGAGAACCGTGCTGGTGGTTGGGTTCGCGGCGGGCCTGTCCGCGACGTTGCAGGGTTGCTTTCTCGCCGTTGCCGGCGCGGCGGGCGGCGGCGCGCTGGTGGCGACCGACCGGCGCACGCTGGGCGCGCAGACCGAAGATCGCGAGTTGCAGGTGAAGGCGCTCTCGCAGATCAGCCAGAATCTGCCGGACAACGCGCACGTCAACGTCGCGGTGTTCAATCGTCGGGTGCTGCTGACCGGCGAAGTCGCCGGCGACGTGTCGAAGCAGCGCGCCGAGACGATTGTGCGTGGCTTGAACAACGTCAACACGATCGTCAACGAACTGGCGATCATGCCGGCCAGTTCGTTCTCGTCGCGCACCAACGATACCTATCTGGAAACGCGCGTGAAGACCGCGCTGATCGCCGAGAAGAATATTTCGGCGAACAACTTCAAGGTGGTGGCCGAGCGTGGCTCGGTGTATCTGATGGGTCTCGTCACAATGGACGAAGGCAATCGCGGCGCCGACGTCGCGAGTCGCGTGCCGGGCGTGGTGCAGGTCGTGAAGCTGTTCCAGTACATCCAGCCGCAGGAAGCTGCAGCGGCGGCTGCGGCAGCAGCGACTGCGCCGGCGACGGGCGCGTCGCAGCCGGACGCGAATGCGCCGACGGTCGGCGCGATTCCGGATTCGTCGGTGAGCTCGCGGCCGCTCGATCAGCAGGCGCCGGCGCCGGTCACCAATTCGAACGCGGTGCATCCGGGTAATCCGAAGGCGACTGCGCCATGAAGCGGGGTGTGATCGTTGTTGGGTCGGTATTGGTTGGGGCGGTGGTGGGACTGTTTGTGTCCAGCGCGCATGCTGCGGATGCGCCGGGTGGGCAGAGTATCGCTAATTCGAATGCTTGTATGGGATGTCATGCGGTGGACCGTAAACTGGTTGGTCCGTCGTTCCAGCAGATCGCCGCGAAGTACAAGGGTGACGCGCAAGCGCCGGCTAAGTTGGCGAGTAAGGTGAAGAACGGTGGGTCTGGCGTGTGGGGGATGATTCCGATGCCCGCGCATCAGTCGATGAGCGATGCGGATATTCGGACGGTGGTCGATTGGGTGCTGAAAGGGGCGCCGTCGAAGTGATGGTTTGGTGGGGGTTGGGGCTAGGCAAAAGGGAAAATGCCTGTGCTAGAATTGTTCGCACGTTGGGGGGGTAGCTCAGCTGGGAGAGCGTCGCGTTCGCAATGCGAAGGTCGGGAGTTCGATCCTCCTCCTCTCCACCAAATTCTTCCTTTAAAACCAGTCACTTAGACTGGTTTTTCTTTTTGCGCTACTTACCGGTGTCGTCTGGTTTGACACCCCGCAGGGTGACATCAGGGTGACGGGACAGTTACCCGTCTGGTAGAAGGATGGCATACGCTCCAATACCGGGTCAACAGCCGCGACGGGGGCTCCCGCTTGCGTCAGAACTTGACGCTCATCCCTCATCGTCGGACGTGCGGTCTTCTTCAGCGATGCGGCTCTTCTCTCGAAGCAAAGCCAGCACAGTATCCCGATCATCGTAGAAGTCGTGCAGTAGGTATGCCGCGTATTCCTTGGCTACCTTCACTTCCGAAGGTGTGACTTGTCGCCATTCTTCGTGCAGCACATAGTTTCCCAAGGTACGAATCTCGTCGTGTGCACGTTTGCGGCGTGACGCCGTAATGACTCCGTCGGCGGCGGCGAGGTCAATCTGCTGTTCGAGTGGTGTGCCCTTCTTCAGCTTGTAGCCGTTTGCGCGGAGCGTTTTATCCAGTACAGAGCGAAATAGGGCGGCAGCAGCGCGATAGCACCCCGCCTCGGCGCACTCCTCACCTTCCCTGAACTCTTTCACTATGCCCTCTGGAACGTCATCAGGCAAAACTTGGCGAATCTCAGCTTCGGGATAGAAGTCGGTCATCTGAGTTTCCGTTAGGCCATTGCGTAGATTCGACGCCAAAAGCGTGATGAGTGCCCCCGCACCACAGCCTGTGCACCGGGCCAGCCTGTATATCTCGGTCTCGCCTGCATCCACTTGACGATATATCTGCCCGTATGGCCCGCGCTGTGGGTCTCCGATAAGAAAAGAGGTCAGCGCACCGCTGCAAGTAGGGCAATTCGCGACGACGTGTCCGTGCTCGTTCATTGTCGCCATGGTCGTACCTTTTGTCCGGATTAGTCTGCATAGCATTCTGCTGGATATTTACTGCGCTGTGGACAAGGCAGGAGTGTCGCAGGCAGCCGACGCGGGGTACCGGAAGGCATAATGTCATCCTTGCTGCCTGCTGGCCCCACCTTCAAACGACAAGCAAATATGACCGCCCTCGAAACACTACTTGATACCTTCCGCCACGCCGCCGTCACGGAACGGGAGAAGGGAACCTACTTCGAAGAGTTGATCGTTTGTTATTTGCGGAACGAAGCGGACTATCGCGACCGGTACAGCGATGTGTGGACCTATGCGGAATGGGCCAACTTGCAGGGGCTGGACAAACGCGATGCCGGTATCGACCTTGTGGCGAAGACGCGTGGCACGGATGAGTACCACGCGATACAGTGCAAGATGTACGCGCCGGACTATAAGGTCCAGAAGGGCGATATTGACAGCTTCTTCACGGCATCGGGCAAGAAGCCGTTCACGCGCCGGATCATCGTCGCAACGACGAATCATTGGAGCGAACACGCCGAAGACGCCTTGCTAGACCAGCAGCCGCCCGTTAGCAAGATCGACCTGACGGCGCTCGAAGAGAGCCAGATCGATTGGGGCCAGTATCAGGCAAAGGCCACACCGGTCATCAAGTCCAAGAAGCAGTTGCGTCCGCACCAGACCAGTGCCTTGAATGCGGTCGTTCACGGTTTGGCAGAAGCCGACCGTGGCAAACTAATCATGGCGTGTGGGACCGGGAAGACGTTCACTAGCTTGAAGATCGCGGAGACGTTGGCCGGTGCGGGCAAGCGGGTGCTGTTCCTTGTTCCAAGCCTGTCGCTACTCTCCCAGACCTTGACGGAATGGACGCAAGAAAGCGAGACGCCGCTTCATAGCTTCGCTGTCTGCTCAGATAGTGACGTGGGTAAGAAGCGCAAGAAAGAGGACGATATGGTTCAGACCTTCGTCCATGAACTGCGCTATCCAGCCACGACCGAACCGGCCCGACTGGCGGCAGAGATGACGAAGCGGCACGACGCGTCGCATATGAGTGTCGTGTTCAGCACCTATCACTCTATCGACGTGATTAGTCGCGCCCAGAAGCAGTTCGGGTTGGGCGACTTCGACCTGATCGTTTGCGACGAAGCCCACCGAACGACCGGCGCTACGTTCGGCAATGACGACGAAAGCACCTTCGTCCGGGTCCACGATGCGGATTACATCCGCGCCGCCAAGCGCATTTACATGACGGCGACGCCACGTATCTATGGCGACTCCGCGAAGGCCACGGCTATACGTGACGACGTGGCCTTATGTTCGATGGACGACAAGGCGCTGTACGGCGATGAACTGTTCGTCATCACGTTCTCGGAAGCCGTCAAGCGTGGCCTGTTGGTCGATTACAAGGTGATTGTGCTGGCGGTCGAGGAAAAGCACGTCAATCGACGCCTGCAAGGCCTGCTGCGGGATGACAACAACCAGCTAAAGGTGGACGACGCTGCCAAGATCGTCGGCTGCTGGAAAGCCCTTTCAAAGCAGGGGTTGACCGAAGACTTGGTTGGCGATGGTGATCCCATGAAACGTGCAGTGGCCTTCTGTCAGGTCATCGAAGTCTCGAAGGGAGCGAAGACGCACAAGGTTAGCTCCAAGCAGATCAAGAACATGTTCCAAGCGGTCGTTGAAGCGTATCAGGAGTCTGAAGAGACGGAAGAATTCGAACAGGCGGCGCGACTTCACTGCGAAGCCGAACACGTTGATGGCGGCATGAACGCCAGTGAGAAGGAAGCGAAGCTGGCATGGCTGAAAGCCGAAACGCCCGAGAACACCTGTCGCATTCTCAGCAACGTCCGATGCCTGTCCGAAGGTGTGGATGTTCCCGCACTAGATGCCGTGCTGTTCCTGACACCGCGTAACTCGCAGGTTGACGTGGTGCAGTCGGTCGGTCGCGTGATGCGCAATGCACCGGGTAAGAAGCGCGGTTATGTGGTTCTGCCGGTGGTGATCCCAGTTGACGTTGAACCACACGAAGCCCTGAACGACAACAAGACCTATGCCGTCGTATGGCAGGTTTTGCAGGCACTGCGTTCGCATGATGACCGCTTTGACGCGATGGTGAACAAGCTGGACCTGATCGGCAAGGACACCAGCAAGATGGAAGTCATCGCGATCACGGATAAAATTCAGAAGAAGCAGGAGAAGGCCAAAGGGCCGAAGAACAAGGACGCCGGTAAAGGCGGATTCACCATCGGCGAAGCGGTCAAGAAGCGCACAGAACCTGACCAGCATGAACTGCAATTCGAGATCGGCGAAATCGAGAAGGCCATCTACGCCAAGCTGGTCCAGAAGGTCGGCAACCGACACCATTGGGAGGATTGGGCCAATGACATCGCCAAGATCGCCCGGACTCACATCGACCGGATCACCGGAATCATCGAGAACCCCGAGAACACGAAGGAGCGTGCAGCCTTCCACGCCTTCGCCCACGAACTGCGTGACGACCTTAACGGCAGTATCACCGATGCCGAGATCATTGAGATGCTGGCGCAGCATCTCATCACGAAGCCGGTGTTCGATGCCCTGTTTGAAGATTACAGCTTCGCAAAGCACAACCCGATGTCGCTTGCGATGCAGAACGTTCTGGACGTGTTGCAAGAACACCGACTGGACAAGGAAGCCGATACGCTGGAACGGTTCTATGAGAGCGTGAAACTTCGTGCCGAAGGCATCGACAATGCGGCAGGCAAGCAGAAGATCGTCGTTGAGCTATACGACAAGTTCTTCCGCAACGCCTTCCCGAAGATGACTGAGCGGCTGGGTATCGTCTATACGCCTGTCGAAGTCGTGGACTTCATCATTCATAGCGTCGGCCATGTGTTGCAGACTGAATTCGGTCAAACCTTAGGTAGCAAGGGCGTTCACATCATCGATCCCTTCGTTGGAACGGGCACGTTCGTTACACGTCTGCTGCAAAGCGGTCTCATCAAGCCCGAGGAACTGCCGCACAAGTACAAGCACGAAATCCACGCCAACGAGATCGTCCTGCTGGCTTACTACATAGCTGCCATCAACATAGAGGCGGTGTATCACGGCATTGTCGGCGGCGAATACCAACCGTTTGAAGGTATTTGTCTTGCGGACACCTTTCAGATGTATGAGAAGGAAGACATGGTGGATGCGTTGCTGGCGCAGAACAGTGCCCGTCGCAAACGCCAGAAAAAGCTGGACATCCGAGTCATCTTCGGCAATCCGCCGTATTCAGTCGGTCAGGACAGCGTGAATGACAACAATCAGAACGTCGCTTACCCTCATCTCGATACTCGCATTCGAGACACATATGCAGAGCGGTCGAGCGCCACGAACAAGAATGCACTGTACGACAGCTACATTCGAGCGATCCGGTGGGCCAGTGACCGGATCGGTAAGAACGGTGTCATCGGATTTGTGACCAACGCAGGGTTCCTTGAAGCCAATACAGCCGATGGCTTGCGCAAATGTCTCGTCGATGAGTTTAGCAGCATCTATGTGTTCCACCTGCGCGGCAACGCACGTACTTCAGGTGAGTTGCGCCGCAAAGAGAAAGACAACGTGTTCGGGACGGGCAGTCGCGCCCCGGTTTCCATTTCGATTCTTGTGAAGAACCCGGACGCCGGGCAGCACGGCCAAATATATTTTCACGACATTGGTGATTACCTGACCCGCCAAGAGAAGCTGGACAAGGTCCGTGAGTTTGCCAGCGTGGCTGGAATTATCAAAGACGGCGGTTGGCGATCTATTACACCTGACCAACACGGGGACTGGCTGAAGCAGCGCGATGATCGATTCCGTGACTACGTCGTGATGGGTGACAAGACTGGCGCAGTCGTAGACAAGTTGTTTGCAAACTACTCATCGGGTATCCAGACAAATCGAGATGTATGGTGTTACAACTCGTCTAAAGCTGGCGTTGTGACCAACGTGGGCCGCACGATCGACGCATACAACAGCGAGGTCCGACGCTTTGGGAAGGCTCACCCCGGACTGGACAGGAAAACGCGCGAGGCCAAGATTGATGGATTCATCGATACCGATCCGACTCGGATAAGTTGGACGCGCGGACTAAAGCAGGAACTGGTAAGGGGGAGAGAGTATGGCTTTGACGCAGCGTGTCTCGCCACAAGCCTGTACCGCCCCTTCACCAAGCAGTGGTTGTACTTCGACCGAGGACTTAACGAATATGTGAACCAGATGCCTCGTATGTTTCCCGAGGCGGCAGCAGAGAACCGAGCGATCTGTCTAACTGGCATCGGTGGAAACAAAGAATTCTCTTGTTTGATGGCTGGTGTATTGCCGGACGTTCAAGTTTTTTCAAACGGCCAATGCTTTCCTATGTACCTGTACGGCGATGCAGAAGAAGGCGATAAGGTTTCGCCGCAGGTCGGCCTCTTTGAGGCACCGCACCCCGCGAGGTCACACGTTAAGCGGCGCGATGCGTTGACCGACGAAGGGCTTTCGCACTTCCAGTCAGCTTATCCGGGGGAGCAGATCAGCAAGGAAGACGTGTTTTACTACGTCTACGGATTGCTGCATTCGCCGGACTATCGCGAACGTTATGCCGACAATCTCAGCAAGGAACTGCCGCGCATTCCGTGCGTGAAGACAGGTTCCGACTTCTGGGCGTTCTCGAAGGCTGGCCGCAAGCTGGCCGATCTGCACGTGAACTATGAGGCGGTCGAAAAGTACCCGTTGCAGATCGACGGTGGCGGCCTGCTGCTGACTGACGCGGATTACCGTGTCGAGAAGATGCGGTACGGCAAGGACAAAGACCTGACTACCTTGATCTACAACGACAAGATCACGGTGAAGGGTATCCCGCTGGAAGCGTATGAATATGTAGTCAACGGCAAGCCCGCTCTGGATTGGGTCGTTGAACGCCAGTGCGTCAAAACCGACAAGGATAGTGGCATCGTCAACGACGCGAACGACTACGCTATCGAGACGATGAACAACCCGCGCTATCCGCTTGAACTGTTCCAGCGGGTCGTGACGGTCAGTCTGGAAACGATGACGATCGTGAAGTCGTTGCCGCCTCTCGATGTTCAGACGCCGGGACCGAGTGTAGGACAGTTGATCGAATCGAAGGACACGCAGGACACACTTCCTGTTTGATTTACTGATGTCGGGGATGCTGGATGAACTGGAAGCGAACGCGGCTGTTCACGCGCCGGTGGCTTTGGTACACGATTCACGATGCGTTCGCGCAGACATTCGGATGGTTGACGCTGTTCGGCAGTTCGTCTGGCGGGTACATCCTAGCGAAGATCGGTGTTCGCGTGTCCAGCGATCAATTGACCAGCAACGTTGTCGGCGCTGTTGGCGGCTTTGTTGTTGGCGTGGTCTTCTATGCGATAGTGGGTGTCTTCAAGACCCGACGTTACATGCAGCCGCTTGCATTGTCGATCACGGACGAGGTGCGGTCGCCGGACTTCACGTTCAACGCTCAGTTCCGTGGCTACAGTGTGGCGACCATCGTGCAGAACCGGTCAGACGTTTTTCTGAAAGACTGTAGCGCCTATGTGATGAATGCCCCGCTGTACGATGGATCGACCGGCCCACGCTTCGTCGAGAAATTCGACCTGCCGCCGAAGTCGAAGAGAACGGTGTTCATTGCCTACTGGTTTTCGCGACAACCGCCTAACCCTGATGACAAGGACATTGGGTTGACCGGTCCGGTTGACGCATGTTTCGGCGGTAACGTGTGCAGGGTTACGGGTCCAGCGATTCTCCGCGTTCGCATTCACCCGCAGGACTTAGATAGCAAGGATGTTTGCTGTCGTGTGTGGATTGACGGGAGTGAACGAAGATTGAAGGCTGCGTGTTGATTTGCACTGAATTCTGACCCACCTGACACGGTGATTTGCATCGAATATTGACCCACGTGGAACACACTGGCCCGCTGTGCAGCTAGCGGGAGAACGGAGTGATCGACATGGCAATATTGAGCATCATCCGACGCTGGCATTATCGCGATCATGTCTCGCTACGCGAGATCGCCAAACGGCTTGGCGTTTCAAGAAACACCGTCAGGCGCTATATACGTGCCGGCACCGTAGTGCCCACCTATCCGGAACGGCAGAGCCCGAGCAAGCTCGACGGATTTGCGGCCAAGCTCGCCGGCTGGTTAAAGACGGAAGCAAACCGGCCGCGCAAACAGCGCAGAACCCTCAAGCAGATTTACGCTGACCTCACCGTGTTGGGATTCACAGGGTCCTACGACCGGGTCGCCGCCTTTGCGCGCCGCTGGCGACAGGAGCAGCAGGAGCAGGCAAGGAGCGCAGCACGTGGCACCTTTGTGCCGCTGACCTTTGCACCCGGAGAAGCATTCCAGTTCGACTGGAGCGAGGACTGGGCCGTGATCAACGGCGAGCGCACCAAGTTGCAGGTTGCGCAGTTCAAGCTCAGTCACAGCCGGGCGTTCTTCCTGAGGGCCTATCTGCTGCAAACCCACGAGATGCTGTTCGACGCTCACTACCACGCGTTCGTGGCGTGGGGCGGCATTCCGCGCCGTGGCATATATGACAACATGAAGACCGCTGTCGACAAGGTTCGTCGTGGCAAGCTGCGGGACGTCAACGCGCGCTTCAGCGCCATGGTCAGTCACTATCTGTTTGACGCCGAATTCTGCAATCCGGCCTCAGGCTGGGAGAAGGGGCAGATCGAGAAGAACGTTCAGGACAGCCGTCACCGGCTGTGGCAACGCGTGCCGGCGTTCGGTTCGCTCTCTGCATTAAACGACTGGCTGGCCGACCAGTGTGTCCTGCTCTGGCAGCAGACGCAGCACCCTGAGCAGGACACAACGATCTGGGACGCGTGGTCGGTCGAGCGACCCCATCTGATGCCGGTCGGCCAGGCATTCGACGGCTTTGTCGAGCACACCAAACTCGTCTCGCCCACGTGTCTGGTGAGTTTCGACCGCAACCGGTATAGCGTGCCGGCGGCATTTGCGAACCGGCCCATCAGCCTGCACGTCTACGCGGCCCAGCTCGTCTTCGTCGCCGAAGGGCAGGTCATCGCGGAGCACGTCCGGCGTATCAACCGCAGCCATGATCGCGGAGAAACCATCTACGACTGGCGTCATTACCTCGCAGTCCTGCAGCGCAAGCCTGGAGCATTGCGCAACGGCGCGCCGTTCGCAGAGTTTCCTGCCGCCTTCAAGCGGCTGCAGACAATCCTGCTGAAGCACGCCGGTGGCGACCGGGAGATGGTCGAGATACTGGCGCTGGTGCTGCTGCACGACGAACAGGCCGTACTCACCGCCGTCGAGCTGGCACTTGAGGCCGGTGCGCCCTCAAAGCAAACGGTGATGAACGTCCTGAGCCGGCTGCTTGACGGGGCTCCCGTGCCTCCGCTGCAGACGCCCCAGGCCTTCGCCCTGCGCGTCGAGCCGCAAGCCAACGTCGGCCGTTATGACGACCTGAGAGGCCGGGAGGATCATCATGCAGCCTGACGCCATGATGGAAATGCTCAAGTCACTGAAGCTGCACGGCATGGCCCAGGCGCTTGGCGAGCTGGCCGCGCAGGATTCCCCCGCGTACAAGTCGGCATCGCTAGTTCTGGCAGGTCTGCTCAAGGCGGAGATGGCGGCCCGTGAGGTACGTTCACTGGCCTATCAGATGAAGGTCGCCCGCTTCCCGGCGTATCGGGATCTCAACGGCTTTGACTTCGGTTGCAGCGATGTCAACGAAGCAACCGTGCGTCAGTTGCATCGGTGTGAGTTCATGACATCGGCACACAACGTCGTGCTGGTCGGCGGACCGGGCACGGGCAAAACGCATCTGGCGACGGCGATTGGCGTGCAGGCGATCGAACATGATCGAAGCCGCGTGCGTTTCTTCTCCACCATTGAACTCGTCAATGCGCTTGAGCAGGAGAAGCTGACTGGAAAGCCTGGGCAACTGGCTGTGCGTCTAATGTACGCCGACCTCGTCATCCTCGACGAACTGGGTTATCTGCCGTTCAGCCAGACCGGGGGCGCCTTGCTCTTCCATCTACTGAGCAAACTCTACGAGCGCACGAGCGTCGTCATCACAACCAATCTGAGCTTCTCTGAGTGGGCCAACGTCTTCGGCGACGCGAAGATGACCACGGCGCTGCTCGACCGGCTCACACACCACTGCCACATTGTAGAAACCGGCAACGATAGCTATCGTTTCAGGAACAGCACGACACAGCCTGAAAAGGAGAGAAAACGAACCCCGAAACACCCAACCTGAACCCCAAAACTGGATCAAAGGGTGGGTCAGTATTCGATGCAAATCCTGGGTCCGGATTCAGTGCAAATCAACAGCGACACGCCATAGAGCATCGGATGCTCGGTCCACAGCCCCTGCCGCGGAGGAAGCTTGCATACTGCCGCTCGCGCCGCGTTGAGCTTCTTGCGAAACGCACGCCACAGAACGCCGTTCACGAGCGCGTGGCTGGCGCGGTTCAGAAACGATGGGACCCGCGTGGGCGGAAAGAACGGCGAGGCAAAAGCACGCGTCGGGGTGATGGGAATCAGGCCGGCGCCGATCGCTTTTACGCCGAGGTATTCGGCAGCCGACAATCCCACGAACGCCGCGAGACCGGAGACGATCATGGCGTCGCATCCTTCCCCCGCCGTCACCGTTTCGCGAAGCCAGGCCTCCGCATGGTCGTTCGCGATGCCCGCCAGCGCGTTCGCCGTGTTGTTGAAGCGGCTTCTTCCCGCCACGGCACCGGCGCCGCTCAGAGCCGGTTGCAACGTGGCCTTGATGTCGCCGGCCAACGCGGTCACCGGAATGCCCAATGCCCGTCCCGACTCGAGCGTTGCCCGGTCTCCGAGCAAGTGCGCCTCGTGCCCTGCGGCGGCGAGCGCCGCACACAACGCGGCCAGCGGTCGCGTATCGCCTTGGGTGCCATACGTGACGACGACGAATTTCATGACTTCCCGGCCCTCCTGCCTGTCGACTTGGTGGACGTAGTCGATGTCCTCGCACCATTGACGAACAGGTCGACGACGGCCGCGAACTCCCGTTTCAGTTTGAGTCCCGGCAGCGTCAGCCAGCGCATCAGCGCGCCGAGATACAGGTGATGGAAGAGCGCGGCCAGGTGCGCTGCGGGGAGGTCGTCACGCAACTCGCCCGCAGCCTGAGCTTTGGCGATCAGCAGCGCAAAACCGTCGGTCATATCGGCCTTCGAGGCTGCGTCATCGCGCCCCGGCGACGGCGCAAGGCTGAGAAAGCGAAACCGGATATACGGCAACAGCAACGAACCATGCTTTTCGCACCAGGCCGCGGACGCGTCCAGCAGCAGGGACAACGCCGGCACGAAACTGGTTTGACGGGCTATGCGCGGCTGCAGACGGATCAGGTCCGCCTCCAGTTGCGCGTGAATCCAATGCGCCAGAACCGCTTCCTTGGTCGCGAAATGGTTGTAGAGCGTGCCCTTCGCGACATCCGCGCCGGCTGCGATCTGTTCCATCGTCACAGCGTCGAAGCCGTGCGTTTCGAATAGATGTACGGCGGTTTCAGCCAGCAGCGCTTGTGTCTGGCTCTGCTTGCGCGCGCGTCGGCTGGAAGGATTGGGATCGGGCATGATGTTCTATAAAAATAAACGACGTTTAAAATTGAACGTCGTTCAAATTTATCATGCCACGTTGTTACGCGCGACGTCAACCGACCGGCTGTTTGCCGGCCGGGTTCATCCACGAGTCAGGACTGGAAAGCCGCGGGGTCTATGCCAACGCGCGCGATCAGAACTTATCCCAACCATCCTCACCGCTTGCGCCACCACCGGCCAGCGCGACCACCGGAGCAGCGCTTGCATGCGCGACCCGACGCGCCGGAGGCGCCATCACCGCGCGCCGCGGCGCTTCTCTATGCGAAGACGAAACCGAACCCCCGCCCCCCTCCCCACTCAAAATCTGAAAAAACGCCACCACCTCATTCAACTGCTTCCCCTGATCTTCCATCGACTTTGAAGCCGCCGCCGCTTCTTCCACCAGCGCCGCATTCTGCTGCGTAACATTGTCCATCTGCGTAATCGCCAGATTGACCTGCTCAATCCCACGGCTTTGCTCCGTCGAAGCCGCCGCGATCTCCGCCATGATGTCCGTCACCTGCGCGACCGCCTGCGTGACTTCGGTCATCGTCTTACCCGCTTCACCCGCCAGCGCGGAGCCATCGCGAATCTTCTCCACCGAGTTGGCGATCAGATCCTTGATCTCCTTCGCCGCACTCGACGAACGTTGCGCCAGACTTCTGACTTCGCTCGCCACCACCGCGAAACCACGCCCCTGCTCACCAGCACGCGCCGCTTCAACCGCCGCGTTCAGCGCCAGAATATTGGTCTGAAACGCAATCCCTTCGATGATGCCGGTGATCTCCGCGATCTTCGTCGAGCTATCGCTGATGTCGTGCATCGTGCTCACCACCTGGCCGACCACCGTGCTGCCCTTGTGCGCCACCGACGAAGCATTCGCGGCCAACGTGCTGCCCTGCTGCGCGTTGTCGGCGTTCTGTTTCACCGTCGAGGTCAGCTCTTCCATGCTGGACGCCGTTTCCTGAAGCGACGCGGCCTGCTGCTCGGTGCGCTGGCTCAGATCCATATTGCCCGCCGCGATTTGCCGCGCCGCGCCGGCGATGCTGGCGCTGCTGTCGCGCACGCGCCCGACGATCGCCGTCAAGCGTTCGTTCATCTCGCGCAGCGCGCCGAGCAGCTTGCTGGTTTCGTCGCTACCTTCGACGGCGATACGCGTGCGCAGATCGCCTTGCGACACGGTGCGCGCCACGTCGATCGCAAAACGCAGCGGGCCGGTCACCGCGCGCGTGATCATCACGCAGGCGCCGATCGCGAGCGCCACAGCGATCAGGCAGATCGCGATCAACAGATTGCGCTGGCTCACGTAGTGCGCCGCGTAGTCGTTGATCATCTGTTCCTGACGGCTACGTGTGTACTCGGCGTACGCATCGGTCGAGCGGATCAGCGCGGCTAGCAGCGGCCGGCATTGGTCGTCCATCTTGACGATGGCGTCGTCGCGCTTGCTGGTCAGCGCGAGGTTGACGATGTCGGTGGCGACCGGGCCGTACAGGGCCTCCACGCGGTTGATCTCGGCGACGAGGCTGCGCGCTTTGTCCGAGGTATCGGACGCGGACGCGGTCATGTCGTTGAGTTTCTTCAGGTCGCTCTGCACGTCTTCATGCGCGCGCATCACGTCGGCCTTTTCTATTTCGAGGTCCTGAGGTTTGGTGACGAGCACCAGGTTGCGCGCGGCAATTGCGCGCCGGTCGACCGCGGTGCGTACCTGCACGGCCATGTCGGCGCGCGCGTTAATGCCGTGGACAAAGTCGGAAAAACCATCGGTCGAATCGCTCAGCGCCTTCAGAGACAGGCCGGAAACGGCGACGACGATAACGGAAAGCATGCCGAAACCGGCAATCAGTTTGGCTTTGATAGACAGGTGCTGAAGTGTCACGGTTGTTTCTCCAAAAACGAAACGTTAGAAAGCGTTCGCAATGGACTCTCAGGTCCGGGCATGGGAGCGTCTATGTGACCGCTTCAACTGCAAAGCGGCCCTGCGCGGTTGATTTCCCCAAAATGGGTATCCCATTTACCGGATATCGGACTGGAGGCTCGAGGACTTAAGGGGTATCGGGTATGTCTCTATAAGCTTGCACGCGATGAGCGAAGAAGACGTAATTTCCTCAGGAGATGAGTAAATTTAAGCACTCGGTGACAGCATTGGCACGAGGTTTCTTGCCTGCTGAAATGGGCGGCGGGGCGCAACCGTCTGTTCGAGAAACGCGAAGCGAAAAAAACGGCTTGAACGGGCGTCGCTTCGTCGTTATGATTGAGCAATCACTCATTTATTGCCGTTAGCCGGATCGACTCAGCATGGCCCGTCCCAAAAGCGAAGACAAACGTAACGCCATCCTTGCCGCCGCCGCTGCGGTGATCGCCGAGCAGGGGCTGGGCGCGCCGACCGCGCGCATTGCCAAGCTGGCGGGCGTGGCGGAAGGCACGCTGTTCACGTACTTTGACAGTAAAGACGACTTGCTGAATGCCTTATACCTCGACATCAAGGCTGAACTGCGCGAAGTGATGATGACCACGTATCCGCAACACGCGAGCGTGAAAGAGCGTGCGCAGCACGTGTGGAACCAGTTCGTCGACTGGGGCGTCGCGCAGCCGCAAAAACGCCGCGCCATGGCGCAACTGGCGGTCTCCGAGCGGCTCACCGACCATACGCGGGCAACCGGCATGCAGTCGTTCGCCGACATCAACGGAATGATTCAGGCGAGCGTGGCGAGTGGTGCGTTGCGCGACCATCCGCCGGCGTTTCTGTCGGCGATCATGAGCGCGCTCGCGGAAACCACCATGGATTTCATTGCACGCGAACCGGACCAGGCCGCGCGCTATCGTGCGGCTGGTTTTGACGCGTTCTGGAACGCGATCGCCAGGCACTAAATTTTTTGTCTAATTAATGAGTGATTGCTTGCTCATTTAACTCGAAGGAGCGCATCATGTCGAAAGTCTGGCTGGTTACTGGAAGTGCTCGCGGCCTAGGGCGCGAGATCGTCGAAGCCGCGTTGCAAGCGGGCGAGCGGGTCGTCGCCACCGCGCGCGATCCGGGCCGCCTGCAGGATCTGGTGGCGCGCTACGGCGAGCAGGTTCGCGCGGTCGCGCTGGACGTCACCGATCCGGCGGCGGCGCGCGACGCGGTGCAGAGCGCCGTCGACGCCTTCGGCCGCCTCGACGTGGTGGTCAACAACGCGGGCTTCGGCCATCTGGTGCCGTTCGAGCAAACCAGCGAGGACGATTTCCGCGCGCAAATCGATACGAACTTCTACGGCGTGGTCAACGTGACGCGCGCCGCGTTGCCGGTGCTGAGGCAGCAGCGCGCCGGGCACATCATCCAGATTTCGTCGGTCGGCGGACGCGTCGGGATCGCGGGGCTGGGTGCGTATCAGGCGGCGAAGTGGGCGGTCGGCGGTTTCACCGAAGTGCTGAGCCAGGAGCTCGCGCCATTCGGCGTCCACGTCACCGCACTCGAGCCGGGTGGCATGAAAACGGAATGGGGTAACGAGGCGTCCGGCGCGACGCCTGAATTGCTGCCGGACTATGAGCCGTCGGTTGGCGCGATCGTCGGGATGCTGAAGCAGTACATCGGTCGCGAAGCCAGCGATCCGGCGAAGGTGGCGCAAGTCGTGCTGAAGCTCGCCTATCACGACGCGCTGCCGGCGCATCTGTTGCTGGGCAGCGATGCGTTGCACTATTGCGGCGAAGGCGAGAAGGCGCGCGCGGCGAACGCTGAAGCGTGGCACGCCGTCAGTCTGTCGACGGATTTCTCCGCGCCGGCGCAACTGCCCGCGTTTCCTGTCGCGCCGGCGAAAGCCTGAGCGTCTATCGTGATGAGCGTGACCAGCGCGCAGGCCTCGGCGGCCGGCGCGGCACCTGATGCAACGACACAGGCCTTGGCGGCTGGCGTGGCGCCTGGCGCAACGACACAGGTCAGCGCATTCATCGCGGCAATCGGCACGGCGGCGTCGAATCGACGCCGCACCAATGAGGACACACTCCATGCCTAACTGGACCACTGCGGACATTCCCCGTCAGACCGGCCGCCTCGCGGTGATCACCGGCGCGACCGGCGGGCTCGGTTTCGAAACGGCGCTGGCACTGGCCGGCGCGGGCGCCGAGGTCGTGCTCACCGGACGCAACGAGCAAAAAGGCCAAGCCGCGCTCGACGCGATTCGCGCGCGGCATCCCGCCGCGTCGATCCGCTACACGCATCTCGATCTGGCGAGCCTCGCGTCTGTGCGCCAGTTCGCCGATCAATTCGCCTCCGGACACGCGGCGCTCGATCTGTTGATCAACAACGCAGGCGTGATGACGCCGCCCACGCGGCAAACCACCTCGGACGGTTTCGAACTGCAATTCGGCACCAACTACCTCGGTCACTTCGCGCTGACCGAACGCTTGCTGCCGTTGCTGCGTGCAGGACGCGAGCCGCGCGTGGTCAATCTGAGCAGCGGCGCGCACAAGATCGGTGCCGCGATTCATTTCGACGATCTGCAATGGCAGCCCGGCTACAAGCCCTGGCCCGCGTACGCGCAGTCGAAGCTGGCGATGCTGATGTTCGCGCTCGAACTGCAACGCCGCAGCGATGCGAACGGCTGGGGACTGCTGAGCAACGCGGCGCATCCCGGCTACGCGCGCACCGATCTGATCGCCAACGGCCCGGGCGCCGACACGCTGCTGCAGGCGATCAACCGCATGACATTCGAGCCGCTCGCGAGCCAATCGGCCGCGGACGGCGCATTGCCGACGCTGTTCGCCGCGACTTCGCCCAACGCCGAACCCGCCGGCTATTACGGACCGACCGGCTTGTTCGAACTGAAAGGGCCGCCGGGCGCCGCGCAGATTTCCCGTCTCGCGCAAGACAAGGCGATCGCCGCGCGCCTGTGGGCGGTTTCCGAAGCACTCACCAACGCGCGCTGGCCTCGCGCGACCATGGAGCACGCATCATGAAGGTTCTGATTTTTGGCGCGACCGGCATGGTCGGACAAGGCGTCTTGCGCGAATGCCTGCGCGCACCGGACGTCGAGGTGGTCCAGACGGTCGGCCGCACGCGCAGTGGCCAGCTCGATCCGCGTCTCATCGAAGTAATCCAGCCGGACCTGATGGACTACAGCGCGCTGGAAGCGCAGCTCACCGGTTTCGACGCGTGCTTCTTCTGCCTCGGCGTTTCGTCGGCGGGCATGAAGGAGGCGGACTATACGCGCCTCACCTATGACCTGACGATGGCGGCGGCGCGCACGCTCGCGCGTCTCAACCCGCGCATGACCTTCGTCTACGTATCCGGCGCGAGCACCGACAGCACCGAGCGCGGCCGCAGCATGTGGGCGCGCGTCAAAGGCCGCACTGAGAACGCGCTACGGCAACTGCCGTTCAAAGCCGTCTACCTGTTCCGCCCGGGCGTGATCGAACCGCTGCACGGCGTCCGCTCGAAAACACGTTCATACCGGCTGTTCTACACGCTAGCCAAACCCTTCCTGCCGATGCTGCGCGCGCTGCTGCCGAACTACGTGCTGAGCACCGAAGACATCGGCCTCGCCATGCTGACCGTCGCGCGCCACGGCGCCGCCAAGGCCGTGCTCGAAACCGTCGACATTCGCGCGCTCAGTTGCCCGGCGTCCGCCCCCGCGCTCGATCTGCACGCCGGCTAAGCGCTCCGGTTTTCGTTCAAGCCCGGAAAAAGCCGCCTATTCAATCGTTTGACGCATTGCCGTGTCTGGTACGCTACGGGCAAACGGGACGCGCTATTGCGGACGCGGCCTCCTTCTTCACGCGCGTGACTCAGCGCATGCTTGAACGAACCTGCCATGGTGACGCGCCGACCGAACATCGTGATTGCGATCAGTATCGTGCTGGCCAGCGCGATACTCGCGATCGCCGTGTGGGTGCTGGCCCAGATGCGCGATGACGCGCTGCGGCGCGCCCAGGACTCCGTCTTCAACGTTTCCCTGCTGATCGAGCGCGACGTGTCGCGCAATCTGGAGATCTACGATCTGTCGCTGCGCGCGGTGATCGACGGTCTGAAGCAGCCCGGCGTGCTGAACCTTGATCCCGCCATGCGCCAAATGGTGCTGTTCGACGGCTCGGCCAGTGCCAAAGACCTCGGCTCGCTCCTCGTCGTCGACGAAGCGGGCAACATCCGCTTCGATTCGCAAGCCGATCCGCCGCGCAAGATCAATGTCGCCGATCGCGACTACTTCAAGGTGCAACGCGATTCTCCCAACGTCGGCCTGTATCTCAGTCACCCGTTCATCCCGAAGGTGACCGGCAAGGAAGTCAGCATCGCGTTGAGCCGGCGCATTTCCAAGCCGGACGGCAGCTTCGGCGGCGTGGTGGTCGGCACGATGCGCCTCACTTACTTCCGCAGCCTGTTCGCCGGCATGAACCTCGGCACCGGCGGCTCCATGGCGCTGATGCTGAGCGACGGCACGATGCTGATGCGGCGTCCTTACGATCCGAAGATCATCGGTATCGGCCTCGCCGGCACCGCCAACTATTCGCGCTTTCTCACCCAGCCGAGCGGCGACTTCTTCGGCACGGCGGCGATCGACGGCGTCGAGCGCTGGTACGCGTTCCGCCATATCGACATGTATCCGCTGATCCTCGACGTCGCGCTGTCCACGCGAGACATCTACGT
This sequence comes from Burkholderia sp. 9120, assembly GCF_000745015.1. NCBI lineage: Bacteria > Pseudomonadati > Pseudomonadota > Betaproteobacteria > Burkholderiales > Burkholderiaceae > Burkholderia > Burkholderia sp. 9120. The sequence goes on along the minus strand of NZ_JQNA01000002.1, from coordinate 2,358,943 downwards.
GGAATGGCGGCACCGCGCGTGGATCATCGGTTCGCTGATCGCCGCGCTCGATCTGACGATCATCGCGCTGGCTTTGCTGTTTTCGCAGCAGTTGCGGCATCGCCGCGCCGCCGAGGAAGAGTTGCGCATGCTGGCGCGCACCGACGGGCTCACCGGCCTGAACAACCGCCGCACCTTCGAAGAGGAGGTCGACGCGGAATGGCGCCGCGCGCAACGCAATGGCTGGGCGCTGTCGATGCTGCTGATCGACGTCGACAATTTCAAGGGTTTCAACGATCTGTACGGCCATTCGGCGGGCGACGATGCGCTCGTCACGGTGGCCCGCAGCATCTCGCAGAACGTGCGGCGTCCAGGCGACACGGCGGCGCGCTACGGCGGCGAAGAGTTCGCGGTGCTGCTGCCGGATACCGACGCGGCCGGCGCGGCGCACATCGCCGAGAAGATTCGCGCGGCGATTCACGCCCGCGAACTGCGCCATGTGGCGAGTTCGCATCATGTGCTGACGGTGAGCGTGGGCGTCGCCACGACCCACGGCCACGCCTTCGCAACGAGCCGCGCGCTGATCAACGCCGCCGACGAGGCGCTCTACGAAGCCAAAGACGCGGGCCGCAATCGCGTGATGGGTTATCGCGCGACGGTTCACACGCATGCTCGCCATGCGGCGGTGACGCCGGGGCACTAAAGCGATTAAGCGACTAGAAGCAACTAAGGCGACCTGAAGCGCGCGCGGTCAATCGCAGACCGCAAAGGTGTTCTTGAATTTCACCCGGATAATATGTTGCGTCCAAATTTCACCCGGGTATAATTCGGCAAATCCTCTTTCAGGAGTTTGTCGTGACCTCGCCCATCTCCACTTGCACCGCCTTTGAAGGCCATCGCCGCATCGCGTCGGGTTCACTGTCGGACGTCGCGCTAGCGGTCAAAGCGGTGCTTGCGCGCGGCGAACAGGCGCCCGTGCTGATCTTCGACGACATCACGAGCCAGCCGATCGAATTCGATTTGCGCGGCACGTCGGAGGAAATCGTGGCGCGGCTGGCCAGCCAGCCGCGAGACGGTGAAGCGGCCGCCGAACCGACCGCCGAACCCGCCGCCGAACCCGCCGCCGAACCGACCACCGCGACCGAGGACGGCACACCGCGCAGCCGTGGCCGGCCCAAGCTCGGCGTCGTGGCCCGCGAGGTCACTTTGCTGCCGCGTCACTGGGATTGGCTGAACGGACAATCGGGCGGCGCGTCGGTGGCGCTGCGCAAGCTGGTCGAGGCGGCGCGCGTCGCGGGTGAGGAGAAGGATCGCCGACGCGCGGCGCAGGAAGCCGTCTATCGCTTCATGACCGCGCTGGCCGGCAATCTGCCGGACTACGAAGACGCCACGCGCGCGCTCTATGCGAACGACCAGCCGCGTTTTGCGGCGATCGTCGCGGCATGGCCGGACGACGTCGGCGCTCACGCGTTACGACTCGCCGAAAGCGCCTTCGCCGCGAGCGTATAACGCCAGACGAAAAAAAACCGCTCACGCCGGGGAAGCGTGAGCGGCAAGTCGGAGAGTTACAACATCGCATGCAGTTCATGGGGTGAACGCAGCAAACGCAGTCTAAGAGACCGGTTTACCTCAATACATCGGACGAATCCCAAACACCCCTGCGGCGAGCGGCCGCACAGGCGTGGCGCCGCGATCCGGCCCCGCTCAACGCGCGTTGCTTACATCATCCTTTCCCGGTTATTCCTGCCATTTGTCTGATCAAGACTCCGCCCTGACAGCCGTAAAAGAGAAGGAGCGTCGCTACGTACCCAACTGATCTCGAACGGGGTCGCTACGGCGCGATGGCGAAACAGCCTGTCGAGACCTTGTGAAGGGATGATGAGATGAAGTGGTTCGACCGCATGACCGTATTCCGCAAACTGTTGCTGGCGTTCGCCGTGGTGATCGGCTTTTGCGTCGTGATCGGCGCGACGGCGTTAAGCACGCTGTCGTCGATGCATGACATTACGACCGTGATCGGCGACAAACACATGAACGGCCTCTACTGGATGGAAGAGGCCAATCGCCACAAGATCGATTCCGATCTGGCCGCCGCGAATCTCGGCTATGCCACCGACGACGCCGGCCGTCAAAAGTTGAAGGACGGCATCGTCGCGTCGCTGAAGACCATGCACAGCGCCTACGACGAGTATCGCAAGACCGCCGGCGCCGGCAAGGGCCAGGAGATGTTCGACGGCGTGCTGCGTGAATCGGCGGTGTGGGAAGGCATCGTGCATCAACAGATCGGGCTCGAGCCGATTCCGGCCGGCGTCGACAACAACGAACTCGTGCGTCGCGCGATTGCCGCCAGCGAAGCGCTGCGCGACCGCATCACGGCGCTGATCGACTATCGCCGCGAGCAAGCCAACGAGGCGCAGCAGGAAGCGAGCACCGACTACCAGCACATGCGGATCGTGATGAGCGTGCTGGTGCTGGGCGCGATCGTCGTGGGCATGTTGCTCGCCACGCTGATCGCGCGCCGTCTGGCGCGTCAACTCGGCGGCGAGCCGGACTACGCGATGCAGATCGCCAACCGGATCGCCGATGGCGACCTGAGCGTGCGCGTCGACACGCGCGCCGGCGACACCGACAGCATGCTGTTCGCGCTGCGCAACATGCGCGAGCGGCTGGCGGGCATCGTGTCGGGCATCAGCGAATCGAGCGAGTCGATCCTGATGGCGTCGGGCGAGATCGCGCAGGGCAACACCGATCTGTCGCAACGCACCGAAGAACAGGCCGCCGCGTTGCAGGAAACCGCGTCGAGCATGCAGGAACTCACGTCGACGGTGAAGATGAACGCCGAGAACGCGCAGCAGGCGGGCGGCGTGGCGCATGGCGCGTCGGAAGTCGCGGCGCGCGGCAGCAGCCTGGTGGGCGATGTGGTCGAGACCATGCGCGAGCTGGCGGCCGGTTCGAAGCGCATGACCGACATCATCGCGGTGATCGAAGGGATTGCGTTCCAGACCAACATTCTCGCGTTGAACGCGGCCGTCGAAGCGGCGCGTGCCGGCGAGCAAGGGCGCGGCTTCGCGGTCGTGGCCGGCGAAGTGCGCTCGCTCGCGCAACGCAGCGCGGTGTCGGCCAAGGAGATCAAGGAATTGATCGAAAGCTCGACGGCCCGCGTGGGCAGCGGCGCCGAACTCGCCGAGCGCGCCGGCCAGACCATGGCCGAAGTCACACACGCGGTGAAGCGCGTGACCGACATCATGGGCGAGATTTCGTCGGCGTCGCAGGAGCAGAGCACCGGCATCGAGGAAGTGAACCGCGCGGTCGCGCAGATGGACGACGTGACCCAGCAGAACGCCGCGCTGGTCGAGCAGGCGGCGGCCGCGGCGGCGTCGATGGCGGATCAGGCGCGGCAACTGCAAACGGCCGTGACGGTGTTTTCGCTCGAAGCGCGCGCCGCTTGAGGGGCATTCGTGCGAGTCGCCCGAGTCGCTTGAGCCGTGCGCATTACGGCTCGCAGCGCGCTCGCACACCAGTGAAAGCCACGCGTTTAACCTCCCTTGCCAGGCCCATTGGCACTCCGTACACTCGCGCCTGATTCTTGAGCGGCGGCGCCTCGTTCCGGCGTCGTCCACGATAAAACACGCCGAACAGAGGAGAACCCCCGCCATGGCCGATTCCTATTTCCCCCGCTGGCGCCGCCAGTCTGCCGGCGTCGAAGGCCGCATCGTCAGCACCGACGAACGGCTCGCGTGGCCGCAAATGGTCGCGATGGGCGTGCAGCACGTCGTCGCCATGTTCGGTTCGACCGTGCTCGCGCCGCTGCTGATGGGCTTCGATCCGAACCTCTGCATCTTCATGTCGGGCGTCGGCACGCTGCTGTTCTTCGTGCTGGTGGGCGGCCGCGTGCCGAGCTATCTCGGTTCGAGCTTCGCGTTCATCGGTCTGGTGATCGCGGTGACGGGCTACGGCGGTCATGGTCCGAATCTGAATATTCCGGTGGCGCTGGGCGGGATCATCGCGTGCGGTGTGGTGTACGCGATCATCGGGCTGATCGTGTCGGCGGTCGGCACGCGCTGGATCGAAACGCTGATGCCGCCGGTTGTGACGGGCGCGATCGTCTGCGTGATCGGTCTGAATCTCGCGCCGATCGCGGTACACGGCGTGAGCGGCAGCAACTTCGAATCGTGGATGGCGCTGGTCACCGTGCTGTGCGTCGGCGCAGTCGCCGTGTTCGCGCGTGGCATGCTGCAGCGTCTGCTGATTCTGGTCGGCTTGCTGATGGCGTATGTGATTTACGCGATCGTCACGAACGGTCTCGGCATGGGCAAGCCGATCGACTTCGCGATCGTCGCGAACGCCGCGTGGTTCGGCATGCCGCATTTCACGGCACCCGTCTTCAATTTGCAGGCCATGACCTTGCTTGCGCCGATCGCGGTGATTCTCGTCGCGGAAAATCTCGGCCACATCAAGGCAGTCAGCGCGATGACCGGACAGAACCTCGACGGCTATGTCGGCCGCGCGTTTCTCGGCGACGGCCTCGCGACCATCGTGTCGGGCTTTGCCGGCGGCACCGGCGTGACGACGTACGCCGAGAACATCGGCGTAATGGCTGTCACCAAAATCTATTCGACGCTGGTGTTCGTGATCGCGGCCTTGATCGCGTTGGTGCTGGGTTTCTCGCCGAAGTTCGGCGCGGTGATTCAGACTATTCCGGGGCCGGTGCTGGGCGGCGTGTCGATCGTCGTGTTCGGGCTGATCGCCGTGACCGGCGCGCGTATCTGGGTCGTCAACAAGGTGGACTTCTCCGACAACCGCAACCTGATCGTGGCCGCGGTAACGCTCGTGCTGGGCGCGGGCGATTTCTCGTTGAAGCTCGGCGGATTCGGGCTCGGTGGCATCGGGACCGCGACGTTCGGTGCGATCATTCTGTATGCGCTGCTGCGTAGAAAACCGGCGCAAGGGCCGGTCGCGTGATCGAGTTTTAGACCGGCGCTATGCGCAGTCCTGCCGGCGGTGTTGGTTGAAAGGCAGTCTTCAAACCAACGCCGCCGCGATTGCAAACCAGGCTTTACTTCTTGCGCGCGGTCAGCGCCGTCTCCGACAGATCCACCTCGCGCATCAGCTTGTTCAACGTCTCGTCGTTGATCTGCTGACTGTTGCGTAGCGCCAGCAAGGTCTTGCGTTCGGCGCGCATCGCAGCCAGTTTCATTCGGAACTCCAACGCATCGGCGAGGCGCGCCAGTTCGCGCGGTTCCTGTTCGTCGTCGAGCGTGGCGAGGCGGCGCCGGTACAGATCCATCACGCGTGCGGTGACATCTGCCGCGTAGGCCGAAGCCGATTCTTCCAGACCGGCGCACTCTTTATCGTGCATCACGTCGATCGCGCGAATCGCGGCTTGCGCCGCCATCGTGCGGGCGAGCGCTTCTTCGGCCGCATGCGGATCGCGACCCTTGCGCCAGCCGCGCAGCAGCAACGGCAACGCCACGACCGCCACCAGCAGCGACACCAGAATCACGCCCGAGGCGATGAAAATCGCCAGATCGCGGCCCGGCAGCGGCGCGCCGCCCGGCAACATTTCCGGCAACGACAACACGCCCGCCAGCGTCACCGCGCCGCGCACGCCAGCGACGGTCGTCACCGTGACCGTGCGCAAACCCGGCACCGCGTTCACCATGCCGCGTTTCGTCGCGCCTCGGCTCGCGAACCAGCGCAGCAACCACACCCACACGAAGCGCATCGCGTAGAGCGCGAGCGCGACCGCCGCGATGTAACCGACCAGCAGCCCGACCTGGGCGTCGCTGGTTTCGTGCGCGTCGAGCAGCGCGCGGCCGAGAATGTGCGGAAACTGCAGCCCCAGCAGAATAAACACCATGCCGTTGAAGACGAACTCGATCATGGTCCAGGTGCTGTTCGAGCGCACCCGCGACGACACAGGCCCCGCGTTCGCAATGCTCGCGTAGTTCATCATCATGCCGGCGGCGACCGCGGACAGAATGCCGGACAACTCGAAGCGCTCGGCGATCAGGTACGCGGCGAACGGAATCAGCAAGGTCATCACGACGCCGGGCGCCGGATCGCCTTCTTCGTTGAGGCTCAGAAAATGCGCCGACACGAAGCTGAACAGCCAGCTCACCGCCGCGCCCGTCGCGAGCCCACCTGCGGCGATGATCACGAAGCTGATCGACGCGTCGCGCAGCGAGAACACGCCGGTCAGCGCGGCGGCGATCGCGAACTTCAGCGCGACGAGGCCGGACGCGTCGTTCATTAACGCTTCGCCTTCGAGGATATGCATCAGCCGGCCAGGAATCTTGCCCTTGCCGACAATCCCGGACAGCGCCACCGCATCGGTCGGCGACAACACGGCGGCCAGCGCGAACGCGACCGGCAGCGAAATCGCCGGCACCAGGGCGTGCACGAAATAGCCGACCACGAGCACTGTCATGAAGACGAGGCCGAGCGCGAGCATCAGGATCGAGCGGCGCGCCATGAACAGCTCGCGCTTTGGAATGCGCCAGCCGTCCGCGAACAGCAGCGGCGGGATGAACAGCATCATGAAGATGTCCGGATCGAACGTGACGTGCAGTCCGAGCTTCGGCCACGCGAGCATCGCGCCGATCGCGATCTGCACGAGCGGCAGCGGCAACGTGAACGGCAGCAAACGGATAACGATGCCCGACGCGGAGACGGCCAGCAGAAGAATCAATACGGTAAAAACAATATCCATCGGTCTGTTTCTGGGGCTATGACGGGAGTGACTTTAGCGATGCTTGACGCCGCCGCCGCCTGGGCTTTGCGACGACGCGACGTCGAAGTGTAGCCCGCGAAGTTTAGCCCGATGAGGTCGCGCCCTCTTGCGAGCCCGGCAACGCGACGAGGCGTGCGGTCACCCGCGCCCCGATCCACCGCAATCGCGCCACGCACCGTAACGGTGCGCGCTGCGCCCACGTGCGGCGCATTGGCCCTTGCGCCGTGCAATCTCCGATGCAAACTTCATTCGAATGTGCGCCAGCGTGCGCATGGAGCTTGCTTAAGAGATATCGATGACGCACATTTTGAGAGACGGCGCCGCCGTTGTTCGCTTCCGCGTTCGGACCGGCCCGGCTCTCGCGTGAGAGGATTGCATGACGATTGCGCAACAGGAAAGAACGGCCAGCGTGCCGCATGGCTTCGACGTCGAAGTGACGTCAGGGCTCGAACGTTATTCGGTTCAGCATGGCGAACTGACGCTGACCAGCGTGTTTCAACCGATTTTCAGCCTGTCGCATATGCGGGCGGTCGGCTACGAGGGACTGCTGCGCGCGCACGACGCGCTCGACCGTCCCGTGTCGCCGCTCGACGTCTTCGGCGAGGCCGCCCGTCTGGGCGACGTGCTGCAAGTGGACCGGCTGGCGCAGACCCTGCATCTGGAGAACTTCAAGGTGCTCGGCGCCGAGCGCGAATGGCTGTTCCTCAACGTGCATCCCGGCGCGCTCACCGATCCGTATCTGTCGGCGGCGTTGCTGGCCACGCTCAAGCGCCTCGATCTGCCGCCGCGCCGCATCGTGCTCGAAGTGCTCGAACATCGCGCGGAAGATCTCGAACGTCTCGCCGATGCCGTGCGTCAATTCCGCGAGCGTGGCTTCCTGATCGCGCTCGACGATTTCGGCGCGGGACACTCGAACGTCGAACGGATCTGGCAATTGAATCCCGATATCGTGAAGCTCGACCGCATCATGCTGTCGCATGCGGCGCATCGCGCGGATATGGCGACGATTCTGCCTGGGCTCGTCGCGTTGCTGCACGAGGCGGGCAAGCTCGTGCTGATCGAAGGCGTGGAAACCGAACACGAAGCGCAGATGGCGCTCGCCTGCAACGCGGACTTCGTGCAGGGCTTTTTCTTCGGCCGGCCGAATCCGGCCGCGGCCGATGCGGCGCATGCCGCCGAGTGCATCAGCGAACTCACCGAACGGTATCGCGATCAGACCGAAGCCCACGAGCGGCGCAGCGCGAGCCGTCTCGTGCCGTATCTGCGGGCGTTCGAGCGCGCGGCCGAGCGGCTTGCGGCCGGCGAACCGCTGGAAGAAGTGTGCTGGAATTTTCTCGCGCTCGATCACGCCGCGCGCTGTTTCCTGCTTGACGCCAAAGGCAAGCAGGCCGGCCGCAATGTCGTGTTGCGCGCGGATCGCGCGGCGCATGAAACGCGCTTTCTGCCGCTGGCGGACGCGCAAGGGGCGAACTGGTTGCGTCGTCCGTATTTCCGCGACGCGATCAATGCGCCGGAACGCGTACATGTGACGCGACCGTATCTGTCGATCAACGAGGCGTTGCCGTGCGTGACGCTTTCAGTGGCGACGCGCGTGGGTGAGCAGACCTGCGTGCTATGCGGCGATATCGATTGGGTCGAGGAATAAGCCAGATACGCCAGTCTGAGATGATGTCGTTTTCAACGACGACTCTCAGACGCGCCTATGTCCGTTCTACTCGAAGTGATTGCCACGACCGTTGCCGATGCGCGCCTCGCCGCGCAAGCGGGCGCCGACCGTCTCGAACTCATCACCGCGATGGGCGAGGGCGGTCTGACGCCGAGCGTTGGTTTGATCGAAGCGGTGGTGGCGGCCGTTGAGATTCCCGTGAACGTGATCGTGCGGCCGCATAGCCGCTCGTTCGTCTATGACGCGGACGACTATGCGGTGATGTGGCGCGACGTGCGCGCGGTCAAAGCGGCGGGTGCGAACGGCGTGGTGATCGGCATGCTGAACGAAGCGGGGGAGATCGACCGCGAAGCGCTTGCGCGAGCGATCAGCGCGGCCGACGGATTGGCCATCACCTTCCACCGGGCGTTCGATGAAACGCGCGATTTACGCAAGGCGTTGGATGTGCTGCTTGGCTTTCCTGAGGTGACTAACGTTTTGACGTCGGGCGGACAGGCGTCGGTATTGAATGCGGAAGCCACGATCCGCGAGTTGATACAGCAAGCGTCGGGATCGCATTGCACCGTGCTGGCGGGCGCGGGGTTAACCGTCGATGCTATCGGCGGCTTTGCGAGCCGAACGCGAGTCGAGGCGGTGCATTTCGGTTCGGGCGTTCGGGTGAGCGGCAACGGCCTCGCGCCGGTCGACGCGGATCGAGTCGCGAAGGTCCGGGCGTCGTTAAACGCGAACGCATGAGGATGAACGCGTAACGTTCGGCCACTCAATCCAAACCCAAACAAAAATGCCGCTTCGAGTCCAGAACTCGAAGCGGCATTGTTTTTCCTACGTTCCAATCACTGCACGCGAAACCTACTTCGCGACAACCACTGGAATCCCGCGCAACTGCCCAGCGCCCTTCACCTCATCCAACGACTGACGCACCGCCGCGCTGGTCGCCGGATCGATCTGCAAGCGAGCCGCCAGATCACGCTCGCCGCGCTTCACACCCGCCAGATTCGCCAGCTTCACATGACCGTAACCGCGCACACGCGCATGCAGATCGGCGAGCTTCGCGACGTCTTCCAGCGTAGTCGTATCGAGCTTCGCGAACGCACGTTGCAGCGTGGTTTCGTAATCGCCGGCCAGGTCGCGTTCCATCTTGCGTTCCAGCGTACGGCCGAACGGATCGAGCATCGTGCCGCGCAGGCCACGCCATTTCGCCATCATGCCGAGTACCGGCCACATCCATTGACCGAAAACTTTCTTGGTCGGATTCTTGCCGTGCTGCGGACGCGCGATGGTCGGCGGCGCGAGGTTGAACTTGATGCCGAAGTCCTTGCCGGCCACGCCTTCGAATTGCGCTTCGAGCGCTTCGCGGAACGCCGTGTCGGTATGCAGACGCGCGACTTCGTATTCGTCCTTCACCGCGAGCAGACGGTAGAACGTCGTCGCGACCGCACGCGTCACGCGCTCGCTTTTTGCATCGACGGCGGTTTCGGCGCGGCGTGCCGCATCGACCAGCGTGCGATAACGCTTCACGTAGCTGGCGCCGCCGTAAATCTGCAAACGGCCTTCGCGATGCGCGATCAGTTCATCGAGCGTATCGACCTTGACGGCCTGTTTCGCCAGATGCCGCGCTTGCCACAACGCGTCGAGCGCGGCCGGATCTTCCGCGGCCAGACGGCCGATCGAAAACGCCAGTTGATTCATCTGCACCGCGACGTTGTTCAATTCGATCGCGCGCATCATCGCGGCGAACGACACCGGCACCAGACCGAGTTGCCATGCGTAGCCGAGCATCAGAATGTTCGCGCCGATCGTGTCGCCGAGAAAACGCGTAGCGAGTGCCTGAGCGTCGCAGGTCGACATGCGTTCCGCACCGGCCGCGTGACGCATCTTGTCGATCAGCGCGTCGGCGTGCAGCGTCGCGTCCGGGTTCGTCACGAAGGTCGCGTTCGGAATTGCATGCGTGTTCACGACGATGCGCGTGCGGCCGTGACGCACCGTTTGCAGCGCATCGGCGCTCGCGCCGACCACCATGTCGCAGGCGAGCAGCACGTCGGCCTGCTGCGTGTCGATACGCACCTGGTTCAACCATTCGTCACGTGCGGCGAAGCGTACGAACGACAGCACCGAGCCACCCTTCTGCGCGAAGCCCATGAAGTCGAGCACCGACGCGCTTTTGCCTTCCAGATGCGCGGCCATGCTGATCAACGCGCCGACCGTCACGACGCCCGTGCCGCCCACACCGGTCACGAGAATGTCGTAGGGCGCGGCGTCCAGATGCGTCGCGGGAATCGGCAACGTGTCGATGCGCGCGGCCAGCGCTTGCGGATCGAACGCGGCGCCTGCGGCCTTTTTCAGCTTGCCGCCTTCCACGGTGACGAAGCTCGGGCAAAAACCGTTCACGCACGAAAAGTCTTTGTTGCACGACGATTGATCGATCCGGCGCTTGCGTCCCAACGCCGTTTCGACCGGCTCGACCGACAGGCAATTCGACTGCACGCCGCAATCGCCGCAGCCTTCGCAAACTTCCTCGTTGATGAAGAGGCGTTTGTCCGGGTCGGGAAACTCACCTTTTTTCCGGCGACGGCGTTTTTCCGCGGCACAGGTCTGGTCGTAGATCAGCACGGTCACGCCGTCGGTGTCGCGCAAGTCGCGCTGCACGGTGTCCATTTCGCTGCGATGGTGGAACGTCGTGCCCTTCGGAAACAGATCGTGATGGCCGTCGTATTTCTCCGGCTCGTCGCTTACCACGACGAAGCGCGACACGCCTTCGGCTTCCACCTGACGCGCGATCTGCGGCACCGAGATGCTGCCGTCCACGGGCTGGCCGCCGGTCATCGCGACCGCGTCGTTATAGAGAATCTTGTACGTGATGGTGGTTTTCGCGGCCACGGCCTGGCGGATCGCGAGAATGCCCGAATGGAAGTACGTGCCGTCGCCGAGATTCTGGAACACGTGGCGCGTTTTCGTGAACATCGAATGCGAGGCCCAGTCCACGCCTTCGCCGCCCATCTGGATCAGACCGGTGGTGTCGCGCTCCATCCACGACGCCATGAAGTGACAGCCGATGCCCGCGTGCGCGATCGAGCCTTCCGGCACTTTCGTCGACGTGTTGTGCGGGCAGCCCGAGCAGAAGTACGGCGTGCGCTTCACGCTGTCCGCGGCGTTCGAAAGAATATGCGGCGCGACCAGCTCGACCACGCGGTCGCGACGGTCCAGCGCCGGCTTGTGCTTCGCGAGCCAGTCCGCGAACACCGGCAGAATGCGCGAGGGCCGCAATTCGCCGAGCGACGACAGCAGCAGCGTGCCGTCTTCGGCGTTCTTGCCGACGACGATTGGCCGCGTGCCTTGCGTGCGGTTGTACAGATAGTCTTTGATCTGCTGTTCGATGACCGGGCCTTTCTCCTCGATCACCAGCACTTCGGACAAACCGGAGACGAACGCGTCGATCCGCGTCATCTCCAGCGGAAACGACAGGCCGACCTTGTAGATCCGCACGCCGGCCGCTTCCAGGTCCGCGACCGTCAGATCGAGACGCCGCAGCGTTTCCATCAGGTCCAGATGCGCCTTGCCGCAGGTCACGATCCCCACGTTCGCGAGCGGGCTCGGTGCGATCCATTTGTCGATGCTGTTCACGCGCGCGAAGTGACGCACCGCGTCGAGCTTCGCGTGCATCCGCGATTCGATGGTCAGGCTCGGCAGATCCGGCCAGCGGTTATGCAGGCCGCCGGCGGGCGTGACGAAATCTTGCGGGACAGCCCACTCGGTTTGCAGCGCGTCGAGATCGACCGTCGAGCCCGATTCGACCGTTTCGGAGATCGCCTTGTAGCCGACCCAGGCGCCCGAGAAGCGCGACATCGCCCAGCCGTACAGGCCGAATTCGAGCATGTCGGCGATATTCGACGGATTCACCACCGGCATATGCCATGCCATCAGCGCGAAGTCGCTCTGATGCGGCATGGACGACGACACGCAGCCGTGGTCGTCGCCCGCCACCACCAGCACGCCGCCGTGCGGCGACGAGCCGTACGCGTTGCCGTGCTTGAGCGCGTCGCCCGCGCGGTCCACGCCCGGGCCCTTGCCGTACCACATCGCGAACACGCCTTCGACGGTGCGCTCCGGGTCCGATTCCACCCGCTGCGTGCCGAGCACGGCGGTGCCGCCGAGTTCTTCGTTGATCGCGGGCAAAAAGCGAATATCACTCGCCGCGAGCAGTTTTTTCGCTTTCCACAACTGCTGGTCGACCATGCCGAGCGGCGAGCCGCGATAGCCGCTGATAAAGCCGGCGGTGTTCATGTCGCGCGCCTTGTCGGCGGCGCGCTGCATCAACACCAGCCGCACCAGAGCCTGCGTGCCGGTCAGGAAGATCCGGCCGCGCGTCGCGGTGAGGTTGTCGGACAGCTTGTAGTCGGCGAGAGCGGGCGTGCCGTCGATGGGCAGGCGAGCGGTCATGGGTGAGTCTCCAATATTTTGCATCCGCGCGCGGTGGTGGGGACCACGGAGGTGACGCAGCGAAAGAGACTCTATTTTTTAGCGCCGATTAGAGTGAATTTTTTCTAGTTTGATGAGCATGCAACGAATGGGCGAGAAGAGCCGCGCGTTTTAATGAAGTTTTGAGGTGGATCTTCCACGCGGCAAGCGGATTCGGGTATGCCCTGGTGCGTTTGAGCGCTGCTCAATACCCGGTCCAGACGGCCAATGCCAGCGCGCCGCCCGACAGCAGCAACAGCACGACGAACAACGGCAGGATGAAGCGCAGCCACTGGCCGAAGCCCACGCGCGCGGTGGCGAGATAGGCGAGCAGCATGCCCGAGGTGGGCGTCACCATGTTGGTCAAACCGCCGCCGAGCACGAACGCGAGCACGGAGGTTTGTCCGCTCACACCGGACAACTGCGCGATCGGCCCGATGATCGGCATGCTGACGGCGGCCTTGCCCGATACGGAAGGAATGAAGACGTCGAGCACCATCTGCACGGCCATCAAGCCGTTGGCGACCCACACGGCGGATTGGCCGCGCGCAAGCCGCGTGAAGTGATCGATCAGCGTGTCGAGCACGAGACTGTTCTGCAGAATCAGTTCGACCGATGCCGCGAGTCCGATCAGCAGTCCCGCGAGAATCATGCTCTTCATCCCGTCGACGAACGCGTCGGCCGCGCTGCGCGAATCGAGCCGGCCCACCACCGCCGTGACGATGCTGATAAACACGTAGAACGCGGACAACTCCACGTTGCCCCAATGCAGTTCGCGCGTGCCGATCACCAGCATCGCGGCGGCGACGCTCAGGACCAGCAGCGTCGCTTTATGGCGACGCGAAAGCCGCGCGTGCGGATGTGCTTCAAGGCTCGCGCGCGCAGCGGCCAGCCGGTACCCGCTCAACCGCACATGCGCGAGCAGATACAGAATGCCGAGCGTCATGAACACGACGAACACGCCGATCCGCATGCCGATGCCGCTAAACAGCGGCACGCCGACGATCGGCTGCGCGACCGCGAGCGAGAGCGGGTTGGTCACCGACGCGATATAGCCGATCTTCGCCGCGATCGCCACGAGCGCGACCGCGAACAGATTCGATAGCCCGAGGCGGCGCGTCAGCACCATCACCATCGGAATGATCACGAGGTATTCGGAGATGAAGCCGAGCAGTGTGCTGCCGAGCCCGATCAGCAGCATCAGCAGCGGCGCGAGCACGTAGACGTTGCCGGCGGTGAGCTGCAACAGCCGGTCGATGCCCGCGTCCACCACGCCGGTTTTGCGCATCACGCCGAACATGCCGCCGACGAACATCACCATGAAGATCAGCGGCGCGTTCTTGATCAAGCCATTCGGCACCGCGACGAAGGCGGACACCAGACTGGCCGGCGCGGCCTGATCCGCCGTACTTTTGCTGACGGACGGCGCGACCAGCGTGGCGAGGCTGTGGCTTTTCGGCACGACGCGATAGGTGCCCGGCACGACCAGTTTGTCGTGGCGCTCGAAGCGGCCGGCGTCGATCAGATACGTCAGTGCCACGGCGGCGAGCAGCACCCAGATCATCATCACGACCGGGTGCAGCATCTTGCCGTGCGGTTTCTTTTCTTCTCCACCGGCGCCGTTGCCGGCGTGCCGGTCGTGCGGATGATCGTCGTCGGCGGTGGCGGGCACGGAGGGGGCGAGCGTGGTCATGTGGGGATCCTGTGCGCTCACGCCGGTTGCGCCGCCGCTTGCGGCGCGGTGTAGCCGAGTTCGGCGGAAATCGTGCGGCTGCAGGCCTGCAAACGTTCGAGGTAATCGGGAATCTCGATCCGGCTGATGCGCATTTCCGGCCCCGAGACGCTGATCGCTGCCACGGCCTCGCCGCTCATATCACGCACCGGCACCGAAATCGCGACGGCGCCCGCCGTCACTTCGCCAACGCTCACCGCGTAGCCTTTACGCGCGATCGCATCCAGTTCGTCGACCAGCTTCATCAGATCGGGCGGCTGCGGCAGCTTCTTAAGACGCGCGAGGTATTCGGTCTTGACCGCGTCCGGCGCGAACGCCAGCAGAATCCGGCCCGACGCGCCGCTATTGAGCGAGCGACGATTGCCGACCGCGCCGATGGTGCGCATTTCATGCGTGGTTTCGCAACGCGCGACGCACACCGTCTCCAACCCTTCGCGCACACGCAGCACGACGTTTTCGTTGATGGCCTGGTTGAGCACGAGCATGTGCTTCTGCGCCGAGCGCACCAGCGTGTTCTGCTGCGCGGCGGCGACGCCGATCACGAAAGCCTGCGGCCCGAGCGAGTAGGTCGACGCGCGCGTGTCCTGCACGACGAAGCGATGCAGTTCGAGCGTACACAGCATCCGGTACGCGCGCGATTTGTTGATGCCGAGTTGATTGGCGAGTTCGGTGACGCCCAGACCCGGATGTTCGGCGACATGGCTGAGCAGCTTCAGCGCACTGTCGACGGAATCGACGATGTAGTTCACGGTCATTCCTTCATTGCGCCGCGCGCGGCGCGGCTAGTTGCGCGCGCACGTAATCGGCGAGCGCGGCGACGAAGGCGTCGAGCGCGCGTTTGAGCGTGTCGAAGCCGGCGTGTTTGACGAACGCGGCTTCGTCCATATACAGCCCGCGATTCAGTTCGATCTGGATGCTGTGGCGCCGCCGTGCCGGATCGCTGACGGCGGTGAGCAAATCGCCGCCCTGATACGGCTCGTTCACCTGCACGCGATAACCGGCGTGGCTGAAGTAGTCGGCGACCCATTGCGTGAACGCCGGGTCGGCGGTGCTGCCGAGGCGGTCGCTGATCACGAAGTCGGGGCGCGCCGCGCCCGCGTCGACGTTCATTTCGTTGCCGCGCGATTTCATCGAATGACAGTCGACGTGCCACAACGCGCCGTGTTCCGCGACCGCGCGTTCGGCGGCGGCGGCGAGCGCCGCGCGATACGGCCGGTAGTACGCGTCGATTCGATGCCGCACCTCGGCCACGGAGAGCTTGCGGTCGTACATCGGCAGGTTCGGCAGCGCGTCGCGGCGGATCAGACCCATGCCGCGCAACGTGTACTTCTCCGGCGCGAGCGGTTCGGGCCACGGCTCGTCGAGCAACTGCGCGTCGATGTCGCCGATCGCGCGGTTCGGGTCGATGTAGGCGCGCGGGAAATGCGCGCCGATCAGCACGCCGCCCTGCTCGGGCACGGCGCTCCACAACTCGTCGACGAAGGCGTCCCACGAACTGTGGATCGCGGACAGCGGCGCGCAGGCGCCGAAGTTGGCCGGCAGCGCGATGCCGCTATGCGGCGAATCGAACAGGATCGGCAGCCGCGCGCCGGCAGGTTCGGCGACGAAGTACGGCGCAGAAGCAGGCACGGAAGCAGGCGCGGCAAAAGTGTTGCTGGCGGACGTCAAAGCAAATTCCTTTCGGGTGGCCGACGCGCTGTAAAAGGCCGTCTTGACCGGGATAAGTGTGAGTCGTGTTTTATTAAATAAAACAGCATATCAATATTTAACGACGAACCTTATTGTTGGTCAAGTGAGTCGTTAAAAGCCTTGCTATCCGGGTCCTTGAATATCAGCGCCTTTATGGGTAAGACTTTGCGCCGTATTGGCTATTAAAACCCCCAGCACCAGCCATTAGCGTCAATGCGGGCAAACCAGTATTTTTATCGAACCTTGACCGGGCAATTTTGCTTTTCGAATAATAAACGATACGTTGTTTTATTCAATAAAACATAGAAGCCAGGGCGATTTATCCGATGAATACCGGCTTCGGCGTGCGAGCTCACACACTCACAACAAAGGAACGCAGATGAACAGCAAAGGTTTGGCGATGACGCTCGCGGGCGCGGGGATCGGTGCGGCGCTATGCGGTAACGCGATGGCGCAGTCGAGCGTGACGTTGTACGGCATCGTCGACGCGGGCTTCACCTACACGAGCAACCAGAAAGGCAGTGCGACGTATCAGGCGACCGGCGGCAACGAACAGGGCACGCGCTGGGGCATGGTGGGCACGGAAGACCTGGGCGGCGGCAACACGGCGATCTTCAAACTGGAGAACGGCTTCAACATCGAAACCGGCACGGCCAGCGCGAACGGCCGCATGTTCGGTCGGCAGGCGTGGGTCGGTTTGTCGAATCCGCGCTGGGGGACGTTCACGATGGGTCGGCAGTACAACGCCGCGCAGGATTCGCTGGCGCCGTTGCAGATCGGTGCGAGTACCTCGCTGACGCAGTACGCGCTGCATCCGTTCGATACCGACGACCTGAACAACTCGTTTCGCACCGACAACTCGGTGAAATACGTGACGCCGACGCTGGCCGGCTTCCAGGGCAACGCAATGTACGGCTTTTCCAACTCGACGAACTTTGCGGCGAACCGGAGCTGGAGCGTGGGCGGCACGTATGCACAAGGTCCGTTGCGGGTGGGCGTGGCGTATGTGGTGCTCGACAACCCGGCGCTCGACACGACCGGCGCGATTCCGTCGGACAACTACTTCACCTTCCTGAAGGGCATCACGAAGCAGCAGATCTGGGGCGCCGCGAGCACCTACGATTTCGGTAACGCGACCTTCGGCCTGTTGTACACGAGCTCGCTGTTCAATCTGCAAACGGGCGGGTCGCAGCGCTTCAACAACTACGAAGGCAGCTTCCGCTATCGGTTCACGCCGTCGGTGCTGTTCGCGCTCGGCGAAACCTACACGCAGGTTCATACGACGCAAGGCGCCACGCCGAGCGTGCATTATCTGCAGACCAGCGCGGGCGTGCAGTACTACCTGTCCAAGCGGACCGATCTGTATGTGAACGCGATCTATCAGCGGTCGTCTGCGAATGCGGTGGCGGCGATAGAGGGGATCAGCAATCCGTCGAGTGCGCGCACGCAGGTGGTGGGCGTGGTGGGGATTCGCCAGAAGTTCTGAGGGCGGGGCCGCGTAACGCGTGGCATCTCATCGGCGCAACGTGATCGGCGTAATCCGAGCGCGTTGCGCGGTTTATTGCCCTTTGGTTTTGGCCACATTAACGACATTAACCGCGAGCGGCGCCGCGTCGAGCGGCACGATCTCGTCGAAGTGCGCATAGTCGATGTGGCTCACGCCGTCACGCTCGCTCATGATGTCGACGAAACGGTAGTGCCAGCGAATCTGATCGCAGCTCCACATGTGGCGCGCCTGCATGGTTTGCGAGGTCGATTCGTCAACGCCTTCGAGCGTCAGCACCAGCGACGTATCGCTGCCCTTGAGCGACTCAGCGGTCTCACCGAATAGCGGGCTGCTTTCGTGGATGATATGCATCAGGCTCCAGCCGAGTTTGAAAACCGGATGCTGATCGCGCACTAGCGTCAGGTCGTAGAGCTTGCGCAGCACAAAACCTTCGACAGTGGTTTCCTTGCGCAAAATGCGCAGCCTCGCGTGGGCCTCTGCGATCACGTTTTGACGCCCGTTGGCCGAGCGCACCATCAGCGTCATATGGCCGTCGAGCGGCCGGATGATCGCGTAGCGGGCAAACATGATCTTGGCGTGCGGCCGCGAAAAGCGCGCGAAGATCAGCCCGGTCGCCAACGCGACGCTGGACATGCCGAAGAAAATTTCGAGCGTCGCGATCCAGTGCGCGTAGACGGTTTGCGGATGCATGTCACCATAGCCGACAGTCGCCAGCGTCTCGACGCTAAAAAAGAAAGCGCCGCCGAAACCCTGCGGATACTGATTGGCGATCGGCGCTTTGCCGAGCATGTACAGGCCGGCGAACGCCGTGTTGAGCAGCAGGAACAGCACCGCGAGCGAGGCGAAGAACATCGGCCAGCGCGCCACCACCGCGCGATGGTAGAGATCCTGCCAGAGCGGCGTTGGCATGCCGTGCGCAATGATCACGCGATCGTCGAGACGTAATTCGCGGCTGCCGCGCGCGCGGCGCTTCGGCGCGCTCTCCTTGGCGTCGCCAAGGCCGGCCATTCGGTCTGACGGTTCGGTAGCCATCACCTGCTCGTGGGATATGAAAACGCGCAAAGCGTAGCACGCCGTTTCGCGAGTGCAATGCCGCGATGCCGCAACTCTTGATCCACGTTCCGCGCACCGCTTGGGGCGGTCGGAACGTGTTTGCCGGCAGCTTACGGAAACGCCCGCGGCTTCGGAATGCCCGCGCCGTGTTCGATATCGTCGACGGCTTGCTGATGCGCTGCGGCGATCGCTTCGGTCGCGTCGCCGTAGCCGTTATCGCCACCCACGGTCGTCCACGATTTCACCGCGTTGTCGCGATGGCGGATTTCGTATTCCGCGTCCCAGCGTGCGCCGTTGAGTTCGAGAGGGCGGACGTGTATCGAGTACACGCCGTAGAGGAAGAGCTGTTCCGCCATGATCGCCTCCAGCCGGTTGGATCAAGGTGGCGCGGCGCGCTTCGGCGCGCGCGGCGCCGGACTGCCTAGAGTTCGATGCTGCCGAGAATGCGGTGAGCGAGCGCCTTGGCTTCTTCGAGCGCTTCTTCCGGCGTCGACGAGGTGGCGTCCACTTCGTAGACCGTGGTTTCCTGATCGGCGGTGACGTCGCCTTCGTCGCGGGAGAGTGTGACCACGCCCTGCCAGGTGTCGCTTTGTACTTCTTTTATCGACGCCGTGGCCGTGTAGATGCCTTTGGTGTAGGTGATGTCTTCCATGACGACGCTCCTGGTTCCAAAGGTTACGGATTTTTCATCGTAGCACGATGACGGAGCGCCGGCTTTCGCGCTGGCGGCGCGCCTTGTCAGTGACAATGCACGCCGCACAAGGCAGCAGAATTACAGCAGCGCGACGACTTCATCGAGCGTGGGCGCGTGCGCGCCGGCATGGCGGCAGGCCGCCGCGCCGGCTGCCAGCGCGAACGCCAGATGCTCGGGCCACGCACGCTGCGGCGCCGTCATCAGGCTGAACAGCAGGCCGCCGATCGACGCGTCGCCCGCACCGACCGTGTCGACCACTTCGACGCGCGGTGGCCGCGCTTCGACCAGCATCGCGCCGTCAATCAACAGGGCCGTTTCCGGTCCGCGCGTGACCAGCACGGTGGCGGCCGGATTCATGGCTTGCAGTTGCGCGAGCGCGGCGGCTTCGTCGTTGGTCTTGAACAGCAGACGCAAATCTTCGTCGGAGACCTTGATCAGATCGGCGAGCGCGGCCATCTTGCGCAAGGTCGGCTCGTAGCCGTGTTCCATCAGATTGCGGTAGTTCGGATCGAAGCTGATCTTCACGCCTTGCGAACGCAACTGCGCCGCGAGCGCCGCGAGCGTGTCGCCGAGCGGCTGACGCACGAGGCTGATGCAGCCGAAGTGCGCCCACTTCACCTGCTCGCTCCAGCCGGCCGGCAAGTGCGCCGGATCGAAGGCCAGATCGGCGCCGTTTTCGCCCATGAAAAAGTATGCGGGCGGATGCGTCTGATGCACGATCGCCAGCAACGGCGGCCGCGTGACGCGCTGCATGAAACGCATGTCGAGCCCGGCGGCGACGCTCGCGTTCCACAGTTCGTCGGAGAAATTGTCGACGCCGAGCGAGCCGGCGCAGGCGGTCGGCAAACCGAGCCGCGCGACGCAGCGCGCCACGTTCCAGCCGGCGCCGCCCGGCCGCGACAGCCATTGCGAGGTGCCGGTGCGCACGAGATCGGTGAGGATGTCGCCGGCCGAGACGAACAGCGGGAATTCGGCGTTTGCGTTGGCTTGGCTCATTTCGTGTGCTCCGCGGATTCGGCTGCAGCGGCGGCCGCGCCGTCGGACAGGGCGTGCGCGAGCACTTCGTAGCACGCGCCCATGGTGTGGTAGTCGGTCTTGCCGGCCGGACTCTTTTCGTCGCTGTATTTGCGGTTGTCGCAGGTGAGGATGCGATACCACGCACCGTACTTGTGATCGACGAAATGCGCCCAGCTATAGCGCCAGATCTCGTCGTACCAGTCCCAGAAACGCTCGTTACCGGTGCGCTTGCCGAGCAGCGCGGCGGTCGCGAAGGTTTCGGCCTGGACCCAGAAATACTTGTCGTGGTCGCACACGGTGCCGTCCGGGCCGAAGCCGTAGTAGAGGCCGCCATGGTCTTCGTCCCAGGCGTGCGTCATGGCGGCGTCGAACAGTTCGACCGCGCGCGGCAACAGCCACGGCAACGGACGGAAGCGTTCGAGAATCAGCAGCAGCTTGGCCCACTCGGTTTGATGCCCCGGCTGGAAGCCCCACGGACGGAAGATGTTCGAACTGTCTTCCTCGTTGTAGTGCCAGTCGACCGACCAGTCCGCGTGAAAGTGCTCCCACACCAGGCCTTGCGAAAGCTTCGCCTGACGCAGCGTGATATTCGACGCGACCCGTTCGGCGCGATCCAGATAGACCAGATGGCCGGTCGCTTCATGCGCGGCGAGCAACGCCTCGGTGGTGTGCATGTTCGCGTTCTGGCCACGGTACGAACTGACGCGCCATTCGGGCGACGCTTCGTCGGCGTAGAGGCCGGCCGCGGCGTCCCAGAAGCGGTGCTCCATCAATTCGAAGGTCGCGCCGATCATCGGCTTCGCTTCTTCGACACCGGCCATCGCCGCATGCGAATACGCGAGCAGCACGAACGCGAGGCCGTAACAGTGGCGCGTGGCGTCGAGCGTGCGCTTGTGGCCGTCGCGCCATTCGAGTTCCCAGTCGTAGCCTTCGTGCTGGGCGTCCCAATGCGCCTCACGCAGAAAACGCAGACCGTGGCGCGCGTACTCGAGATGCTGCGGGTCGCCGAACTGGCGATACGCCATTGCGTAGTTGAACACGTAGCGGCAACTGCTCACCAGATGCCGCGTGGTCCTGTCGTAGATCGACCCGTCGTCGCGGAAAAAATGGAAGAAGCCGCCGCTCGGATCGAACACGTTCGGCGCGTAAAAACGCAGCGTGTCCTCTACGTGCGCGAGCAGAAACTCGCGGCTGCGGAAATCGTCGACGGACGGCGCGGCAACGCCGTTGGCGGGATGAAGCGAATCGGATTGCGTCATGGCGTTTTCACCAAAGTACTGGCTCGGGCAATGAGATGGACGGGCAAACGGACTTCGAGTTCGGCAGGGGCGTCTTCGAGCAGCAACTCGACGCCGCGCCGGCCGAGCGCTTCCTTGTCGACCGAGATGGTCGACAGCGGCGGGGTAGCATGCGCGGCGGCGGGAATGTCGTCGAAGCCGATGATGGCAATGTCCTCGGGTACGCGCAGGCCGCGCGCGAGGCACGCGCGCAGCGCGGCGAGCGCGGCGGCGTCGTTGTACGCAAACACCGCGTCGGGGTGCGGGCCTCGCGCGTCGAGCAACTGATGCATGGCGCGCGCGGCGCCGCTGTCGGGGTCGAGGCCGGCGTCGATCGTGAGTTCCAGCGACGGATCGAACAGCAGCCCCGCTTCGAAAAACGCGCGCCGGTAACCGAGCGCGCGTTGCGCGATGCTGAAGTGCGCGAGCGAGCCGCCGATAAACGCGACGCGCTTGCGCTGCTGCGCGAACAGATGCCGCATGGCGAGGGTGGCGCCGGCGGCGTTGTCGAGATTCACCGAGCGCAAGCCCGGCGCCCACAGATCGATCAGCACGAGCGGGCGCTGCATCGCGACCAGCGTGGTGAGCGTTTCGGGCTCGACGAAACCGGCAATCGCCACCGCGTCGGGCGCGTGCAGGCGGAGCTGCTGGATCACGTCTTCGGTAGGACCGGCGGTCAGCACCGACGGCACGATGCCGCGTTCGCGACAGGCGTCTTCGACACCGTGCAGCACGTGCGAAAAGAACGGGCTGACGGCGAAGTTGTTGTGTTGACGGTGCAACAGAAAGGTGAGCCGGCGGATGCGCGGCCGCAATTGCGCGGCGTCATAACCAAGCTGCCGCGCTGCTTCGACGACCCGTTCGCGGGTCGCCTCGGACAACCCCGGCTGGTTTTTCAAGGCGCGTGAGACGGTGCCGATCGACACGCTGGCCGCACGGGCGACGTCGCGGATGGTTGTGGCCATCGAATGAAGCGGCCGCGAGACGGCGACCGCACGGTGTTTGAGTCCGGCGATTGTATAGTAAAACGTGCCTTCGACCGCCGGAAAAACACTCGCATGACACCCGGAGATACCCCTGGGTGTTGAGGTTGGCCCGAAATATGCTGTTTAGTAAAACAAGCTAAACAATGGCGTGAAAGGGCGCTTCAGCCCCGTTTGCTCCCTCTGCCGCCGTCTGGGTCCTTCAGTCGATATGCGCGTGCGCGGCTTCGGCCTGGCCGCGTAGCAAGACCAGGCTTTCGTCCGCGTCGATCAGCACGAAGCCGCTCGCGTCGTGTTTCGCGCGACGCTTGGCCACCGCCGCGACCGACGCGATTTCCTCGCTGTTGTACAGAGACGGGCCGCTGGCCGGTTCGACGCGCACGCAGCCGATCGCCATCGTCACGAACGCGAAGAAGCTCGGATTGCCGCGTCGGTCTTCGCCGTGAATGCCGCCCGCGAGCCGGTCGGCCGGCGCGTAGAAACGCTGCGCGCCTTCGTTGAAGACGTGGATCGCGCGCAGCACGCGCTCCTGCCAGTCGTCGCTCTGGAACAGGATCATGAAATCGTCGCCGCCCACGTGCCCGAGAAAATCGCGGGTCGGGTCGCACACCTCGGCGAGCACGGCCGCGGCGAATTTCAGCACCTCGTCGCCTTGCCAGTAACCGTACTGGTCGTTGAACGGCTTGAAGTGGTTCAGATCGACGTAGCACGCGTGAAAGGCCGCGTCGTTGCCCAGCAGGCGGGCAATGTGCGAGCTGATCGGTATGTTGCCCGGCAGGAACGTCAGCGGGTTCGCGTAGCGGGCTGCTTCGATGCGTACCTCGGTCACTGCGCGCACCAGCTTCTCGCCGGTGCCGAGACCCGCGTACTGACCGTTTTCGGTGATGACGAAGCCGTCGGCGAGATAGCGCTGGTCGTCGCTCGCGAGGAGCTGGGCCATCTGCTCGACGGTCATCGACTTTTCGATAATCACCGGCGACGCGTTGGCGAACTGCAGGCAAGGGCGCTTGCCGAATAGCTCGCGGTGATACGGCAGCGCGTAACGGTCCATGAAGCTGCGGCGGTTGATCAGCGCGACCGGCTGGTCGTTCTCGACCACGGCGACCGCGTGCAGATCGGGCAGGCGGTTGAACAGTTCGAGCACGTCGTTGTTGGTGGCGTGACGCGGCAACGCGGGCGCATGCACCAGCATTTTCGCCGACGCCATGCCGCCCGACGGCGACGCGCTGCTCACCGCGCGCGTGGTCTCGGGGAACACGGCGATGTGATTGGCGCGCAAGGCATCGCGCGCGTCGTCGCTCAGCTTGCGCGCCGGGTGCGCATGCGGACGGCCGAAGAAATAGCCCTGCCCACAGCCGATCCCCATGTCGCGCACGACGATCAGATCCGCCTCGTTCTCGATGCCCTCGGCCACCAGTTGCGCGCCGCTCGCGTTGGCGAAATGCTGCATCGCGCGCACGGCCTCGAACTTGAGCGGATCGCTCGCAATGTCGTGGATGAAGAAGCGGTCGATCTTCACCACGTCCGGTTGCAGACGCACCCACAGATTCATGCTGGCGTTGGCCGTGCCGTAATCGTCGAGCGCGAATTGCGCGCCTGCCGCGCGCAGCGTCGATATCACCGGCAGGAAGCTGGCTACGTCCGGAATCGAGCTCTGTTCGGTCAGCTCGATCACGAGCCGCTGTGGATCGACGCCGCGGTGCCGCAGCAAAGCGAGTGTGTCGTCGCGCGCTTCGGCGAGTTGACGCATCGCGCCCGCGCTGAAATTGAGGAACAGCTTGCCGTCGTAATCAAGCTTCGCGAAGGCTTCGATGCAGGTGCGCGCGGCGGCCTGTTCGAGCGCAATCGCGCAGCCTTCGGCGAGCGCTTGCGAGAACAGGGCGAAGGGCGTTTCGAGTGGCGTGCCCGCCGGACCGCGAATCAAACCTTCGTAGCCGAGGATCGCGCCGTCGTCGAAATCGATGATCGGCTGGAATACAGCGAACAGATCACGCCGGGCGATCAACTCCTCGATGCGCGGCGCGGCGGATCGGGAGGGCGAGCGAAGTTGCATGGCAGTAGGCGTAGCAAGAGACGTTCGGCTTATCGGCGCGGCCGGCGCAGAGTTAAGTGAATTTTTAGTGACGCGACGCACTGGCGTGGTGCGTGTCCTGGATGCCAGGACGAGCCGGGCTTTAGGCCCGGCCAGGACTCGGCTTATGCCATCCGGCTGAGGCGACAGCGAGGGCGTTTGCGCGT
Source organism: Burkholderia sp. 9120 (assembly GCF_000745015.1). NCBI lineage: Bacteria > Pseudomonadati > Pseudomonadota > Betaproteobacteria > Burkholderiales > Burkholderiaceae > Burkholderia > Burkholderia sp. 9120. The sequence goes on along the minus strand of NZ_JQNA01000002.1, from coordinate 2,333,920 downwards.
GAAATAACAAAAAAGCCGCACGAGGCGGCTTTCTTCGAATCACGCTCAGGGAGGGCGCTTATGAATGTCCTGTTTGCATTGCGCGCGTATTTACCGCCGGGCCATGGCGGCGGCGGATCCTTTGCTCGCGGCGGCGCGGGTTTCGCCGCTGGTGTCGCGAGCGCCCCAGCGCTGCGCGAGCGCGGCGCACACCATCAACTGGATCTGGTGGAACAGCATCAGCGGCAACACCACGGCGCCCACCGCATGCGAGGAGAAGATCACCTTGGCCATCGGCACGCCGGCGGCGAGGCTTTTCTTCGAGCCGCAGAAGATGATGGTGATCTGGTCGGCGCGATTGAAGCCGAGCCGCTTGCTGACGAAGATCGTCACGGCCAGCGCCAGCGCGAGCAGCACCACGTTGATCAGCAGCAGGCCGCCGAGCGCGGACAGCGGAATCTGATGCCACAGGCCTTCGTTCACCGCCTCGCTGAACGCGCCATACACCACCAGCAGGATCGAACCCTGGTCGACGAACTTCAGCACGCCGCGATGACGCTCGATCCACTTGCCGATCAGCGGGCGCAGCAACTGCCCGGCCACGAACGGCACCAGCAGTTGCAGCACGATATCGCCCACCGTATGCCACGGCGAACTGCCGCCCGCCGCCTGATTGGTGACGACGACACTGACGAGCGCGGGCGTGATGAAGATGCCGAGGAGACTCGAGGCCGACGCGCTACACACAGCAGCCGGCACATTGCCCTTGGCGATGGAGGTGAACGCGATCGACGACTGAACTGTAGAAGGCAGCGTGCAGAGGAAGAGGACCCCCGCATAGAGCGCCGGCGTGACAAGTGGCGAAAGCAGCGGCTTCAGCGCGAGGCCGAGCAGCGGAAACAGCGCGAAGGTACTGAGCAGCACGACCAGGTGAAGCCGCCAATGCGTCGCACCCGCAACAATCGCTTCGCGTGAGAGTTTCGCGCCGTGCAGGAAGAACAGCAGGCCGACCGCTACGTTCGTCAGCCAGTTGAAGCCGACGGCGGCCTGCCCGTGAACCGGCAGCAAGCTGGCAAGGATCACCGTGCCGACGAGGCATAAGGTGAAGTTGTCGGGGAGCAGTTTCGGGCGGGCCATGGCGGAATCTCAATTCGGTGATGCGGATGCGGACACTGCGCCGGAAGCGCGCGCGAAGGCCCGCCTCTGGCTGTGGCAAAAGGCTATTGTTATTTTATATCGATTAAAAATGCAAATTCATTTGCCGAATTGATTAATGAGAAAGGCGCATCAACAGGACGGAGCGGTGAGCGCTGGGCCGGCGTTGGTCTTCACGTTTTCAGTATTGGCGACTTACCCGGTTCGGTCCATGCGGTTTTGACAATCAGGCCGAAAAAACCGCTCGGATTCGTCATACGCAAGGCCGTTCCGGGTCTTCGGCAAAGCCTTGTGAGCAAGCGGTTTCAGGGCGGCGGCGCAAGGGTTGTGTCGTAGAAAAACGTCGCAGTAACAAGGTGTTACATCCGCGGCGGAGGCCTAACACTTTTTGGCTCGACACCCTCTGCCGCCACCCATAAATTACGGTTCAAAGGCCGTCGGGATGCGTCGTGCTGCGATAGAAACGCAGCGCTCGCGCCAGTCCCCAAATCAGTCCATCGCAGCTCGAACGATGGACTCCAGGCAAGTCTTCGGGCATGTGAGTCATCAGGTGGACGGGTTGTCGAGAACGAAGCACTGGGCGTTGGGCGCGGTTATCGCCGCGCTGTGCTCGTTCGCCTATGCGAAAGCGCCGGGCGCGCCGCACTTCGGCGGCGGTGGGTATTCGCATGTCGCCGCGAACCACGCCATGCGGGGTGAGACGCGGGGCGGCGGCCGCTACGACGGTATGCCGGCCGAAAGGCCGACTTCCGCCCGTAACCTTGCGGTTGACCGCAATGCGGGCTTGCCACGCGGCGGCGCGAACTTCGCGGGCAGGAATGGCGGCAACAACGGTTTTGGCGTCTATAACCCGGGCATGCGCCGCGTCGCGGGTCCGGTTGGTTATCCCGGCGAAGGCCGCGGCGGCATGCAGTACGCCGGCGCCATTACGCCGGTCAGCGCCGAGTCGCGTGGCGTGCCTCGGCCGCCGGCCAATGCGCCGGTTCGCGCGGGCTCGATTCGCGCCGACGTCGCCCGCTATAACGAAGAGCGTGGTTCGGGACGCGGCATGCCGCGCCAAGGCGAGGATCCGCGTCAACCGGAAGGTTCGCCTTACCGCAACTAGTCGCGAGTCGCGTTAGCTTCGGGTTCGGTTCGACTACGCACGGCGCGCCAACGCCGTTCAACACTCTCAACACCTTCAGTGCCCATCGGCTAATGCGCTTTCGCATTCGGCCCGATCGTTTCTCCCGGCTTTCAAGTCGCCTGCTTTATCTCCGCGCACCGCCTCCGGCCATTCAGCCGCCGTCAATGTGACGTTTCGACGCCACACTTTTTTGAAAACACCCGGCGGTAATCCTCCTGTTGTCGTCAAATTTCATCGTTTCTGCGGCACTGCGTCATCCGCATGTCATTTGATGCGTTATCACCGCTTCGGACGTAGCGTTGGCGGTGTTTTGCGCATTGCAGCATAAACGGCCGGGGCAGGGCTCACGGGTTAATCGGCGGAGCTTTATCAGACCGATATTCGACAAAACTAACCAGACCGATATACCGGCAATAACCAGCGATATTTTTGTCCATAAAAATGGTCCGCAAAGATGGTCCCGCCCAGATTGGCTCGACGATCGAACGGACAACAACAAATGGTTCGCGCGAGCTCCCCCTTTCGCACAGCCACACCCTTTTGACAAAGACAGGAGAACCCATGAATACAAGCATCAGCAGTGCGCTGAAGACCACCCTCAAGGCCACTGCGTGCGCCGCTCTGCTGGCCAGCGCATCGGCTGCCTTTGCGCAATCGAGCGTGCAGCTTTACGGTCAGGTCGACGAATGGGTCGGCTCGCAGAAATTCCCGAATGGCAAGAGCGCCGCGGAAGTGTCCGGCGGCGGTATGTCGACGTCGTACTGGGGCTTGAAGGGGGCGGAAGATCTGGGCAACGGCTACAAGGCGATCTTCACGATCGAAGGCTTCTTCCTCGCGCAGAACGGCCAGTACGGCCGCTTCACCGGCGACACGATGTTTTCGCGTAACGCGTATGTGGGTATCGAATCGCCGTACGGCACGATCACGGCCGGCCGTCTGACGACGCCGCTGTTCATTTCGACGATTCTGTTCAACCCGTTCGTCGACTCGTACGAATTCTCGCCGATGGTGTGGCACACGTACCTCGGCCTCGGCACGTTCCCGACTTACAACACCGACCAGGGCGTGACCGGCGATTCCGGCTGGAGCAACGCGGTGTCGTACTCGTCGCCGAACTTCAACGGCCTGAGCGCGACGGCTATGTACGCGCTCGGCAACACGACCGAGAACGGCGCGAAGAAGTGGAGCGGCCAGGTGCTGTATTTCCACGGCCCGTTCGCGGCGACGGCGGTGTACCAGTACGTGAACTTCAACAACGTGCCGAGCGACCTCGGCAGCTTCGCGGCGTCGGGCGTTCCCGGCCTGAAGAGCCAGAGCGTCGCGCAAGTCGGCGCTTCGTACGACCTCAAGTTCGTGAAATTCTTCGGCCAGTACATGTACACGTACAACGATCAGCAAATCACGAGCTGGCACGTGAACACGGCGCAGGGCGGCGCTTCGGTGCCGGTCGGTCCGGGCACGGTGATGGCGTCGTACGCATACTCGCGCGACGGCGGCGGTCTCGACCAGACCCGTCAGACGGCTGCGCTCGGCTACGACTACCCGCTGTCCAAGCGTACGGACGTGTACGCCGCGTACATGTACGACCACATCACCAACCAGTCGAGCGGCAACACGTACGGCGTCGGTCTGCGCGCGAAGTTCTAAGCGCTTTACCGCACGACCCGCGCGGCGCGCCTACGCAACTCAGGCCGCCGCGCGACGTCCCAAACCGGTGGCATTCGCAAAGCCCGCTTTCTTCGGAAGGCGGGCTTTTTCATTTCCAGCCAGGCAAGCTTGCTGTCGGCGACGTCTTTGCTAACCAGTTTTTTATAAACCCGGCAGAATGGCGTCGATTGATTCCTCAAGCGAGCGATTGAGATGGATACCCTCGTCAGCATGAAAGTGTTCCGCCATGTGGTGGAAGTCGGCAGCTTTGTCGGCGCGGCGGAACGGATGGAGATGTCGGCGGCGATGGCCAGCAAGCATGTCATGCACCTCGAGCAGCAGCTCGGCGCGCGTCTGCTGAACCGCACCACGCGCCGCGTCGCGCCCACCGAGGCCGGCCGCGAATACTACGAGCGCCTGAGTCAGGTGCTCACCGAACTGGAGGAAGCCGAGCAGGTGGTCGGCGCGGCGAGTGTCGTGCCGCAAGGGCGCTTGCGGGTGTCGTCGCTATCGGCGTTTGGCTTGAGCCACGTGATGGCCGCCGTGGCCGACTATGCCGCGCACTATCCGCAGGTCACCGTCGACATCACCTTGTCCGACCGCGTGGTCGAACTGATCGACGAAGGCTTCGACGTCGCGATCCGCGCCTCGCCGAGCGGGTTGAAGTCGTCGTCGCTGATCGCGCGGCAGATTGCGACCGCGCATCTTGTGCTATGCGCGTCGCCGGCCTATCTGAAGCGGCACGGCACGCCGAAGACGGCTGCCGAGCTGGCGCGCCACAACTATCTGCAATACGCGGGCGTCTCGACGCTCGAACTCGCAACCGCATCCGGCGACGCATCGCCGCGCGTGCGCCTGTCGGGCAATCTGATCGTCAACCATCTGGAGGCGCAGCGCGTGATCGTGCTGCAAGGGGCGGGTATCGCGATGCTCGGCACCGAGGTGATCGGCGACGATCTGGCCGCCGGTCGGCTGGTGCCGCTGCTGGTGGACGAAGTGCCGCCGCGCGAACTGCCGATCCACGTGGTCTACGCGAGCCGGCGGCATCTGTCGGCCAAGGTGCGATCGTTCGTCGACTTTCTGGCCGAGCGGTTCGCGAACGAGTCGTTGTGGCCGTCGCTGGGGCAGATCAAGGCGATGGCCGTGCGCTGATTCGCGGTGACGCCCGGCGGCAGATGAAACGATTAGCGTGCGATTCCCAGCCGCGCCTTCGCGTCGTCGTATTCCTTCGACAGGCGCTGCACCAGCTCGCCGACGCTCGGCACGTCGTCCATCAAGCCGACGCCCTGGCCTGCGCCCCAGATGTCTTTCCACGCCTTCGCCTTGTCGCTGGCGAAGTTCATCGCGGTCTTGTCCGACTCCGGCAGCGCGTCCGGGTCGAGCCCCGCGTTGACGATGCTTTCGCGAATGTAGTTACCGTGCACGCCGGTGAACAGGTTCGTGTAGATGATGTCCGACGCGGTGGAGCTGACGATGGCCTGCTTGTAGCTCTCGACCGCGTGCGCCTCTTTGGTCGCGATGAAGCGCGTGCCCATATACGCGAGGTCCGCGCCCATGGCCTGGGCGGCGAGGATCGAGCCGCCGTTGGCGATCGAGCCCGACAGAATGATCGGGCCGTCGAACATGCGCCGCACTTCGCCGACCAGCGCGAACGGCGAGGTCGTGCCCGCGTGGCCACCGGCGCCGGAGGCCACCAGGATCAGACCGTCGACGCCCGCTTCGAGCGCCTTCTGCGCGTGACGCAGATTGATCACGTCATGCAGCACGATGCCGCCGTAGCTATGCACGGCGTCGACGATTTCACGCGACGGCGCACGCAGGCTCGTGATGAAGATCGGGATCTTGTGGTTGACGCACACGCGCACGTCGTGCTCAAGCCGCGTATTCGATTGATGAACGATCTGGTTGACGGCGATCGGCCCGATGATCGCATCCGGATTGGCGGCCTTGTGCTCGGCGAGTTGCGTCTGAATCTGCGTGAGCCATTCGTCGAGCAATTCGGCCGGGCGCGCGTTCAACGCGGGAAACGAACCGACGATACCGGCCTTACATTGAGCCAATACCAGTTCGGGATAGCTGACGATAAACATCGGCGAGGCAACGACGGGCAGCGCGAGTTTTTGCAGAACGGCGGGCAATGCCATGATGCGAGTCTCCAGTTTTGATCGGACCGGTACGGCGTTGGCGCGTCCGGCGTGTACGAGTTTAGCGGCACATGGCGTGCATTGCGCCGAGGCGGGGCGGCGCGATCTTGCCGCCGCCTCACCACGCATGCGCGATACGACACGTTCCGCCCGACAATTAAAGAACGATCGTTCGATTATAGGCGATGCCTGTCGCTCGAGTAACGCAGGTCTGTTTAGAACAGGTGGAAGGAGAGTTCAGGTTCTACGCTTGCGTGGGCTAACCCACCTCGCGAGGACACATTGGGCTCCTACAATGCGTTGACTCGTAATGACAAGAGAGACGCCATGGCCTTCGAGAATTTCACGCCCTTTCGCGTCGCCGTGGGCGATGTCGATATTTTCGGAGTGAAGGGCGGAGCGGGGCCGCCGCTTCTGTTGCTGCACGGCCATCCGCAGTCGCATCTGATCTGGGCGCGTTGCGCTGAGCAACTGGCTGAGCACTTCACCGTGATCGCCACCGATCTGCGTGGCTACGGCGCATCGGGCAAGCCGCCGAGCGACGCCGCTCACACACCGTATTCCAAACGCACGATGGCGGCCGATCAGGTTGCCGTGATGCGGCATTTCGGCTTCGAACGTTTTCTGGTGTGCGCGCATGATCGCGGCGCGCGGGTCGCGCATCGGATGGCGCTGGATCATGCCGATGCGGTCGAGCGTTTGATGCTGCTCGATATTGCGCCGACGCTTGCGATGTATGAGGCGACCGATCGCACGTTTGCGACGCTTTATTTCCACTGGTTTTTTCTGATTCAGCCGGAGCCGTTGCCTGAGACGCTGATCGGTGCCGATCCCGCTGCTTATGTCGATGCGGTGATGGGGAGCCGTCATGCCGGGCTGGCGGTGTTTGATCCTGCTTCACTTGATGCTTATCGGTCGGCGCTCGCGCAGCCTGGTGCTGTGCATGCTATGTGCGAGGATTATCGGGCGTCGGCTAGTGTCGATCTGGAGCACGATCGTGCTGATGTTGAACGCGGACATAAGATTGGGTGTCCGCTGCGCGTGCTTTGGGGGGATAAGGGCGTGATTGAGAAGTGCTTCGATGCGCTCGGGGAGTGGCGGCATGTGGCGCGGGATGTTAGCGGCAGGGCGCTTTCTTGTGGGCACTATATTCCTGAGGAGGCATCGGGAGAGCTTTTTGCTGAGATGTTGGCGTTTTTTGAGGCTGTTGAGCAGTAGCGTGGTTGGCTTTTACTTTGGCCTTTCCTTGCTTTCTTAGTGGTCTATTAGCGTTGCCCCTGTGCGGGGCGGCACTCACTTTTCTTTGCCTGCCGCAAAGCAAAGTAAGCAAAAGAAAGCGGCTCACACCGCTAATTCTGAAGTGGGTCCCGTGGTCTGCGATGGGTAGTGGCTCATCTGGAATCTGTGCTCTCGCATACTGCGCGCTCGTGGCACAGCAGTCATTCTTCCGGTGGCGCTTCGCGCGCCGTGCGGTCGGTCTTCAAACCACCTGCAATTTCCAACGCTCACGGTCTTCGATTGCCCCACCTCTTCGCGTGCGCGGCGCTTCGAAATTGCGGCCATTCAGCGCGCCCGTAGCCTCCCAAATCTTCCACAGTTCATCGCCTCCCGATTGGCCCGACTGCGCGACCCGCAGCCGCCGCTTACAAGCAAACCGTTCGGCAGCATGTGCACCGCGAGGGACACGCATACGTGCTGACGGTATGTGAACGGTCGTTGGGGCGCGCGCAGCGCCGCCGGAAGAATGACTGCTGTGCCGCTACCGCCAAATGCGCGAGGGCACGGATTCCAGATGCACCACTACCCATCGCGGACCACGGGCTCCGCTTAATGGTTAGCGGTGTGAGCCGCTTTCTTTTGCCTACTTTGCTTTGCGGCAGGCAAAGAAAAGTAGGTGCCGCCCCGCACAGGGGCAACGCTAGCAGACCACTAAGACAGCAAGGAAAGGCCAACCCTACGGATTCCAGAATAACCACAAACCCGATTATTCACCCCACCAGCCTAATACGAGCAAAAGCCAGCGACTACGACGCTCCATACCGCCATGCGTATGCCGCTTTAAAACGACCCGTCAACCTTCTGTAGGGAAATCACCAATGCGGTCAAAAATCCGCCACGCGTATCATTGAACTAGACGCTGATCACGTCCGACAGAATTTCCGCCGCTCGCCTTGTTCTTCAGGTCGAGCGGTTTTCTTTTTGTACCAACGGTTTTGAATCCCGCGCAAAGATCAGCTCGCCTTCCAGCTCCAACGGCCCATTCTTCGCCGCAAGTTCCTCGACGATTCCCCGCAGCAGCGCAGGCCACTCGTCACTCGGCGCGAGCATCGCCGCCGCCGCGCGCATCACCTCAGCGCTATCCACCATTCGCACCAGCGCATCAAAACTCATCGCACGGATTTCAAGCAGCTTGAACACGATCAACACCTTCAGCGCATTCTTCGCGTTGCGCGTGGGGTCTGCACGCAACCAGGCAACACGCGAGAACGCGCGTTCAAGCGCCTGCTCGACATTCGTGAACGGCGCGCCGTGGCCCGGAATCACGACACGCACATCGAGTTTCGCAATCGCTTCGAGCACCGCCTGTTCTTCAGCGAATCCGCTTTCGCCTTCCAGCTCCGGAAAGATCACGCCGAAGCCGTTTTCCCACAACGCGTCCGCGCTGATCAGGATGCGTTCGTCCGCGCAATACAGCATCAACGAATGCGGGTCGTGACCGGGCGCGCCGAGCACCTCCCAGTCAAGCGCACCGAGCCGCAACCGCGTACCGGCCGTCATCGTGCCGGTGAAATCGAAGCGCTCGCAGGTCTGACCGGTGGCGCGAAACGTCAGACGGCTTTCGTCCCAGTCGCGCACGACATCGGCCTCGGAAGCCGGAATAACAGTGCGGCACGGCCACGCCGCCTGCAACTGCGCATTGCCGCCGCAGTGGTCCGAGTGCAAGTGCGTGTTGACGATCAGATCCAGCGGCCGGGCGCCGAGCGCTTGCCGCACCAGCGCGATCGTCTGCGGCGCGTGGCTCGCATAGCCGGTATCGACGAGCGCGGCGCACGCGTCGTCGACCAGCAGCACGTTATTCGACGACAGCCAGCCGCGTTCGAAAACCCGTATCGATTCCGGCAGCGCGATCATGATGTGCCCGCATTGGTTGATCCGTCCGCTTCGGGCTTCGGCATCACGAGAATGGTCGATGTGCCGATCAACATGACGTCGCCGCGCTGATTCACGACCGTGCCGTCGAGATGCGTCAGATCGCCATTCAGACTCGCTTTCCAATAGGCGTCGCGCACGCGCCAGTTGATCGTGAGCGTGTCGGTCGCGTGGACGGCCTTCTTCAGCTTGATATCGAACTCAAGCCCGAGCGGCTGTGCGTAGCGCGAAAAATGCGTCGCCAGCAACGCCATGAAATGCGCGGTCGGTTGCGTGCCGGACGCGATCAATCCGCCGAAGCGGCTCTGCGCGGCATACGCGTCGTCGTGATGCAGCGGGTTCAAATCGTTGACGAGCGCGGCGAACGATTTCACCGATTGCGCCGACAGTTCGAGCGTCGCGCTGAACGTCTCGCCGATCGTGACGACACGCGGTGCGGGCTTCATCGCCGCTCCTTCGCGTGCTTCCCCATAAATTCCGTGTGCCGTACTTCGATCGCACTCCAGACCGCGCGTTTGGCGTCGTCGTCGAACAGAGACCAACTGGCGATTTCGTCGATGGTGCGCAGGCAGCCCTCACACCAGCCGGTCGACTCGTCCATTCTGCACACGCTGATGCAAGGCGACATTACGCTGCCATCCTCATCTTCGATATCGTTGCCGGCCGTCATCGCGTCACGCGGTCTCGCGCAGCGCCACGTCGACCACCGGCGCGCCCGTCAGCGCGACCAACTCCTGCGCGGTCAGATTGAACACCGCATGCGGATGGCCGGCCGCGGCCCACAGGCTGTCGAGTGCGAGCAGATCGGCGTCGATCAGCGTGACCGGTTTGACGGCGTGGCCGATCGGGCAGACGCCGCCGATCGCATAGCCGGTTTGTTCGCGGACGAACTTCGCGTCCGCGCGGCCGATCTCGCCGACTTGCGCAGCGACTTTCTGTTCGTCGACGCGATTCGCGCCGCTGGCGACCACCAGCACCGGCGCGTCGTCTTTACGGCGGCGAAACAGGATCGACTTGGCGATCTGCGCAACCGAGCAGCCGAGTCCCGCGGCGGCTTCGGCGGAAGTCTTGCCGGTTTCGGGCAGCATCACGATCCGGCCCGCGTGGCCGCGTTCGCGCAACAGCAGTGCAACCCGGCGTGCCGATTCCGGCAGCGAGGCGAGGTCGTCGGAGTCGAAGGAAGCGTGGTCCGTCATCGTTTCGGGTCCTGATAGAGGGGCAAGCGTGAGTGACGAATAGTAGCGGCGGGAATCAGACGCAATTGCCCGCTTCGCTGCGCGCCTTGGCGAGCAGCGCTTTACCGGCGCGCGACACGTTCGGCTTGCCGATCGACGTCGAGATGAAATCGCCGATCGCCACGACCTGCGCGAGGTCGATACCGGTCTCGATGCCGAGGCCGTTCATCAGGTACAGCACGTCTTCGGTCGCGACGTTGCCGGTTGCGCCCTTCGCGTACGGACAACCGCCGAGCCCCGCCACCGACGCGTGATAGATCTCGATACCTTCCTGCAGCGCGGCGTAGATATTCGCAAGCGCCTGGCCGTAGGTGTCGTGGAAGTGGCCGGACAGACGTTCGCGCGGAAACACGCGGGTCACGGCTTCGAACACTTCGCGTGTGCGTTTGGGCGTGCCGACGCCGATCGTGTCGGCGATATCGATCTCGTCGCAGCCGAGCGCCGCGAAGCGTTCGACCACATCGACCACGGACGCTACCGGCACGTCGCCCTGATACGGGCAGCCAAGCGCGCACGACACGCTGCCGCGAATCCGCAGGCCATGTTCTTTAGCCGCCTGCGCGACCGGCGCGAAGCGGTCGATGCTTTCCGCGATGCTGCAATTGATATTCTTCTGCGAGAACGCTTCGCTGGCGGCGCCGAAGATCACGATCTCGTCGGCTTGTGCCGCGAGCGCGCCTTCGAAGCCGCGCAGGTTCGGTGTGAGCACCGAGTAGATCGTGCCCGGATGGCGTGCGATGCCGGCCATCACGTCGGCGCCGTCGGCCATTTGCGGGACCCATTTCGGCGACACGAACGAGGCCGCTTCGACGTTGCGGAAGCCTGCCGCCGACAACCGGTTGATCAGCTCAATCTTGGTTGCGGTGGCGACGAATTCTTTTTCGTTCTGCAGTCCGTCACGCGGACCGACTTCGACGATTTTGACTTGCTGGGGTAAGGCCATGATTGTCTCCTTTCGACCCGAGCTAGCGGCTTAGCGCTTACTCGGGTCCCATGCAATTGAGTTGCAAGCCGCGCGAGGCGGCGCCCCTAAAATTGGATTCGATGATGTCCGTGTTCAATATCCGCGTTCGAGATTCACCACCCCGCCGACCGTATCACCACGCGCCAGCGCTTTAATCTTGCGCGCGACCTGCTCGACGCTTTCCGAGCGCAGCGTCAGCGCGGACACGTGCGGCGTGATCGTGATACGCGGTTCGCGCCAGAACAGATGATCGGTCGGCAGCGGTTCGTCGCGGAACACGTCGAGCGTCGCGGCGGTAAGTTGACCGCTAGCTAGAGCGTCGAGCAGATCCTGTTCGACCAGATGCCCGCCGCGTGCGACGTTGATCAGATACGCGCCGCGCGCGAGCTTCGAGAAGGTGCGCGCGTTCAGCACGTCGCCGGTTTCCGGTGTGTGAGGCAGCAGATTCACCAGCACTTTGACGCCATCGAGAAACGCGTCGAATTGCGCATCGCCGGCGAAGGTCGTGATGCCGTCGATCTGTCGCGCACTGCGGCTATACCCACGCACCGGCAAACCGAAGCCCGCGAGCGTTTGCGCGACATGCGAGCCGAGCACACCGAGCCCCAGCACGCCGACCGTAAACGTCTCACGCGGATGCGGCTCCAGCACTTGCCAGCGGCGTTCGCCTTGCAGCGTCTGATAGTCGTCGAAACGACGCAGATAGCGCAGCACCGAATGCGTCACGTACTCGGTCATTTGCAGCGCCATGCCGGAATCTTCGAGCCGGATCAACTGCGCATTGCGCGGCAGCGTGCCGGGTTGCGCGTGTTCGAGCCCGAGGATCGCGTCGACGCCCGCGCCGAGATTGAAAATCGCGCGCAAATCGTCGCGACCGGCCAGCATTTCGCGCGGCGGCCGCCACACGACCGCGAAGTCGGCCGGCGCAGTGTCGTCCGGCTGCCATTCGCGTAAATCCGCTTCGGGCAGCGCACGGGCGAAGTCGTGCAGCCACTCGGCGGCGTCGGCATGCGTCATGTAGAAGAGGACTTTCATACGGTCGGGCAGGTCCCTGCGTAGTCGGATCGATTGACGGGGAAGGCCCGGCCGCGCGGCAGCACTACGCGCGGTGCATCGGTCGACGCTTGCGGCATGGGGGCCTCCTCCTTTTATGGATAGGCTTCATTCTACTTTTTCGACGCGAACCGCGCGCGTTTGCGTACGGGCGTGCGGTTTGTCTGCATTTGTTCCGGCATTTGCCACCGCACTTGCCCCTGCATTTACCGCATAACCAAAGCACAAAAACTTGGTTCACCCACGCCGGGCCGGGCGGGACAATACTTTCCCGGATTCCCGCTGCGAGGGACAGACATGCTTCCATGCATCAAATCGACGTGGCCGCCGCGGCTCGTGACCGTTCCCGGCCTGCACGGCAGCGAGGGCGCGCACTGGCAAACCTGGCTCGAGCGGCAGTTCGCGCGCTCGTTGCGTGTCGAGCAGGCCGACTGGGAAGCCCCGAACGTCGCCCGCTGGGCGCAGTCGTTACGCGATCTGCTGGCGCGCGAGCGTGGGCCGTTCGTGCTGGCCGCGCACAGCTTTGGTTGCCTCGCCACTGCGCACGCGTTGCAGCAGGCGTCGTACGCGAACGATGTGATCGGCGTGCTGTTCGTTGCGCCCGCCAGCCCCGAGAAATTCGCCTTCGCGGGCCCGTTCGACGCGCGACGTCTCGGCGTGCCGTCCATTCTGATCGGCAGCGAAACCGATCCGTGGATGTCGCTCGCCGGTTCGCGCGAACTCGCGCAGCGTCTTGGCAGCGCATTCGTCAATCTCGGCGACGTCGGGCATATCAATACCGCGGCCGGCTTCGGCCCGTGGCCGCGCGCCAAGTATTTCGTCGACACGCTGGTGCATTGCGCGGCGCCGCTGCGCTTTCGCGAGGAGACGTTCGAGGCCGCGCCGCACGCGTTCGTCTGAGCACGGCGATGGCGTTCAGCGTCGCCGCGTTATGTCCGACTTCGGTCCGAACGAACCGGTAAGCAATTCGTTAGAATCCCGCTTCACGCCGCGCACTCGTGCGGCCACAGGTTTTCATCATCGATAGGCGGGGACAAGATGGCAGGCAACACGGGGACATCGCGCTGGTTCGCAGCCGGCATGACGGCAATCACGCTCGCGATGGGCGGCATCTCGACGGCGCATGCCGACACGTCGCTGCTCAACGTGTCGTACGACGTGACGCGCGAGTTGTACAAGGACATCAACGCCGGCTTTATCGCGGCGTACAAGCAGAAGAGCGGCGAGACCGTGTCGGTGCGCCAGTCGCATGGCGCGTCGAGCGCGCAGGCGCTGTCGGTACTGCAAGGCCTGCAGGCCGACGTGGTGACGATGAACCAGCCGAACGATATCGACCTGCTCGCCGAGAAGGGCCAACTGGTGCCGGCCAACTGGCGCGCGCGTCTGCCGAACGACAGCGCGCCGTACACCACCACGATGGTGTTCCTCGTGCGTAAGGGCAACCCGAAGCACATCAAGGACTGGGACGATCTCGCGAAGCCCGGTGTGCAGGTGGTGATCGCCAATCCGAAGACCTCGGGCAACGGACGCTATTCGTATCTCGCCGCATGGGGTTATCGCAAGCAGCACGGCGGCACCGATGCGCAGGCGCTCGATTTCGAAAAGGCGATCTTCAAGAACGTGCCGGTGCTCGATACAGGCGGACGGGGCGCGACGACTACCTTCACGCAACGCGGCATCGGCGACGTGCTGGTGACGTTCGAAAACGAAGTGTCGCTGATCGACACCGGCGTGGGGGCGGGCAATTTCGAAGCGGTGTATCCGTCGGTGAGCCTGCTGGCGGCGCCGCCGGTGTCGATCGTCGACAAGGTGGTCGACAAGCGCGGCACACGCAAGGAAGCTCAGGCGTATCTCGACTACCTGTGGTCGCCGGCCGCGCAGGAAATCATCGCGCAGCATCATCTGCGTCCGCGTGACAAGGACGTGCTGGCCAAGCACGCCGCCGAGTTCAAGCCGATCAAAACCTTCACCGTCGAAGAGATGTTCGGTAGCTGGCAGAAAGCACAGCAAACCCACTTCTCGGATGGCGGCACGTTCGATCAGATCATCGTCGACAAGAAGTAATCGGCGGTTCTGAAAATGCAAAGGGCGCCTCGATATCAATCGAGGCGCCCTTTTTATTGCACGCGGTTTATCGCGCGAGTTGCATCAACTCACCACATTCAACGCAGCTCAGTTCGGCGCGGCATGCTTGTCGCAACCAAGCTCGCAGCCGCTCTGATCCACCGGCATTTGCTGCGAGGCCTCGGCGCTAATGCCCAGACGCGCTAGCAGCTTGCGGTCGGCTTCGGCTTGCGGATTGCTCGTGGTCAGCAATTGATCGCCGTAGAAAATCGAGTTCGCGCCCGCGAGGAAGCACAGCGCCTGCAACGCCTCATCCATCTGCTCACGTCCGGCCGACAAACGCACCATCGCCTTCGGCATCGTGATACGCGCCACCGCGATCGTGCGCACGAATTCGAACGGATCGATCGGTTCGGTGCCGCTCAGCGGCGTGCCTTCCACCTGCACCAGATTGTTGATCGGCACCGATTCCGGATACGGCTCCATGTTCGCCAGTTGCGTGATCAGCCCGGCGCGTTCGCGACGCGATTCGCCCAGCCCGACGATCCCGCCGCAACACACGTTGATGCCCGCATCGCGCACGCGTTCGAGCGTGTCGAGACGGTCCTGATACGTGCGCGTCGAAATGATCTGGCCGTAGAACTCCGGCGACGTATCGAGGTTGTGGTTGTAGTAGTCGAGGCCCGCGTCGCGCAGCGCTTGCGCCTGGTGCGTTTCGAGCATGCCGAGCGTCACGCAGGTTTCGAGGCCCATTGCCTTCACGCCGCGGATCATGTCCTTGATCGGTTCGAGGTGACGGTCCTTCGGGTTACGCCACGCCGCGCCCATGCAGAAACGTGTCGCGCCGTTGTCCTTGGCGACTTTCGCGGCGGCGAGCACTTCGTCGACCGGCATCAGCTTGTCGGCCTGCAGGCCCGTGTCGTGATGCACCGACTGCGGACAGTACGCGCAATCTTCTTCGCAGCCGCCGGTCTTGATCGACAGCAGCGTTGACAGTTGCACCGTGTTCGCGTCGAAATGCTCGCGATGCGTTTGCTGCGCGCGGAACATCAGGTCGTTGAACGGCAGTTCGTACAGCGCGACGATGTCGGCGACGCGCCAGCGCGCGAGTTGTTTGGCGCCTTCGACGGCGTTGTTGTTGGCGGCGGCCGTGTCGGCTGGCGTCGAAGCGATGTTCAGTTGCGTCATATCGTCAATCCTCGTGGATAGATGTGTGTGGGGATCAGCGCTGCGTGTGACGCAGCGTCTGCAAAAGTCGGTCGATATCGAGCTGGTCCGCCGCGAGTTCGGGCGAAGCCGGGCTCAGATGCGGCACGATGCCGAGCAAGGGGGCGTCGTACGCGCGAGCAAGCTGCTCGCGGATCGAGGCGATGTTTTCGTCGGGGAACGTCATGTCCGGATCGATGCGATTCGCGACCCAGCCCGCGAGCGTGAGTCCGCGTGCGGCGATCGCTTCGGCGGTGAGCAGCGCATGGCTGATGCAGCCGAGGCGCATGCCGACCACCAGCACGACCGGCAGCTTCAGCGCGACGGCGAGATCGGCGGTGTCTTTGGTGGCGGTCAGCGGCACACGAAAACCGCCGACGCCTTCCACGACGACGATCTCCGCGCGCTGCAACGCTTGCGCATGACACGCGACGATGTGGCCGAGATCGAACGTGACGTTTTCCAGCGCGGCTGCGATGTGCGGCGCGGCCGGTTCCTTCAGCAGATACGGCGTGCGCATGTCGGGCGGCAGCAGCACGTTCGACGCGGCATCGAGTTGATCCGCGTCTTCGTTGTGCAACGTGCCGTTCACTTCGAATGCGCCGGCGGCGATCGGCTTCATCGCGGCGGCTTGCAGGCCCGCGCGCACGAAACCGCGCAACAGGGCCGACGAAACGAAGGTCTTGCCGATTTCCGTATCGGTGCCGGTGACGAACACGGACAGCGCGTTGTGATTCAGGTTACTCATGCCGCTTTCGCTCCGAGCTGTTGCAAGCCCGCGTCGAGCCGATCCAGATCCGCCATCGAATGCGCGGCCGACAGCGAAATGCGCAGGCGCGACGTGCCGGCCGGCACGGTCGGCGGACGGATTGCCGGCACCCATAGACCGGCGCGGTCGAGCGTGGCCGCGATATCGAGCGTCGCGTCGTTCTCACCGATGATCAGCGGTTGCACGGCAGTGTGCGAATCGACGGGAAGCCACGGCGTTGCTTTCAGCATTGCGCGCGTGCGTTTGATCAGGTGCTGGAGATGCGCGCGTCGCGCGTCGCCTTCTTCGCCGCCGATAATGCGCAGGCTCGCCGACACCGCATGCGCGGCCGCCGGCACCGACGCCGTGGTGAAGATGTACGGACGCGCGCGTTGCACGAGCCATTCGATCACGGTCTCATGCGCGACGACGAACGCGCCCGAGACGCCTGCCGCTTTACCGAGCGTGCCGATCGAAATCAGATTCGGCGAGCGCAGCGCCGCTTCCGCGACCGCGCCGCGGCCTTGCGGACCGAGCACGCCGAAGCCGTGCGCGTCGTCGACGATCAGCCACGCGCCGTGCTGTTCCGCGAGCGCGAGCAGACGCGTCAGCGGCGCGACGTCGCCGTCCATGCTGAAGACGGTGTCCGACACGATCACCTTGACGGCGACGTCCGACGCTTCGAGCAGCGCGCCCAACGCGTCCATATCGCAGTGCGGATAGATCTGCACGTCGGCGCGCGACAGCCGCGCGCCATCGATCAGCGACGCGTGGTTCAGCTCATCCGAGAACAGCGTCGTGCCGCGGCCCGCGAGTGCGGTGAGCGTCGCGAGGTTCGCCATGTAGCCGGTGCTGAAGTAGAGCGCGCGCGCATTGTCGACGAAGCCGCCGACGAATGCCGCGAGGTCGTCTTCGAGTTGCGCATGCGCGCGCGAGTGGCCGCCGAGCAGATGCGAACCGCCGCTGCCCGCGCCATAGCGCTGCGCGCCTTCGGCGATGGCCGCGATCAACTGCGGATGCGCGGCGAGGCCGAGATAGTCGTTACTGGCGAAGCCGATGATCGCGCGGCCGTCGACGGTCATGTGCGCCGCGCATGCGGTATCCGCGATGCGGCGGCGGCGGCGCAGGCCGTGGTCGTCGATGTCCTTCAGGCCTGCTTTGAGTGTGTCGAGCAGATGCATTAACGGGCCTCCGTGAGCGTGGCTTCGAAGGTTTCGCGCGTGCGCGAGGCGAGCAGCGCGAGTTCTTCGTCGTCGAGGATGTAAGGGGGCATCAGATACACCGTGGTCGAGATCGGGCGCAGCAGGAGTTCGCGCTGCAACGCGTTGTCGAAGAAACGGCGTGAGAAGGTGCGGGCTTGCTGCGGATCGTCGATCACGGCGTCGAACGCGAAGATCGTGCCGCACTGGCGCAGATTGCGCACCTGTTTGTGATCGGCGAGCGGCGCGAGCGCGGCCTTCAGCGTCGCGGATTTTTGCGCGTTGACGGCGAGCACGTTGTCGCTGACGAACAGGTCGAGCGTGGCGAGCGCTGCGCGGCACGCGAGCGGATTGCCGGTGTACGAGTGCGAGTGCAGGAAGCCGCGCGCGGTGTCGTCGTGATAGAAGGCCGCGTAGATTTCGTCGCGCGACAGCACGATCGAGAGCGGCAGATAGCCGCCGCTGATGCCTTTCGACAGGCACAGAAAGTCCGGCCACATGCCGGCCTGTTCGCACGCGAAGAACGTACCGGTGCGTCCGCAACCGACGGCGATTTCATCGGCGATCAGATGCACGCCGTACTGGTCGCACAGGGCGCGCAAGCCCGCGAGATACGACGCGTCGTGCATGGCCATGCCGGCCGCGCATTGCACGAGCGGCTCGACGATCAGCGCGGCGATTTTCGTGGCGCGTGTTTCGAGCAGCGAGCGTACGTTGTCGAGTGCGCGACGTGCGACGTCGGCGGCGGTTTCGCCGGGTTGCGCGAGACGCGCGTCGGGCGATGCCACGACGTGGGCGTGACGGATCAGCGGATCGTAGGCGTCCTTGAAGAGCGCGACGTCGGTGACGCCGAGCGCGCCGATGGTTTCGCCGTGATAGCTGTTGGCGACGCAGACGAATTCCTGCTTGTCGGCGAAGCCGCGATTACGCCACGAGTGGAAGCTCATTTTCAGCGCGATTTCGACGGCGGATGCGCCGTCCGACGCGAAGAACGCGTGACCGAGCGTGTTGTCGGTGAGGGCGCTGAGGCGTTCCGCGAGTTCGATGGCCGGTTCGTGCGTGCAGCCGGCGAGCATGGCGTGTTCGAGGGTGTCGAGCTGGTCTTTCAGGGCCGCATTGATGTGGGGATTGGCGTGGCCGAACAGGTTGACCCACCAGGAGCTGATCGCGTCCAGATAACGATGGTTGGCGCGGTCGTAGAGCCACGCGCCTTGACCACGCGCGACGGGGACGAGCGGCAGGCGCTCGTGGTGCTTCATCTGGGTGCAGGGGTGCCAGACGGCGCGCAGGCTGCGGGCGACCCAGCCGTCAGGGTTTGTGGTGGTGGGTTCTGCGGGCTTGTTCAATGCGGTGCTCCGGGTGCTGGTTTGCTGCTGGTTTTGCGCTGCGCGTGGCGGTTTTTGGCTGACGCGCGGGGTCGAGATTAGCTGTTTCTTTCGTGCTGTGCACTAGCGGGTGTGGGGGTGTTTTTGCCTGCGGCGCTGGGGTTTGGCGACGTTTGCGGCAGGTTGGGTGGTTTGCTTTGAAAAGGTCGCTAATCGGCGTAGTTGACGACGGCAAAGTAGTTCGACCTTGTGGGCGGGAATCTGATGGCTAAGTGCGGGTTTTGGGCCCGTGGGGCGGTTTTGGGGTCGTTGCTTTGGCCTTTCCTTGCTGTCTTAGTGGTCTATTAGCGTTGCCCCTGTGCGGGGCGGCACCTACTTTTCTTTGCCTGCCGCAAAGCAAAGTAGGCAAAAGAAAGCGGCTCAAACCGCTAACCATTAAGCGGGGCCCGTGGTCCGCGATGGGTAGTGGTGCATCTGGAATCCGTGCCCTCGCGCATTTGGCGGTAGCGGCACAGCAGTCATTCTTCCGGCGGCGCTGCGCGCGCCCCAACGACCGTTCACACACCGTCAGCACGTATACGTGCTGACGGTGCTCGGGCTGCCAAACGGTTTGCTCGTAACTGGCGGCTGCAAGTCGCGCAGCCGGGCCATTGGGGAGGCGATGAACTGTGGAAGATTTGAGAGGCTACGGGCGCCCTGAATGGCCGCAATTTCGAAGCGCCGCGCACGCGAAGAGGTGGGGCACTCGAAGATGGTGAGCGTTGAAAATTGCAGGTGGTTGAAGAACGACCGGACGGGGCGCGGAGCGCCACCGGAGGAATGACTGCTGTGCCGCTACCGCCAAATGTGCGAGGGCACGGATTCCAGATGAGCCACTAATGTGACTGTGCGGGGGACCCGCTTAATGGTTAGCGGTTTGAGCCGCTTTCTTTTGCTTACTTTGCTTTGCGGCAGGCAAAGAAAAGTGAGTGCCGCCCCGCACAGGGGCAACGCTAATAGACCACTAAGAAAGCAAGGAAAGGCCAAAGCAACGACCCCAAAACCGCGCTACGCGGCCAGCGCTCTATTCCCGACTAGCAATAGCCCGCCGCGCGTCAGTGCCAGAAGCAGCCCCAGAACCCTCGCCCCCACTAGCCGTCTGCGAAGACCCATCCCCCCAAACAACGGAGTTATCCACCGCATACAACCGGCAAGGCGCGACGCTTTGCTTCTGGCAATTAGCCACAGCAACCGAATTAGGATCATCCCCACCTTCAGCCCACGACCACGCCCCAGAATCAGAAACAGCAAACGCCCGACTCGGATACTGATGCAAGAAATTCCGATACCCATTCCGCCCGGCTTCATCGACATAAGGCACGGAATCGACCGCGTCGACAGCAGCAAACCCACTCGCCTTAGGCGCAGAAGGATCCTCGACCCGATACTGCACGCCCGTCGGCATCCCAACCTGCGCAAGGAACGCCTCGACCGCCGGCCACCACACATGCACGCCGTCACGATCGCCAACCAGCCGATGCGCGTCGTTCTTGTAGTTGCCGAAATCCACCATCTTCGCGCTCGCGCCATGCGCGCCATACGCGGCATACATGCCCGCCACCAGCGGCGTATTCCACACCGAATCGTTATCGCCGTACATCCACAGCGATGGCACGCGGGTCTTCTCACCGTACGTGCCGAACGCCCGCGTCAGATTGCCCTGCCAGTCCTTGCACGCATCCTGCCGCAAACCACCCGAGAAATTGATCAACGCCCGCACACCCGGCGCGGCCTCAGGGCCGTAAGCCATCGTCGCCAAGCCGCCATGCGACGTGCCCGCCACCACGATATGCGACGCGTCCACATACGGCTGCTTCGACATGAAATTGATCGTCGCGGCGACGTCGCCAGCCTGGCCAACGCCGTTGCGCTCGACGTCGCAACCGTCCTGCTGATACACGCCGTCCGAATGGCCAAAGCCCTGGCGGTTCGGTGCCACCACCACGTAGCCGCGACGCACGAACTCGCGCGCGAAAGGCAGCGGGTCGCTGCGTTCCTGCGTGCGCGGATCGCCGGGAATCTTGCCGTGGTTGAAGACGATCATCGGAAACGGACCTGCGCCGTCCGGTTTGTAAATCGTCGTTTCGAGCGTGACCGAGCCGGCAGCGTCGACCGGTACGCGAATGATCTGTTCGTTCAGGCCCGCGGTGGGCAGATAGACATCGTCGTCGAGGGCAATGCGCGGCACGTGCGCGCGGGTCAAGGGGCCCGCCTGGGTGTCGGCGAGCGGGTCGGCATGCGCGAGTGCAACCGCGCACGTGGCCGTTGCACACATCACCGCACACTTCGTCAGAATCTTGCTGAACACCATTGACGCACCTGCCTCAAAATCCTGCCCTGAACACCGTGGTGTTTGTCTGTCGAATTGGTCGCTGACAGTTGCCTTTCAGCTTGTTTCGACACACAAAAACACACTCGCGTACGTTATGCGCCAGGCGCACGCACGCTAATCGAGATCGCACGGGATGAACCCAAACGGCCGACGCGACCCCACGCGCCGATGATGAGCGCCACGGTTGCTGCCCGACACTGCCGCCGAACCCACACTATCTGGTGCTCGGCAGAGCGCCCTGCGCATTTTGCGGAGTGGTATGGACCCTCTCTCGCAACGTGACGTCATGAAGCTACGGACTCATCCTGGCACGACAATTTTGTTTTGTGCAATCAAGGAGAACCCGCGACGAAAAAATTGCCGCCCGCCAATCGGCCTGCCAAATGCCGCGAAACGCAGGCCTCGCGGGTGTCTGGCTGTGCGAAGCAATGCGATCCGTCGCGTGTGTTGTCGTGCTGAGCCAACACGAAAAAAAAGGCCCTTATACAGGGCCCTATGTGAACACGGTGAAAACCACGCCGCTGCGCCGCGTAAGGCGCTGAAAGGTTACGGACTATTCGCTGACGTTGCCGTCGACATAACGCCAACGACCATCCTCGTCGCGGACAAAGCGGCTCAGTTCGTGCAGCCGATGCGCGCGTCCCCCCACCTTGTATCGTGCGATGAATTCAACGGTGGCATGACCGTCGTCGGTCTCGGCGAAAGCCTTGATCTGCAGTCCGAGCCAGCGCGGCGCGTCGGGCGCGGCCGGGTCGACGTCGAGGTCGGCGGGACAGGTTTGCGGCGCCCAGGTGGCGCGCAGGTAATCCGTTGCGCCCACAACATACGCGCTATAGCGCGAGCGCATCAGTTCGAGCGCGCGCGGCGCTGCTTCGCCGGTGTCAGTGGCGTCGATATAGCGGCCGCAGCATTGCGCGAAACGGGGCGCTTTGGCGCCGCTGCGTTGATCGGGAGCGGCGCCGCCGCACGGGCAGTCGACAGGTCGTTGCGTCGACAACAATGATTTATTCATCAGACTTTCAACCTAGCCCGCGCGCGATGAGGATCTTCTGGATATCGCTGGTGCCTTCGTAGATCTGGCACACGCGCACGTCGCGGTAAATTCGTTCCACCGGGAAATCGCTCAGATAGCCGTAGCCGCCGTGAATCTGCAACGCGGCCGAACAGATGCGCTCGGCGGCTTCGGAGGCGAACAGCTTGGCCATCGCCGCTTCGGTAAGGCACGGCTGACCGGCATCCTTCAACGAAGCCGCGTGCCAGATCAACTGGCGTGCGGCTTCGAGTTGCGTCGCCATGTCGGCGAGGCGGAATTGCACGGCCTGGTGCGAGAACAGCGGCACGCCGAAGCTCTCGCGTTCTTTGGCATAGGCCAGCGCGGCCTCGAAGGCGGCGCGCGCCATGCCGACGCTTTGCGCCGCGATACCAATGCGTCCCCCTTCGAGCCCCGACAGCGCGATCCGATAGCCTTCGCCTTCCGCGCCGATCCGGTTCGCGGCCGGCACGCGGCACTCTTCAAAAACGATCTGCGCGGTGTCCGACGAATGCTGGCCGAGCTTGTCTTCGACGCGCGCGACGACATAGCCTGGGGTGTCGGTCGGCACGATGAACGCGCTGATGCCGCGCTTGCCCGCCGCCTTGTCGGTCACGGCCATGACGATCGCGACGTTGCCGTTCTTGCCGCTCGTGATGAACTGTTTGACGCCGTTCAGCAAGTACGCGTCGCCGTCGCGGGTCGCCGTGGTGCGTAGCGCCGACGCGTCGGAGCCCGCTTGCGGTTCGGTCAGACAGAACGCGCCGAGCATCTCGCCGCGCGCGAGCGGCGTCAGCCAGTCGCGTTTCTGCGCGTCGTTGCCGTAGGTGAGCAGGATGCTGCACACGGGGCAGTTATTGACGGAGATCGCCGTCGACGTCCCGCCGTCGCCGGCAGCAATTTCTTCGAGGATCAGCGCGAGCGCCAGCGCGTCCATGCCGGCGCCGCCGTACGCTTCGGGCACGAGCACGCCGTAAGCGCCGAGTTCGGCGAGCTGCCGGTGCACGTCGCGCGGAAAGGTCCGCTCGCGGTCCCACGCGGCCGCGTGCGGGGTGACGGCTTCGCGCACGAAGGTGCGCAGCGCGTCGCGGACCATCGAATGATCCTGATCAAGCACCATGAATCTGTCTCCTCACCAGTCGAGCGGTGTGCCGTCGTATTGATAGAAACGGCCGTTGAAGTCTTCGTGTAGGGCCGCGGCCTGCGCGAGCACTTCGCGCATACCAGTGACGCTGCGCGCCGGGTCGATCGCGGCCTGAGCGCCGCCCATGTCGGTGCGTACCCAGCCCGGATGCAACGAGACGCAGGTCGCGCGGTGCGCTTCGAGCGACGCGAGTTTCAGCGCGTCGTTCAAGGCCGCCTTGCTCGCGCGATACAGCCAGCCGGCCGTACCGCTCGCGTCGCCGATGCTGCCCATCTTGCTGGAGATCACCGCGAACACGCCGCCGGCGTCTTCGACGAGCGGCAGCAGGAGCGGCATCAATTGCATCGGACCACGCACGTTGGTACGCATCACATGGTCGAAGTCTTCGGCGGAGATCGCTTCGATGCCTTCGGTGTTCGGGCCGTACACGCCCGACACCAGGATTGCCGCATCGAGTCGTTCTCCATCGAGCTGCGAGCCGAGCTCGGCGATGTCTTCTTCCGAGGTGATGTCGACCGAAAAAGTCTCGGCACCGAGCGCGTTCAACGCGTCGAGCGCGGCGCCGTCGCGCGCGGTGGCGAGCACGCGCCAGCCGCTCTTTTTGTACTGCCGGACAAACTCCTGGCCGATGCCGCGCGACGCACCGACAATCAACACTGACTTCATCGACTCACCTCGATTCTTCGAATGCCGTAACGAGTACGGCAATGAACGCCGCAATGAACGCCGCAGCGAATGCGGCAAGCCACGCGTTAAACCAGCTCAACGCCCATCGCGGTCGCTTCGCCGCCGCCAATGCACAGCGTCGCGACGCCACGCTTCAGGCCGCGCTTCTTCAACGCGCCGATCAGCGTGACGAGAATCCGCGCGCCCGATGCGCCGATCGGATGCCCCAGCGCGCAGGCGCCGCCGTTCACGTTGACCTTCTCGTGCGGCAGATGGTGTTCCTTCATCGCGGCCATCGTCACCACGGCAAACGCTTCGTTGACTTCAAACAGATCGACTTCTTCTGCGCGCCAGCCGTTCTTCTCGAACAGCTTGCGAATCGCGCCGACCGGTGCGGTGGTGAACTTTGCCGGTTCCTGCGCGAAGGTCGAGTGGCCGACCACGCGCGCGATCGGCTCGACGCCGAGACGCTTCGCGGTCGACTCGCGCATCATCACGAGCGCGGCGGCGCCGTCGGAAATCGACGACGAATTCGCCGCCGTCACCGTGCCGGTTTTGCTGAACGCGGGCTTGAGCGTCGGGATCTTGTCGAGGTTCGCTTTGAACGGCTGCTCGTCGTGATCGACGGTCACTTCGCCTTTGCGGCTTTCCAGCTTGACCGGCGCGATTTCCCAGTCGAACGAACCGTCTTCGTTCGCGCGCTTCGCGCGGTTGAGCGACTCGATCGCGAACGCGTCTTGCGCCTCGCGCGTGAACTCGTACGAGCCCGCGCATTCCTCGGCGAAGGTGCCCATCAGACGGCCTTTTTCGTAGGCGTCTTCGAGGCCGTCGTAGAACATATGATCGATCACCTGGCCGTGACCCATGCGCATGCCGCCGCGCGCCTTGGGCAACAGATACGGCGCGTTCGTCATGCTTTCCATGCCGCCCGCCACGATCACATCGACGGAACCGGCGGCCAGCATGTCGTGCGCGAACATCGCCGCGCGCATGCCGGAGCCGCACATCTTGTTGACGGTCGTGCTGCCGGTGCTCAACGGCAAGTGGGCGCCCAACGCGGCTTGCCGCGCCGGCGCCTGGCCGAGGCCGGCGGGCAACACGCAGCCCATCACCACTTCGTCGATCTGCTCGGGCTTGAGGCCCGCGCGTTGCACCGCGGCTTCGATCGCGATCGAGCCGAGTTGCGGTGCGGTCAGCGACGCGAAGTCGCCCTGGAAAGCCGCCATCGGCGTGCGGGCTACGCCCACGATGACGATCGGATCGTTCTGCGTCGGGTTCATGTTTGTCTCACTCATGCTTGCCTCAATCATGTTTAAGCTCCTTGATCACACCTTCGACGATCGCCGGCACGTCGCCGAGCCGGGCCGCGTCGTTGTCTTCCTTGTACGCACCGCCGGCCGCGACGGCCGCGATGCAATCCTTGTAGGTCGCGTCGAGCGTGGCCGCGTCGCTGATCGCCATGCCGAGGTTGCGCACCTTGCCGTCGTGCACGCCATACACCCAGCCGTGCACGGTGAGTTCCTGACCGCGTGCCCACGCGTCGTTGACGATGGTGGTGCGGCACACGTTCATCACCTGTTCGATCGTGTTCAGTTCGACCAGACGACGGTGCCGCGCCTCGCCGAGCGGCCAGTTTTCGAGCAGCGCGGCATGCTTGCTGCGCACGTCCTGCACGTGATGCAGCCAGTTGTCCGCGAGACCCACGCGCCGGCCGTGCAGCGCCGCGCCGACGCCCGAGCAGCCATAGTGGCCGACCACCATGATGTGCTTGACCTTCAGCAGATCGACGGCGAACTGAATCACCGACAGACAGTTCAGATCGGTATGCACCACCACGTTGGCGATGTTTCTGTGCACGAACACTTCACCCGGCGGCAGGCCGATGATCTGGTTCGCCGGCACACGTGAATCGGAGCAGCCGATCCACAGGTATTCAGGCGTTTGCTGATGCGCGAGACGCGAGAAATACTCGGGGTCTTCGGACAGCTTGCGGGTGACCCACGCGTCGTTGTTGTCGAACAGATGCGCGAGCGGGTGGGGGGACGGATTGACTTTCGTGTTCATGGCGTGTCTGGGCGTTTGCTCGACCGATGGACCGGCCGGTGTCGTTGCATAAAGTTCGGACGAGGCGTTCAGCGCGGCTTTCCGTGCAGCACTCAGCGCGCGCGTTTCACGCGGCTCGCACGTTGGATTCGTCGGCTGAAGCATCCGGTGCGGCCGGCGCGGACGAAGCCGCATCGGCGAAGCGTTCCGGATAGCGGACGCAGAAGCGCACGCTGTCGTCGTACGGGAAAAAGTCGGGCAGTTCGCCTTTCAGTAGATGATCCTTGTGCCGTTGCCACAGCGCGGGACCGAAGAAATCCGCGTGATGCTGCATGAAGGAACGGCGCACGCGTGGGTCGCCGAGCAGGAACGTGCCGTACGTCTCCGGGAAAATGTCGTGCGGGCCGACTGAGTACCACGGCTCGCCCGACATTTCGTCTTCTTCGTTACGTGGCGCCGGCACCGCGCGCACGTTGCAGTCAGTCAGATATTCGATTTCGTCGTAGTCGTAAAACACCACCCGGCCGTGACGCGTCACGCCGAAGTTCTTGTACAGCATGTCGCCGGGGAAAATGTTGGCCTGCATCAGTTCCTTGATCGCATTGCCGTATTCCTTGATGCCGTGTTCGACGTCCTGGTCCGTGCCGTTCTGCAGGAACAGGTTGAGCGGCACCATGCGGCGCTCGATATACATGTGGCGAATCACCAGATTGTCGCCGTCGTATTCGATCAGCGACGGCACTTCCTTTTCGAGTTCGCGCACGAGCGCTTCGTCGAGCCGCGAACGCGGCAGCGCGACGCTCGAATATTCGAGCGTGTCGGCCATGCGGCCCAAACGGTCGTGCCGTTTGACGAGCTGATACTTCTCCTTGATCTGCGCGCGCGTGGTTTCCTTCGGCGGCGGGAAGTGGTCTTTGATCAGCTTGAACACATACGGAAACGACGGCAGCGTGAACACCAGCATCACGAGCCCTTTGATACCGGGCGCGATGATGAACTGATCGCTCGAATGCGACAGATGATGCAGCAGGTCGCGATAGAAGAGATTCTTGCCCTGCTTTTGCAGACCCACCGACGTATAGATTTCCGCCTTCGGCTTGCCCGGCATGATCGTGCCGAGAAACTCCACGTACGCGGACGGCACTTCCATATCGACCAGAAAATACGAATGCGAAAAGCCGAAGATGATCAGCAACTGGTCGCGCTTGAGCAGCACCGTGTCGAGCGCGAGCACGCCGGGTTTCACATGGCGCAAGGGCACCGCGAACGGCAGCAGCAGATCACCGTTGATGATCCGCCCGACGATATACGCCGACTTGTTCCGGTAGAACAGCGACGACAGCACGTGAATCTGGAAATTGGGCGCTTCGTCGAACGCGCCGAACGCGTCGTGGATGGTCTGCATGACGCAACTCACGTCGCGCGTCAGATCCTCGAACGGCGGCTCGAGCTGGAAATTCGTGACGACGCGTTCGAGCGTGGCGGCCAGCCCGTCCTTGCCGGGGTAATACGCGCGATATGTCGGCTTCGCGGCCGGTTCGTCGTTCTCGATGTACTCGGTCGAAATCGCCGGGCGCACGAAGATGAAGTCGTTGTTGAAGTACGAGCGGTGCAGGATCTTGCAGCACACGGAATTGAAGAACGTTTCCGCGCACTCGGGCTGGCGGTGCGTGGTCAGCAGGCCGATGTAGTGCAGCTTGATCTGCTGCCACACTTCGTCGTCGATATTCTCGGCGTCGTATTCGTCTTCGAGCAGTTCGACGCATTCCTCGACGCGCTCGTCGTACGAGGTAATGCGCTCGCGCGCGAGCTTTTGCAGGCCATGCCAGTCGGCTTTCTCGAACAGCGTCTTGGCGTGGATCGCGGCGTCGCGAAAGATCCGATAGTGCCGGTCGAATCCTTCGAGCATGGTCTGCGCGACGTCAAAGCCGATTTGCGACGACAGCAGTTTAGGGAAGTGATTCATGTCGACCGTGCATTCGCCTCATGTCGTGAAGACACCCACGATTGTATCGTCCGGGTGGGCCCGCGACGCATCGCGCCGCTTATGCGTGCCTGGTTTCGCGTGTGCCGTTCTCCAGCAGCACGCGCGCCTGAGCTTCATATTGCGCGAGGTCTTCGAGCGTCGCGTTCAGATCTTCCAGTTGACGTTCGAGCACATCGCGATGCCGCGCCACCGTGGCGAGGAACGCGTGCAATTGCGGCACGGTGTCGGTCGGCGATTCGTACACGTCCAGCAGGTCGCGTATCTCCGACAGCGTGAAGCCGAGCCGTTTGCCGCGTAGCGTGAGCTTCAGGCGCGTGCGGTCGCGGGCCGAGTAGACACGCCGCAAACCGCTCGATCCTTCGCGGCTCGGCGAGAGTAAACCCTGGTCTTCGTAGAAACGGATCGCGCGCGGCGTGACGTCGAATTCCCGTGCGAGCTCGGTGATCGTGAATTGCGTGTTCATCGGGGCATCTCGTGGCCGGGCAGAAAATCGGATTGGACGATAGAATCGACGTTTACGTTATCGTCAACTTGAGCTGAACGCAACACCCGCAGGAACCTGGTAGAAACCCGGCAGTAACCGGCAGTAACCGGCAGCAGACACGGCGCACTACGGCACGAGCGTGCCGCAACCACGCCGCCCGGCATCGCACACCTCGCCATGCCGGACGGCCGACGGAGGAAGACACCCACAATGAATGCACTCGAACATCAACTCGACTACCCGTTCAACGACACGTTGCCGGACGCAGGCCACGCGCTGGAAGTCGCGCCCGGCGTGTTCTGGCTACGCATGCCGCTGCCGTTCGCGCTGGACCACATCAACCTCTGGCTGTTGCGCGACGAGTTCGACGGTCAGCAGGGCTGGACGGTGGTGGACTGCGGCATTACGTCGGACACGATCAAGGAGAACTGGGAGACAGTGTTCGACACGGTGCTCGACGGTCTGCCGGTGTTGCGCGTGATCGTCACGCATTGCCATCCGGACCACATTGGTCTCGCGCACTGGATTTGCACGGGCGGCGACAAACAGCGCTGGGACGTGCGGCTGTGGATGACCCTTGGCGAATACATGCAGGCACGCGTAATGGCGGCCGGCGACGGCTCGAACGCGGGCGGCGAGGGCGCGGCGCGACACTTCGCGCGGCACGGCGTGACGGATGAAGAGTCGCTCGACAAACTGCGCAATCGCAAGAGCTATTACGCGAGTCTGGTGCCGGCGATTCCGGGGCAGTACCGGCGTCTGCGTGAAGCGGATGGCGTGAAGATCGGCGGCAAGACGTGGCATGTGGTGACGGGTTTCGGTCATTCGCCGGAACACTGCGCCCTGTATTGCGAAGAGACCGGCGTGCTGATTTCCGGCGACATGGTGTTGCCGCGAATTTCGACCAATGTGTCGGTGTTCGATATGGAGCCGGAGGGCACGCCGCTCGCGTTGTATCTGGAATCGCTCGGCCGTTACGAGACGATGCCGGAAGACACGCTGGTGTTGCCGTCGCATGGCAAACCGTTTCGCGGCGTGCGCACGCGTATCCGGCAGCTGCGCGAGCATCACGATGCGCGCCTGGCCGAAGTGCGCGAGGCTTGCGCGGAGAAACCGCAGAGCGCCGCGGATATCGTGCCGCTCATGTTCAAGCGCCAGCTCGATATCCATCAGATGACGTTTGCGATGGGCGAGGCGCTCGCGCATTTGCATCTGCTGTGGCTTGCGGGAGAGTTGAAGCGTGAGCAGAGTGAGGATGGGGTGATCCGTTTTTCGCCGGTCTAAAGAGCGTTAGTGGGTCGATAAAAAAAGCCCGGTGCGTTTCGTACGCAACCGGGCTTTGCTTTTATTCGCCTCTGAAAACCAGCAGCCTTACTGCACCGCCACCGTCCCAAAGTTCTGCCGTCCAAACGGACTCACGTGATAGCCGCTCACAGTCGTGCGCGTAATCGCCGACGCGGTCGGATACCCGAGCGGAATCCACAGCGCCTGATCGTGAATGATCTGCTGCGCCTGTTCATACGCTTTCGCTCGCTTGGCCTGATCCGGCGTCGACTTGCCGTCGGCGATCAGCTTGTCCAGATCCTGATCGCAGAAGCGCGCGAAGTTGATCCCCGACTTCACCGCATTGCAGCTAAAGAGCGGCGACAGGTAGTTGTCCGGGTCGCCGTTGTCGCCGGCCCAGCCCATGAACAGCGAATCGTGCTGGCCTTGTTTGGCCTGCTTGATCAGCTCGCCCCATTCGATCACCTTCACCTCCGCCTTCACGCCGATCTTCGCGAAGTCCGCCTGCAGCAGTTCGGCGCCGGCCTTCGGATTCGGGTTCAGCACGCTGCCGTTCGGACGCACCCAGATCGTCGTTTCGAAGCCGTTCGGATAGCCCGCGTCGGCGAGCAGCTTCTTCGCCTTCACCGGGTCGTACGGCCACGGTTTCACCGCCTTGTCGTAGCTCCACGTGTTCGGCGGATACGGATTCACGGCCGGCGTCGCGGTGTTGTCGAACACGGTCTTCAGATACGTGGTGCGGTCGAACGCCATGTTCAGCGCGGCGCGCACCTTCTGGTTGTCGAGCGGCTTCTTCTGCGTGTTCAATGCGACGAACGCCGTCATGAACGCGGGCGTTTGCACGATGGCGAGCGACTTGTCGGTCTTCGCGTCGGCGAGATCCTGCGGCTTCGGCGACAGCGCGATCTGGCATTCGCCCGCTTTCACCTTCTGCGCCCGCACCGTGGCGTCCGGCGTGATCGCGTAGATCAGGCGGTCGATCTTCGGTTTCGGGCCCCAGTAGGTCGGGTTCACGTCGTAACGGATCACGGCGTCTTTCGTGTAGCTCTTCAGTTCGAACGGACCGGTGCCGATCGGCTTTGCGTTCAGGTCGACCTGCTTGCCTGCCTTGAGCAACTGGTCGGCGTATTCAGCCGAATAGATCGACGCGAAACCCATTGTCAGGATGGACACGAAGGTCGCGTCCGGCGCGTTCAGCTCGAATTTGACGGTGTTGTCGTCGACCTTGCTGACCGACTTGATCAGCTTCGGCAGGCCCATCGACTGCGCATGCGGGAAGCCGCTCGCGCCCGTCACCTTGTGCCACGGATTGCTGTCGTTGAGCATGCGGTCGAACGTGAAGACGACGTCGTCGGCATTCAGCGCACGGGTAGGCTTGAAGTAGTCGGTGGTCTGGAACTGCACGTTCGGGCGCAGATGGAACGTATAGGTGAGGCCGTCGGCGCTCACGTCCCACTTGTCGGCTAGCGACGGCTCCACTTTCTTCGCGGCCTCGTCGTACGTGACCAGCGAGTTGAAGATCACGTCGGCCGACGCATTGGTCGTGACGAGCGAATTGAACTGCACGACGTCGAAACCGTCAGGGCTCGACTCGGTACAGACGGTCAGCGGTTTGGCGAGCACGAGCGCGGGCGCCGTGAACAATACGGCGGCTGCGAGCAGTTTGAAGCGCATAGGATCTCCCATAACAAGCGCAGTCAGGCAGTGCGTCTGGTTGTGTGGTTATGTTCCGTTGACGAGGGTGGCCGGCGTGGCCGCCGTCTTTATTGTGATACGTTTCCGGCGCTGGCGCATGACGCCGATAATGCCGCCCATGCGCGGGTGAGCCTGCGCGAAAGCTTATCGAAGGGTGGTTGCGGCGACAACAACTTAATCCGCATATCCATATGGGGCGGGCGCTGCGCTACGGCTTGTGGTGCGGAAGAGCGTGATACGAACGACGCCTATGAGCTGAAGCCCTTAAGCGCTATCGAAGATAGTGGAAGCGTGCAGCGCCGGATGCATCGGCCGCACGGGGTGATCGGTTTTACTCGGTGGCAGCGCGCGGCTTGCGCGGCGCGCGTTCGAACGCGCGGTCGTAGAGCCAGCGCGGCATGACATGCAGCAGCATCGCGACGATACGCATTTGCCACGGGAACACTGCAAACGCCGTTTGACGTTCAACCGCGTCCGCTACCTTCACCGCGAAACGGTCGGCGTCCATCAGGAACGGCATGGTGTACGGATTGTGCTCGGTCATCGGCGTGCGGATGTAGCCGGGCGCGATGGTGACCACGCCGACGCCCTGCGGGCGCATCTCGACGCGCAACGCCTCCAGATACTTGAGCGCCGCCGACTTCGACGCGCTATATGCGCCGGAGCCCGGCAAACCCCGCACGCTGGCGACGCTGGCAATCCCGACGAGGGTGCCTTTCTTCGCGGCGACCATGGCGGCGGCGAACGGCTCGAACGTGGCGACCATGCCGAAGTAATTGATGTCCATCACTTCGCGGAAGGTGCGCAGATCGCCGTGTCCGGTGACCGCACCGCGGCTGATGCCGGCATTGGCGATGACGACATCCGGCAGGCCGTATTGCGCGATGAATTGCGCGGCCGCTTCGGCGAGCGCTTCGGCGTCGCGCACGTCGACGGAATAGACGGCGATCGAATTCTGCGGATGGGACTGCTGGAACGCGGCGAGAGCGTCGCCGCGACGGGCGACCAGGCCGAGAATCGCGCCGCGCTGCGCATATTCGGCAGCGAGGGCGAGGCCGATGCCACTCGAGGCGCCGGTAATGAAAACCTTCAGCGGTGAACTCATTCCGGCGCCTCGTCTTTACATCTTCTTGGCGCGGATTTGCGCGACCAGGTAATCCAGCACCTGGATCGTGCCCGGCAGGCTGTTGGTCTGAGCCGGGCCGGTTTCATACTTGCCTTGAATGGCCAAGGTCGGCACGCCGTCGATCTTGTAGTCGTTCATCAGCTTCGTGTCTTTCTGCAACGCGCTTTGCGTCGAGAACGAGTTGTACGCTTCCATGTACTTCTTCGGATCGACGCCGTTCTTCGCAAGGAATTTGGCCTGATCTTCCGGCGTCAGCAGATAGTCTTTGTTGACGTGGATTTCGTTGAAGACCTTCGGCGTGAGCGATTGCGCGAGGCCGAGTGCGTCGAGCGCGTGATACATCTTCGAATGCGGCACGAAGTCGTCGCGGAAGGCGACCGGCACGCGCTTGAACACGACGTCCGGACCTTGCTTCTTCACCCACGCTTCGAGGTACGGGTTGAATTCGTTGCAGTGCGGGCAGCCGTACCAGAAGAACTCGGTGACTTCGATCTTGCCGGCCGGTTCGTCGGTCGGTTGCGGCGTGGCCAGCACGGTGTAGTCCTTGCCGGACACCGGTGCGGCCGGCGCCGCTTGAGCTGTGGCGGCAACGAGGCCCAGCGAGAGGAACAGAATGCTCAGCAGTTTTTTCATGTCGTGTTGACCCAGAGTAGGCGGTAAAGCGGCGGCGCCACGCAAATGCCCGCCACCGCTTTTCATTGTCGGCGTTGGGACGTTTTCAAACGTCCGTCGTGTTTGTGACACGCGCCGCACGCCGATGGTTCGGCGGCGGCGCGTTCCGGTAAATCACCGTGTGTTTATGGTTGGCTTACTGCTTCGTGAAACGGATCACCGCGGTGTCGACGCCTGCGTCGGACAGACGCTGACGGCTCGAATTCATGTCCTCGAACTTCGAGAACGGTCCGATCCGCACGCGATAGTACGTCACACCGCCCGCATCGCGCTGCGTGACCTTCGATTCGAAGCCCTGGAACGCGAGACGCGCGCGTTGCTGTTCGGCGTCGGCCGAGGTTTTGTACGCGCCCACTTGCAGGAAGTAGCCGGTGTTCGCATCACCCGGAGTCGGTGCCGACGTCGCGCCGGAACCCGGCTTGGCGTTGGCGGTTGCCGTGCTGGGCGCCGGTGCGCTGGATGCCTGCGGCTTCTTGGCCGGTGCGGTGGGCGCGACGTTGCCGTTGTCCTGCGCGGGCTTCGGTGCGACTGCCGTGCCGTTCGGGTTGGCGTTCGTGCCGTTAGCGGGTGGCACTTCGACGATCTGCGGCTCTTCCAGCATGCCCGACTGCGTCTGCGAATTGGTCTGGCCCGGGGCGGTATTCGGCGGCGCCGGCTGCGCGGCTTGCGGCACCGGCTGGCCCGGCGTCTTGCCTTGCAGTGGACGGTTCGGATCGTATTGCGCCTGGCTCGCGCTGGAGTCGGACGCCGCGGGCGGCGCCACCTTCGAGACGAACGGTGTAGGCGCACGGGTGATATACAGCGCCACCACGACCGCGATCGCAAGGCCGACGATCAGGCCCAGCACGATGCCGAGAAAAGTGCCCCCGGTTTGTTTCGATTGCTTTGTTGTGCGGCGTGGTTTTGCCATCGTATGAATCACCTGCAAAAAGAATCCTGGAACGGCCGCCGATTATAACGACGGCCGCATGCATGTTACGGCGGAGGACTTACATCTTGACGGGAGCGGAGACGCCGATCGTCGCGAGACCGTTGGCCAGCACTTGACGCGTGGCCGCGAGCAGCGCGACGCGGGCATTGCGCTCGGCCGCATCGTCAACCAGCACGCGCTCGGCCCGGTCATTGTAGAACGAGTGGAATTCCCCGGCGAGGTCGCGCAGATAGAACGCGACCGCGTGCGGTGCGAGTTCGTCGGCGGCGTGCTGCAGCATGTCCGGGAATTCGGCGAGCTTGTTCAGCAGCGCCATGGCGCGTTCGCTGGTGAGCGGGGAAACGTCCACCGACGCGAGCGTGGTTTCGTCCGTGTTGTAGCGCGACTTGCATTCGGCGAGCACCGAGCAGATGCGCGCGTGCGCGTACTGCACGTAATGCACGGGGTTTTCGTCGTTCTGCTTCAGCGCGAGGTCGATGTCGAACACGAATTCCGTATCCGCCTTGCGCGAGATCAGGAAGAAGCGCACGGCGTCGCGGCCGCGGCGAATCGTTTCCTCGTCGATCAGGTCGACGGCGGTTTCCGAGCCCGGCGTCGCGCCGCCCGACCATTCGATCAGGTCGCGCACCGTCACGTAGCTCCCGGCGCGCTTGGAGATCTTCACCTCTTCGCCGTTGCGCATGACCGTGACCATCTTGTGCAGGATGTAGTCGGGATAGCCCTTCGGAATGCCGATGCCCAACCCTTGCAAGCCGGCGCGCACCCGCGCGATCGTGCCGTGGTGGTCCGAACCCTGGACGTTGATGACCTTGGTGAAGCCGCGCTCCCACTTGGCGACGTGATAGGCGACGTCCGGCACGAAGTACGTGTAGGTGCCGTCGGTCTTGCGCATCACGCGGTCTTTGTCGTCGCCGTCGTCGGTGGTGCGCAGCCACAGCGCGCCTTCCTGTTCGTAGGTCTTGCCGGCGGCGACCAGCGCTTCGACCGTCTTTTCGACCCGGCCTTCCGTGTACAGCGACGACTCCAGATAGTACTGGTCGAACTTCACGCCGAACGCCAGCAAATCCATGTCCTGTTCGCGGCGCAGATACGCCACCGCGAAACGGCGGATCGCTTCGAAATCTTCGACGTCGCGCGCGCCGGTCACCGGCTCGCCGTCGCTCGCGGCCACCGTAGCGCCGGCCAGATAGTCTTTGGCGATTTCGGCGATGTACTCGCCGTTGTAGGCCGAAGCCGGCCAGCCCGCGTCGCCGGGGGCGATGCCGCGCGCGCGTGCCTGGGTGGACAGCGCGAGCGTCTGGATCTGCATGCCGGCGTCGTTGTAGTAGAACTCGCGGTGCACGTCCCAGCCTTGCGAGGCCAGCACGTTCGAGAGCGCGTCGCCGAGCGCGGCCTGACGGCCGTGGCCGACGTGCAGCGGGCCGGTCGGGTTGGCCGACACGAATTCGATCAGTACGTGCTTGCCGGCGTCGCGCTGCGATTGGCCGAACGCGGCCTGCTCGGCGAACACGGCGGCGATCACCGCCTGCTTCGCGGCGGCGGCCAGACGCAGGTTGATGAAGCCGGGGCCGGCCACTTCAGCGGCTTCGACGAGACCTTGGGCGAGCGGCTGCGCGAGCAGCGCGTCGACGATCTGTTGTGCGAGCTGGCGCGGATTCGCGCGCAGCGGCTTGGCGAGCTGCATGGCCACGTTGCACGCGACGTCGCCGTGCGCGGCGACCTTGGGGCGTTCCAGCGTGATGGTGGGCGACACGAAAGCGGCTTCGGTCGCGCCTTGCGAGGCTTCAGCGACCTGCTTTACCGTGTCGGCGAGCAGGGTTTCGAGGGTCTGTTTGTGTGCAGGCAGCATGCTTGTTGCGAGTCCAGTGAGGCAATCCGGTGATGCGGAAGCGGCGTTGGCCGTGCCCGTGCAGCAGGCGCAGCCGGTCCGTCAGAAGCGTGGAAAGCGGCGCGGCGCCCGTTGCGGCAATTCGGTCGCAACGACTGCGCGGTCAGGCACGTTGCCTGCAACGCAGTCAGACATGATGCGCAGCGGCTCGCGGCGGTTGACCGGCGCGGCTGGCAGCGGCAACGCGCGGCTGCCTGGTGACCAATCGAGCCAATTCACAGTGCCCGGCCGTGCGCGGCCAGAGGCGGCGCGCTTTTCCGTTCAGAGGGATTTTAGCAGGTGCTAATATGTTCAATGAGATGCCCAGCAAGGGCCGTGGCCGCCGCGCCGGATTGGCGAGTCAACGTAACGCGCGCCGCCGCCGCTTTCGAGCCGTCGGCACGCCAATCCAACATAACCAAAAAAGGGAACAGTCATGCTGATTACTTTCAAATGCCGCGCCGCGCCAGACGTCATGATGCTGGAGAATCTTGCCCAGTATCTGGTCGGTATCGTCGGCAAACGCCTGGGTGAACGCGGCGTCATTACGCACGACGAACTCGGTGTGGCTATCGGCAAACTCGAAGCCGCCATCAACGTCGACAAGCAGGAACGCGCCGAACACGACGGCCATTTCCACGAAGGCGAAGACGGTCACGAGCATCACGAGATTCCGCCGGGACTCGCGCAACGCGCGTATCCGTTCCTAGACATGCTGCGCGCGGCGCAGAAGGAAAACGCGGATATCGTCTGGGGTCTGTGAAGTTCCACGCGGCGGCGTGGTCGGCTCCTCCGTGGGCCAAATGTGCGCCGCAGCCGTTGCAGAAGTCATGGCGCGTATCCCGCGCCGCAGTTGGCGGCGCGAATCCTTGCGACGCACCAATGAAAAGAGCCCGCTCGAAGCGGGCTCTTTGTCATTCAAGGCCGGAGTCAACCGGCTTTGACGTGTAGCGCTTACTGGCTGGCAGCGTCCGCCGGGGCGGCCGCGGGAGCCGACGCACCCTTCTTCATTTTCTTCTTCTTCGGTTTCTTGACGTGCTTCACGGTGGGCGGCGAATACGAGCTCACCGCGCTCGAACCCGCCGGAGCGGCGGGCTGTGCCAGCGCCGCCGAGGCGCCCACAGCGAGTGAAACAGCAGTCAACAACAGCGTCAGCTTCTTCATACGATTCTCTCCGTCGACGATTGCAATTAGATAAGCCGACGCGTTTTGGCCGCGTCTGGCTGGGTAAACCCAATTCAGTCTACAAAGCCGAAAATTACACTGCCGCAAATATTCAGCCTTTCAGACCCGATATAGTGGGTTTCCCGCCACGCTATGCAAAAGGCTTACAGCAAAGGCGCCAGAGCGCGCTCCGCATCCGTTTTCGACAACGCCATGCGAATTGCGTAATCCTCCAGCTGGTCCTGACCGATCTTGCCGACCGAGAAATAGGTGCTGTCGGGATGCGCGAGATAGAAACCGGAGACGCTCGCCGCCGGCAGCATGGCGAGCGATTCGGTCACGCTCATGCCGATTTCGGTGGCTTGCAGCACGTCGAACATGTCGCGCTTGACCAGATGGTCCGGGCAGGCCGGATAGCCGGGCGCCGGACGGATGCCGTGATACTTCTCGGCGATCAGGTCGTCGTTAGACAGCGTTTCAGTGTTCGCATAGCCCCACAGATCGCGCCGCACGCGCGCATGCATTGCTTCGGCGAAGGCTTCGGCGAAACGATCCGCGAGCGCCTTCAGCATGATCGCGCTGTAGTCGTCGTGATCCTTTTCGAACTGCTTTTCCTTCACGTCGACGCCCAGACCCGCCGTGACCGCGAACATGCCGATGTAGTCGGCCACGCCCGAGTCCTTCGGCGCGATGAAGTCGGCGAGCGAACGGTTCGGCCGCATCACGCCGTCTACCACCGGGCGCACGCTCTGCTGACGCAGGTTACGCCAGGTGAGTGCGACTTCCGAGCGCGAATCGTCCGTGTAGATTTCGATGTCGTCGTCGTTCACCGTATTGGCGGGCAGCAGCGCGATCACGCCGTTGGCCTGCAGCCAGCGGCCCTGGATCAGACGCGAGAGCATCGACTTGCCGTCCGAGAACACGCGCCGCGCCGATTCGCCGACGATCTCGTCGTTCAGGATCGCGGGATACGGGCCGGCCAGGTCCCAGGTCTGGAAGAACGGACCCCAGTCGATGTACTTCGCGAGTTCGCTCAGATCGAAGTTCTTGAACACACGGCGGCCGATGAACTTCGGCTTGACCGGTTGGTAGCTCGCCCAGTCCACCTTGGTCTTGTTCGCGCGGGCTTCGGCGAGCGTGACCATCGGCGTGGCTTTGCGGTTGGCGTGTTGCACGCGGATGCGGTCGTAGTCGGTCTTCAGGTCTTCGAGGTACTTGGCCGCGCCTTCGTCGGACAGCAGGCTCGACGCCACCGACACCGAGCGCGACGCGTCCGGCACGTACACCACCGGCCCTTCGTAATGCGGCGCGATCTTCACCGCGGTGTGCACGCGCGAGGTGGTCGCGCCGCCGATCAGCAGCGGAATTTTCTTGATGCGGAAGTAGTCGTCGCGCTGCATTTCCGACGCGACATAAGCCATTTCTTCGAGGCTCGGCGTGATCAGCCCCGACAGCCCGATGATGTCCGCGCCTTCGACCTTCGCCTTGGCGAGAATGTCGTTGCACGAGACCATCACGCCCATGTTGACCACTTCGAAGTTATTGCACTGAAGCACCACGGACACGATGTTCTTGCCGATGTCGTGCACGTCGCCCTTCACCGTGGCGATGACGATCTTGCCTTTCGCGCGCACGTCGCCGCCGGCTTCCGCGAGCAGGCGCTTTTCTTCTTCGATGAACGGGATCAGATGCGCGACCGCCTGCTTCATCACGCGCGCCGACTTGACGACTTGCGGCAGGAACATCTTGCCCTGGCCGAACAGGTCGCCGACGATGTTCATGCCGTCCATCAGCGGACCTTCGATCACGTTGATCGGGCGGCCGCCGGCGGCGGCGATCTTCGCGCGCACTTCTTCGGTGTCTTCGACGATGAAGTTGTTGATGCCGAGTACCAGCGCATGCGCGAGGCGCTTCTCGACCGGCTGGTTACGCCATTCGAGGTTCTCTTCTTTCTTCGCGGCGCCGGTCTTGAACTTGTCGGCGATTTCGAGCAGCCGGTCGGTGCCGTCTTCACGGCGGTTCAGCACCACGTCTTCGACGCGTTCGCGCAACTCCGGATCGAGGTCGGCATACACGCCGAGCTGACCCGCGTTGACGATGCCCATATCCATACCGGCCTGAATCGCGTGATAGAGGAACACGGTGTGGATCGCTTCGCGCACCGGGTCGTTGCCGCGGAACGAGAACGACACGTTCGACACGCCGCCGCTCACCTTCGCGTACGGCAGGTTTTCCTTGATCCAGCGCGTCGCGTTGATGAAGTCGACCGCGTAGTTGTTGTGCTCCTCGATACCGGTGGCGATCG
The DNA here is from genome assembly GCF_000745015.1 of Burkholderia sp. 9120. Lineage (NCBI taxonomy): Bacteria > Pseudomonadati > Pseudomonadota > Betaproteobacteria > Burkholderiales > Burkholderiaceae > Burkholderia > Burkholderia sp. 9120. The sequence continues at coordinate 2,294,156 of NZ_JQNA01000002.1, read as the reverse complement.
CGAAGATGTTCGGATCGAAGACGATGTCTTCCGGCGGGAAGCCGACTTCGTTCACCAGGAAGTCGTACGAGCGCTTGCAGATTTGCGTCTTGCGCTCGTAGGTGTCGGCCTGGCCCTGTTCGTCGAAGGCCATCACGACGGCGGCCGCACCGTAGCGGCGAATCAGGTTCGCGTGGTGGCGGAAGGCCTCTTCGCCTTCCTTCAGCGAGATCGAGTTGACGATCGCTTTGCCTTGCACGCACTTCAGGCCCGCCTCGATCACTTCCCACTTCGACGAGTCGATCATGATCGGCACGCGCGCAATGTCCGGCTCCGACGCGATCAGATTCATGAAGCGCACCATGGCCGCTTTCGAATCGAGCATCGCTTCGTCCATGTTGACGTCAATGACCTGCGCGCCGTTTTCGACCTGCTGGCGCGCGACCGCGACGGCGTCGTCGAACTGATCGTTCAGGATCATTCGCGCGAAGGCTTTCGAGCCGGTCACGTTGGTGCGCTCGCCGACGTTGATGAAGAGAGTGCCGGACGTGACGTTGAACGGCTCGAGGCCGGAAAGGCGCATGGTGTGATCGGTCATGGCGTGTGTGCGAGTCGATTGCGTGCGGTTGAGATGCGTCTGCGAGGTGTGTGTGCGAGGTGCGTCTACTGCGATAGCGAAGAGCGGCGGCCGAAGCTCAGGCCGCCGCACTCAGGCGGCGTCGCGGTATTGGGTCGGCCATTTGCGCGGCTTGATTTCAGCCAGCGCCTGAGCGATCGCCGCAATATGCTCCGGCGTCGTCCCACAGCACCCGCCCGCGATATTCACCAACCCCGCCTGCGCGAACTCCTTCAACAAACCCGACGTATCCGCCGGCAATTCGTCGAAGCCCGTATCGCTCATCGGATTCGGCAAGCCGGCGTTCGGATAGCACGACACATAGGTGTCGCACAGCTTCGCCAGTTCGGCGATGTACGGGCGCATCAGCGCCGCGCCCAGCGCGCAGTTCAAACCAAAGGTGAGCGGCTTCGCGTGACGCAGCGAGTTCCAGAACGCCTCGACGGTTTGGCCCGACAGAATGCGGCCCGACGCGTCGGTGACCGTGCCCGAGATCATGATCGGCAGACGTTCGCCGGTGTCCTCGAACAGTTCGTCCAGCGCGAACAGCGCGGCCTTCGCGTTGAGCGTGTCGAAGATCGTCTCGACGAGGAAAAGATCGCAGCCGCCGTCGAGCAACGCCTTGGCCTGCTCGTAATAGGCCGTGCGCAGTTCGTCGAAGGTCACGTTGCGCGCACCTGGATCGTTCACGTCGGGCGAAATGCTCGCGGTCTTCGGCGTCGGTCCGATCGCGCCGGCGACGAAGCGCGGCTTGTCAGGCGTCGAATACTTGTTGCAGGCGGCGCGCGCCAGCCTGGCCGATTCGAGATTCATTTCGATGGCCAGCGCTTCCATGCCGTAGTCAGCCTGGGCCACCGTGGTCGCACCGAACGTGTTGGTCTCGATGATGTCCGCGCCCGCCGCGAGGTATTGCTCGTGAATCTCGCCGATGATCTGTGGCTGCGTGATCGACAACAGTTCGTTGTTGCCTTTGATGTCGCGACCGTAGTCCTTGAAGCGCTCGCCGCGATAACGGGCTTCGTCGAGCTTGGAGCGCTGGATCATCGTGCCCATTGCGCCGTCCAGGATCAGGATGCGCGACTTGAGCAGCTCGGGCAGCGCCGCACCGCGTGTATAGGCGGCTTCGGAGCGGACTGGCGTGGCGGTTTGAGCAGGCTGGTTCATGGCGGACAAGGGCTTGCGCCGGGTTTGGCGGGAAACCTGTCATTGTAGCCGCTGCCGGGCGCACACGCCGGGCGCGGGCCGGACAGGCGATCTCGCCATTGGAAAAGAAAACGGCCCAACAAGCCAAAAGCCTGCTGGACCGCTTCATGAACTGCTGACCGCCTTGAAAGGGCCGCCGGGTGGGCCGACTGCTAAGCCGGACGGCGCGGTCGAAGATAGGTCGCCAAAAACGTTGAATCGAAGCTTGCGCTTAGTGAAGAATCACCGGTTGATGCATCAGACTGTCGAACTGCCCGAGGAATTCGTCGACCTCGTCCAGCGACGGTTCCTCTTCGATCAGCTTCTGCACGTGCTCGCGAAACCGCGCCGCCATTGCGCCATCAATGTAGATCTCCCGCTGCATGTTTTTGTCCACGATCTCGTAGCCACCCGACTTCATGGCCAGCGGACCTTCCTGCGGCGGAAACTCAACGACGCAATAGTTGGGGCTGTTGTAGATCATTTGCATGGCGACACTCCTTATTTCCGTTGGCTCCTGGCCATTCCTGCGCCATAGGTTGGAGCGTGAGGGTGGAATTCAAGGGGTGGGTCCGGATTGACGCTTGTAAAAGTTCCGAACCTACCGGTTAGACCGGCCTTTCAAGAAACGTTTCAAGCAGTGCAGCAAAACGGTGAGATTGTTCGATGGGTGCGAGATGAGCGGCATCGAGCAGTTCGAAACGTGCGCCTTCGATGGCGTCTGCAATTGCCTGCGTATCAGCAGGCGGCGTGCCCGTGTCGTGGCGGCCCGCCACGGTCAATGTTGGGCAACGGATGGTTCCCAGCTTACTGCGTACGTCGAAATCGCGCACCGCCTCGCACGCCATAGCGTAGCCTTCTGACAACGTATGGCTGAACACCTCGCGAATCGGTTCGACAGCTTCGGGGTGCTCACGTTGAAAGTCAGGTGTCAGCCAGCGGTCCATGGTCGACGGTACGAGCGACGCCATGCCGCCTTCGCGGACGCTCGCGGCGCGTTGCTCCCACAGTGCGCGGCTTTCGGGACGTGTGCCGCCGAACGTATTGGCGAGCGTGAGCGTATCGACGCGCGACGGGTGGTCGAGCGCGAATTGCTGCGCGATCATGCCGCCCATCGACATGCCGACCACATGCGTAGTGGGCGCGCCGAGCGCATCGAGCAAAGTGGCGAGATCGTGTGACAGATCGGCCATGCTGAAAGCCTTACGTGACAACGCCGTCTTGCCGTGGCCGCGCAGGTCGTAGCGCAGCACGGTGTAATCGTCGCGGAAATAGCCGGCGAGCTGGTCCCACACCGAGAGGTCGCCACCGAGCTGATGAATGAACGTCAGCCAGGGGCCGCCGCCCTCATTACTCAGCACATAGCGCGTCTCGATTCCGTTGATGTTCACTTGCATGCGGGCTCCTTGAAGGGATCGCAGTGGAAGGATCCATTGACGCGCGCTGCACAGCCTCGAGGAGCTTCGACCTGATGGCTCAACAATATACGCAGCATCCGCGCGAATGGTTGCAGCAGTGTGTTGCGAGTCAGGGATGCCGTAGAAGTTTCGCCGATTCCTGGAGACCTTACTCGAGACCGGGTTTTCAGGGTTTGATGATGCCGGGCGGACTGCCGGGATCGGTAGGATTTAACGATTGGGACGGCGCGGCTTCGGGCGTTGCTGCCGAAGGGCCAGCAGGCTGCAGGTTGGCTGAATTGTCAGGCGTAGCGACGCTGCCATCGGCGATGTTGCCGGGCGAAGCGTTTGAGGTTTCATCTGCATTGTCGAGGTTGAGCTTGCCGCGCCACACCAGCTCGAATTGCGTGCCGTTCGGTTCCGTCTGAACGATCCGCGCCGGCAGCCAGCCGAGCGACGGCGCGAGCCATACGTCGATCCGACGCAGGTCACCGTCGTGGCGCGGCAGGCGTTTGAAATGACGCGCGTCGATGAAGCCTTGCGCCGTGCGGATGGTCTCGTCGCCGATCGTCTCGATGGGCCAGTTCTCGCCGCTGTCGTTGTCAACCACGAAGAACTGCCGCGTCACGCCGGGCTTATAAGCGGTGGGGTCGCCGCGCACGAGGCTGGCGAGCTGCATCACCATGCTGAAGCGGTCCTGCGCGCCGTCAGGCAGCGGTAAGCTGGCCGGCGTGCGGGTGAAGGCGATTTTCTTGTCGCTGCGATTGAAGATCGCGATGTCTTCCGCGCGGCGGCCGCGCTTTTCGATGTATTGATCCGGCGCGAGGCCGAATGCGTCGATACGTCCGTGGCTCGAATACACGAATGTGCCGACGAAAGGCAACGGCACCGACACCACCATTTCGTAGCTTTGCGCGTTGCTGGTCCAGTGGATCGTGCCGGGCTGGTTGCGCACGCCGTTGTAGAACGTGTCGTATTGCAACTCGCCGGAAGGCGGGACGGAAAACTTCACGCCTGGCGCCGCTTGCGGAGCGCTTGCGGCAGTGGGGGCGCTGGCTGTGCCGGTGGGGTTTCCAGCGGTGGCGTTCGCGCTAGTTGCAGTGGAAGCGCTTGCGGCGGCGGTTGCGCTCGCGACTGTCTCCGATGCAGCCGCAGGCGATGGCGCCTGCTTCGCCGGTTGCAACGCGGTCAGCACATGTTCGCGCGGCTTGCTCGCAGCGGCCCGTTGCGCGGGCGCCGGTGCCGGCGCATGCGGCGCGGCGGCGGCCGGATTGCGCTCGATACGCTCAGGGGTCAGCAACGCGACCTGCACGGGGACACGCTCGCTGTCCGCCGGATTCAGCGTCGCGCGGTTGCGCTCGACCCACTGCGCGGCGATCCAGTGCAGCACCGCCACGACCAGCAGCACCGCGATCCATCGCCCCACGCGCAACGCGACGCGCGGTCCGCCAGGCGGGGTGCGATCGGAACGGTGTGTGACGGAGGATGAAGCCATCGGCGGTTAAAGATGTGCGATGAGGGAATGTTTGAGTTCACGCGCATGAGCGCGTTCAAAGTGCGTACGAAGCGAGCCCACGCAAGCGCTCAGGCCGCCGCGACACACGTCACATCAATCCTGCGCGTCGCGCGGCGTCGCACTATAACCCAGCTCATACGACAGCTTTTGCGCGCAGTCGCGCAGCGCCAGATCGATCTCGCCGCCCCAGCGGATATCGAACACGCCTTCATGTCCCAACGCGATCAGACCAAGCGCGAGGTCGCCCGTCGAATCGAACACCGGCATGCAGAACGCGTGAATGGTGGGCAACAACATGCCTTCCACGCGCGCCGCCTGATGTTGCCGCACCTGCGCGAGCGTCTGCTCGACTTCATCGCGGGTGCGCGGTCCGCCGAGATGCGCGGCGCGGCGCGCGTCGGCCAATTCGCGATCGAGCATCGCGGCGGTCTTGCTAACCGGCAGATACGCGGCGAACAGCAGGCCGGTGGCCGAACTGAGTAGTGGCATCACATCGCCGAGTTTCAGCGACGCCTTCGCCGGATGGCTCGATTCCATCCAGTGGACCATGGTCGGCCCCTGATTGCCCCAGACGGCGATGCCGACCGTCAGATCGAGCCGGTCGCGCAGTTCGGCGAGCGCTATGCGCGCAAGCTTCACGCCATCGACCCGCGCAAGCCGTGCGAGCCCGAGTTGCAACGCGAAGCCGCCCAACTCGTAGCGGCCCGACAGCGGGTCTTGCGACACGACGCCCAGGCGCAGAAAACTCACCAGATAACGGTGCGCCTTCGCAGGACTCATGCCGGCGCGCTGCGCGAGGTCCCGCAGCATCATCGCGCGGGGTTCGTGGGTCAGCACGTCGAGCAGGCGAAAGCCGACTTCGATCGACTGGATGCCCGAGCGCAGTTTCTCTTCGCCGCTGTCGCCGCTGTCGCCACTCTCGACGCTTTCGTCGTCGGTATCGGTGGCGTCGGAGGCGGCATCGAGCGGTTCAGCAGTGCCGTGATCGGTACGGATCGCGCCGGAGCGGGCAGTTGGAGGCATGAGCGGGGCGCCACGAGCGCGTTCAGAAGAGGTTCAGAAGGAGGAAAGTCGCGGCCACTTGGGCCGCGCCGATTCACCATCGTAGAATAGATTCCTTCTATCGTCACTAATACGGCTCACTCCCCTATGAAACTTGCCACGCTGAAGGACGGCACGCGCGACGGTCAACTGATCGTCGTGTCCCGCGACCTGCACACGGCGGCTATTGCCGACGCGATCGCGCCCACCATGCAGCGCGTGCTCGACGACTGGACCTTCTACGCGCCGCAACTGCAGGATCTGTACGACGCGCTCAATCAGGGCCGCGCGCGCAACAGCTTTGCGTTCGACGCCAAAGACTGCATGGCGCCGCTGCCACGCGCGTTCCAGTGGGCCGACGGTTCGTCGTATGTGAACCATGTCGAGCTGGTGAGGCGCGCGCGCGGCGCGGAGATGCCGCCGGAGTTCTGGACCGATCCGTTGATGTATCAAGGCGGCAGCGACGACTTCATTGGCCCGAAAGACGACGTGCTGTGCGCGTCGGAAGCGTTCGGCATCGACTTCGAAGCGGAAGTCGCCGTGATTACCACCGACGTGCCGATGGGCGCCACGCCCGATCAGGCGCTCAGAAGCGTGCGCCTGATCACGCTCGTCAACGACGTCTCGCTGCGCAACCTGATTCCCGCCGAACTCGCGAAGGGCTTCGGCTTTTTCCAGAGCAAGCCGGCCACCTCGTTCGCGCCGGTCGCGGTCACGCCCGACGAACTCGGCGAACATTGGCGCGAGGGTCGCGTGCATCGGCCGATGATCGTCCATTGGAACGGCAAGAAAGTCGGTCAGCCGGACGCCGGCACCGACATGGTGTTTCACTTCGGCCAGTTGATCGCGCACGCGGCGAAAACCCGCAACCTGCGCGCAGGCGCAATCGTGGGTTCGGGCACGGTGTCGAACAAGGACGCGAAGCGCGGCTATTGCTGTATCGCCGAAAAGCGCTGCCTGGAAACGATCGAGCACGGCGCGCCGCAAACCGAGTTCATGAAGTACGGCGACACCGTGAAGATCGAAATGTTCGACGAAGCGGGCAAGTCGATTTTCGGTTCGATCGATCAGGGCATCGCGCCGTTGGATTGATGCGCGGGGTTTGTGCGTAGCGTAGCGCGCGTGGAGTGCACAGTGTGCGTGCCGCGACAGCGCGACACGGGCCGATTTCAAAGCGGTTTCGAAAGGGTTTCGCCCGATGCCGCCGCCCCGGCGCGCGGCTACACTGACTGGCGCGGCGGCGCGCCCGGGGTGGCGGGCTGCCGGTGCCGCGCAGCGACGCCTCGCGGCCATCCAGCCGCGTGCGATGCAGCCGTAAGCGGTCAACAGACAGTTAGTCGGTCGTTCATCGGCAGCACATCAAAAACGAAAACCAACGTGAGGAGACAGCATGCCGCGATTCGCATCCATCAAACTTGGAAGCCGGCGTAGCGAAACGATTGAAACGTCGGGTGCGCGCGTGAATCTGTCGCGCGGCGGCCGTGTTGTTCGCGCCACCGCGTTGTGCGCCGCGCTTGCCTGCGTGGGCGCGCTGCCCGGCGCAGCGTTCGCGCAGGTCAAGATCGGCCTCGTGCTGTCGCTGACCGGACCGGCCGCGTCGCTCGGCATTCCCGCACGCGACACGGCCACGTTGCTGCCGAAACAGATCGGCGGTCAGTCGGTCGAGTACATCGTGCTCGACGACGCGTCCGACACCACCCAGGCCGTGCAGGACACCAAGAAGCTGATCTCCGAGAATCACGTCGACGCGATCATCGGTTCGTCGATCACGCCGAATTCGCTCGCCATGATCGACGTGGTCGCCGAAGGGGAAACGCCAATGATCTCGCTGGCGTCGTCGGCGAAAATCATCGAACCCGTGGATGCGAAACGCCACTGGGTCTTCAAGACACCGCAGACCGATGCGATGATGGCGTCGGCCATCACGGAGCACGCCAGCGCGCACGGCGTCAAAACCATTGCGTTCATTGGCCAGGCCGACGCGCTCGGCGAGACCTTCTACGCCGAAGTCGCGAAGTTCGCGCAACTGCATCACATGGACATGGTGGCGAGCGAGCGCTTCAATCGCACCGATCCGAGCGTGACCGGCCAGGTCCTCAAAATCCTCGCGACGCATCCCGATGCGGTGGTGGTCGGCGCGGCCGGCACACCTGCCGCGCTGCCGCCGAAAACGCTCAGGGAACGCGGCTACAAAGGGCTGATCTATCACAATCATGGAGTCGGCAATAACGACTTCCTGCGCGTGTGCGGCGCCGATTGCAACGGTACGTTCCTGCCGGCGAGTCCGGTGCTGGTGGCTGCGCAATTGCCGGCGGATCATCCGGCCAAACGTCTCGCGCTGGATTACATCGCGCGCTTCGAAGCGCTGCGCGGACCCGGTAGCGTGTCGGCGTTCGGCTCGTACACCTGGGACGCCGGCATGTTGCTCAACCACGCCGTGCCGATCGCGTTGAAAGCGGGCGCGCCCGGCACGCCGGAATTCCGGCGCGCGCTGCGCGATGCGCTCGAAGCGACACGCGGTCTGGCGGATACCAATGGCGTCGTCAACATGAGCGCGACGGATCACCTCGGGCTCGATCAGCGGGCTCGCGTGATGGTCGAGATCATGAATGGGAAGTGGGTTTATCAGCCGCGTTGATCGGCCGCGTTGATCGGTCGCGTTGAGGAGAAGAGGCCGCGCGTCGGCTGCTTGCCGGACGCGCGCCGAACCGATCGTCGCGAATCGTTGTACACAGTGTTGAACACGTTTTGAATGCATCTCACGCAAGTCACGGATTGCTCACCATGTCTCAGACCTCACACACCAACGACGCGTTTTACGCGCACTACCAGTCGCTTCAGTTGACGCGTCATCCCGACGGCGTGCTCGAAGTCGTGATGAGCGGCGAGGGCGCCAACAAAAGCGGCCTCGCCACCGCCAACGCGCGGATGCATTACGAACTCGCCGAAATCTGGCGCGATATCGACCGCGATCCGCAGACGCGCGTGGTGATCATTCGCGGCGAGGGCAAGGGCTTTTCGGCCGGCGGCGATCTGCAACTGGTCGAAGACATGGCAACCGATTTCGACGTGCGCGCGCGGGTGTGGCGCGAGGCGCGCGACCTCGTCTACAACGTGATCAATTGCAGCAAGCCGATCGTCTCGGCGATGCATGGTCCGGCGGTCGGTGCGGGCCTGGTGGCGGGCCTGCTCGCGGATATCTCGATCGCGGCGAAGACGGCGCGGATTATCGACGGTCATACGCGGCTGGGCGTCGCGGCGGGCGATCACGCGGCGATCGTCTGGCCGCTGCTGTGCGGCATGGCGAAGGCCAAGTACTACCTGCTGCTGTGCGAGCCGGTGAGCGGCGAAGAGGCGGAGCGTATCGGCCTCGTCTCGCTCGCCGTCGACGAAGCCGATCTGCTGCCCAAAGCATTCGAGGTGGCGCGCAAACTCGCCAGCGGATCGCAGACTGCGATTCGCTGGACCAAGTATGCGTTGAACAACTGGCTGCGGTCGGCGGGACCGGCGTTCGATACCTCGCTGGCGCTGGAATTCATGGGCTTTGCCGGGCCGGACGTGCGCGAAGGCGTGAATTCGCTGCGTGAGCGGCGCGCGCCGGATTTCGGCGGCGCGGATCCGTGGCGCGGTGAAGCGAAATAAGGCGGGGGATGTGGGGTGCGGTGACCCAAGCCCGCGTCCCCAAACGCTCCTGACGCGTCGCCCCCGCACGGTATGATCGACTCCGACGCGTGCGGGCCGGCGCGCACTCCTACACTTATGCAGCGAGGCGACAAGCATGACCGATACACCCGATTCCACGCCGCCGTTTCCCGGCTTCCCCGGCTTTCCGCCCGCTGAAATGCTCGAACGCATGTGGGGCATGATGCGGCTGTCGCCGTTCGGCTCGGCGTTCTCCGGCGCGCAGCCGGGCGCGGGCATGGCACCGTCGCTGTCGATGATGTCCGACATGATGGCGCCGCTCACCAACGTGGAAGAACTCGACAAACGCATCACCGACATGCGCGCCGTCGAGCAATGGCTCAAGCTGAATCTGAGCATGCTGCAATCCGCGATTCAGGCGCTCGAAGTGCAGCGCGCCACGCTTGCGACGTTGCGTGCGTTCGGCGCGTTCGCGCAATCGTCGATGGCGCAGCCGGCGGCATCCGCAGCGCCGAGCCCCGCGTCGGCGACGGGCTGGCCGCATCCGCAGCAGACGGCGTCGGCCAGTGGCGCGGCTGCGTCCGCCGCCGCCGAACCGTCTGGTACCGACGACGAGGAAACGCCGTCGACGCCTCCGTTCGACGCGTCCGCATGGTGGAACCTGCTGCAGTCGCAGTTCAATCAGATCGCCCAGTTCGCGATGACGCAGCCGGCGGCCGCGACGGGCGATTCTACTCAAGCCGCATCGGCGGAAACCGGTGGCGGAGCCGCAGCGGAAGCCACGGCCGAGGCGTCGCAAACGTCGCCTCAAGACGCGGACCCCGCAGCCAAACGACCGGCTGCGAAACGGGCGCCGTCCGCCGCGAAACGCACGGCTAGCGCGAGCGCCACGCCGCGCGCGGCGAAAAAGTCGACCTGAGACGGGAATGACGGATGACGAAGCGGACCCGCCCGTCATCGGCAAAAAGACCACGCGGCGCGCCGGCGATCTAGGCCGGTTCGCCGTCTGTCATGGTTTTGACCTCGATCCTCGGCCACACTCCGCGGATCGCGCGCTTTGTTGAGAGAGGTCAAGCGGACGGCGGCGCGGCGTCTGCTAACGTGGGAATTCCGTAAAGTCAGCGTGCTATCATTGTGTAAGCTTTAGTTGGTTTTTAGTTGATTTTTGGGCGTGCGCAAAAACAACCAATCGTGCCGCCCTTGCTTCATTTGCCGCCGGTAAGACCGGCGCAGGGCTGGACGGTGCGGTTTCACCGCAGACTGGCTCGACCTCAGGCATAGGGTATCCCTCACCCACGGTTGGCCGCGCAGCGCGTAGCTTAGATGGGGCGTGCCCGCGCAAACGTCCGACTTCTTTGCTGCCCGGTGCATCTAGGCGGCTGATTACCGCGTAAAATTGAATGTTGGCCGACGCACGGCGTGATCCGTTCGTCGTCAGCGAGAGTGCTACACGTAGCAGCAGACACACACAGTATGCGCAGAACAGGGGTGGGACTATGAACACCATGCTTTATCCGGAACTTTATAAATCGCTCGAATCCGTTCGATGGGACATGGAGAAAGACATTCCCTGGGACAAGTTCGATGCATCGCTATTGACCGACGAGCAGGCCGCGACGATCAAGATGAACGCGATCACCGAATGGTCGGCCTTGCCCGCCACGGAAATGTTCCTGCGTGACAACCATCACGACAGCGATTTCTCCGCCTTCATGAGCGTGTGGTTCTTCGAAGAACAGAAGCATTCGCTGGTGCTGATGGAATATCTGCGCCGCTTCAAGCCGGAGCTGTGCCCGACCGAAGAAGAACTGCACGCGGTGCGCTTCGAATTCGATCCGGCGCCGCCGCTCGAAACGCTGATGCTGCACTTCTGCGGCGAAATCCGCCTGAACCACTGGTATCGCCGTGCGGCCGAATGGCACACCGAGCCGGTGATCAAGCAGATCTACGAAACCATTTCGCGCGACGAAGCGCGCCATGGCGGCGCGTATCTGCGCTACATGAAGAAAGCGATGATGCAAACGGGCGACATCGCGCGTGCTGCGTTCGCCAAGATCGGTGTGCTGATGGCGTCGGCGCGTCGCACCGAAAAGCCGCTGCATCCCACCAACCTGCACGTGAATCAGGCGCTGTTCCCGCGCGACACGATTCAGTCGCGTCTGCCGGATCCGGAATGGCTTGAGCGCTGGCTCGACGAACAGATCCGTTTCGACGACGGCTGGGAAAAGAAGGTCGTGGAGCGGATTCTGCACAACCTGTCCATTCTGTTCGAACGCACGTTCAACACCGCGCAGGAACTGAACCGCTACCGCAAGGAAGTGGTCCTGCGGCTGCAGGCAGAGCAGAAGTCGTCGGAACAGCCGGCTTGATGGCGCTTAGGCGTGTGATCCGCGTCAGCGGGTTCACGCCGGGTTAACAGCCTGCGTCACAAACTGGTTTTACGGTTTCAGGAACGGCCCGACAAGCGAGAGCTTGCCGGGCCGTTTTGTTTCATGCCGTCCAGCGTGTATCGTGACGGCACTTCTTTATTCTCTTTCCGATTCCGTCATGGCTGCTACTTTTGAACGCAAGATGATGACGCGCGAGGCTCTCGTGACGCTGCGCGCCACGCTCAACGCGCCGGTGGTGTTTACCAACGGCGTGTTCGATATCCTGCATCGCGGGCATGTGACTTATCTGGCCGATGCGAAGGCGCTCGGCGCGTGCCTGATCGTCGGCGTGAATAGCGACGCGTCGGTCCGCATGCTCGGCAAGGGCGACGACCGGCCGATCAACAACGAGTCGGACCGCATGGCGTTGCTGGCCGCGCTGGAGAGTGTCGATTACGTGGTGTGCTTCGGCGAGAAGACGCCGGTCGAGCTGATTTCGGCGCTGCGGCCGGACGTGCTCGTCAAGGGCGGTGACTACGACATGGACGCGTTGCCGGAGTCGGCCATCGTACGAGGGTGGGGCGGGAAAGCGCTGGCGATTCCGTTCGAACACGACCGCTCGACCACGGCGCTGTTGAAAAAGGTCCGCGCGCAGGGCTGACGGCTACTGCGGCAACGCCGACGCCGCGATCGGCGCCACCGGCGCCGGGCCGCCCACCACCGCCTGATCGGCGGCCTCGGCGGCCGTCACCGGTTGCACCCTCAACCATTCCTGATGAATCTGGCGATTCAGATGATTAGGTTCGCGCCCGCCGGCCGTGGGCGTCGGGCCGAATACGCCGCGCACCGCGACGAATGCCAGCAGGTTGGCAAGAAACAAGATGGCGATCAGCCAGCGCAGCATTATTGGTTTTCCCCGTCCAGAAGGTGTTGAACCGTCGTGATTCCGATCCGATGGCCGCCAGTCAGACGCCGCGTGCCATTTCGCGCTCGGCGGCTATCAGCGCAAGGCCGGACAGCACGAGCGAATCGTGGCGAGTATGCGGCACTTTGAGCGCGCTCGCCACTTCGTCCACGGCGCCGCCGCTGACCACGAGGCGCACCGGCACCTGCCATTCATCCTGCAGATCACGCCACATCCGCTCGATCAGGCCGGCCTGCGCCAGCGTGCAACCGGCGGACAGCGAGCGCGGCGTGTCCGTCGCGAAGAACGGGCCACGGCGGGATGCTGCGGCGCTATCGGCGGCGTCGAGCAGGCCGCGTGCGGCGTTGGCGTCGAGCGTCGGTAACTGCGCGGTGTGCTCGCCGAGCGAGCGCATCATCAGTGTCCAGCCCGGCGCGATCAGACCGCCGACAAAGTGACCGTCCGCGCGCAACGCTTCGAGCGTGGTCGCCGTGCCGAACGTCGCGATCAGCAGATGTTCGCCGGGAAACGCCGCGTGCGCGCCGATCATGCCGGCCCAGCGGTCGCTGCCGAGCGCGTGCGGCGTGGTGTAGCTATTGGTCACGCCGCATTGCGTGGCGCAGGCGCGGATCGTCGTGAGCGGCAGACCCGGCCAATGGGCGTCGAGCAACGCGGTGAGCCGCGCTGCCACCGCTTCGCCCGCGACATTCGACAGCCATGCGCCGCCAGGCGTCGGCAGAGTCGACCAGCACGGCTGATCCACGCCGTCATGCGCCAATGCGCCAGTTGCGATCGGCGCGCCGTCCGGTCCCACCAGCGTCCACTTGATGCGGCTATTGCCCGCGTCGATCAGCAGAGAAGGCGCACCGCTCGTCATGCCGCACCGTCGGCCAGACGCAGCGAGACGTCGCCGGTTGAAATCGTTTGACGGCCGGTCGGCGTGTCGAGCAGCAACTGGCCGCGTTCGTCGACGCCCGCCGCCACGCCGCGCGTGATTTCCTGGCCTTGTTCCAGCAGCACGACTTCGCGTCCCGCGTACGCATGCACCGCGTTCCAGCGCGCCTGGAACGGCGCGAAGCCTTCCGCGCCGAAGCGCTGCAAAGCAGGTTCGAGCGCGTTCAGTTCAGCGGCCAGTGTGTCGGTGAGATTGGCGTTGGGCAACGCGCGCTGCAGCGCGGTCGGCACGGTGCCGCGCGCCTGCGGCGGCACGTCGGCGTTGAGCGCGCCGACCTTGGCGGCGAGTTCGTCCGCGCCCTTCACATTGGTGCCGATACCGATCACCACCGCGCTGGCGTAGTCGGTGCTCCACGCCGTCTCGATCAGGATGCCGGCCAGCTTGTCGCCTTCCAGCAGCACATCGTTCGGCCATTTCAGCGCGATCTGACCGGGACCGGCGACCGGCAACGAGCGCAGCCCGTCGACCAGCGCGACGCCGACCGCGAGGCTCAAGCCCGCCAGCTCTTCCAGCGGACGCGGCAGCACGCACGCCACCGAAAACAGCAGCGCATTGCCCGGCTCCGCATACCACGGACGGCCGCGCCGGCCGCGCCCGGCGGTCTGCAGATACGCGACCCGCACGAGCGGCCGCGGCAGCGCATTGCTTCTATGCGGCAGCGCTTTGACGCGGGTCATCAGGTCGGCGTTGGTCGAGCCGGTTTCCTCGACGATTTCGATCGGCCAGTCATGCGCCTGCGGCCCGAACAGCGCGACGGCGCGTTCGCGGTCGATGCGCCAATCGGTCGCGGCGGCTTGGGGTGGAGTTTTGGAAGCGTTCATGTCTCATATTGTAGCGATAGCGCACCCAATGGGGCCGCCGGCAAGGCCCATCGGCCGCGCCTTCGTTACAATGGCCCCTAATCCGATAACCAGATTCTCGCGATCCTTGAACTACGACACTCCGCCCGGCCTCGAAGTCGCGGCCGGCAGCCAGGGCAAGATCGTCCGGCTCTCGGGCCAGTGGACGGCGCTCGCGCTTGCCCGCGACCGGGCTACCGGCCATGTGATTCCGCTTCTGCGCTCGCTGCTCGGTGCCGAGGGCATCCGCGAGTGGGATCTATCGCGCATTGACCGGATGGACCACGTCGGCGGCCAGGCACTGTGGCGCGTGTGGGGCCACAAAATGCCGCCCGACACCACGCTCACCGACACGCAGCGCGACATCTTCGAACGCATTGCGTTGCTCGACACGGTGCGCGACACGGCCGAGCCGGTGGTCAAACTCGATCCGTTCACGCGGCTGGGCCTGTCGATTTTCTCGTTCTTCGAACATCTGTACGGCGGCGTCGGCATGCTCGGGCGGGTCGTGCTCGATCTGTTGGCGATCCTGCGCAAGCCGAAGCTCGCGCCGTGGACCGAAATTTCCGCGAACGTCTATAACGCCGGCGCCAGGGCGTTGCCGATCACCGCGCTGGTGGCGTTCCTGATCGGCATCGTGCTGAGCTATCTGTCCGCGCAGCAACTGCGGCTGTTCGGCGCGAACCAGTACATCGTCAACATTCTCGGCTTGTCGGTGATTCGCGAATTGGGGCCGGTGTTGTCGGCGATTCTGGTGGCGGGGCGTTCGGGGTCGGCGATTACCGCGCAGATCGGCGTGATGCGCGTGACCGAGGAACTCGACGCCATGCGCGTGATGGGCATTCCGCACGGGCTGCGGCTGATCCTGCCAAGGGTGATCGCGCTCGGCCTGGCGATGCCGCTGCTCGTCATGTGGACCAATATCATCGCGCTGACCGGCGGCGCGCTGGCCGCCAAGATCGTGCTCGGCATCGACATGAGTTACTTCGCGCGCGCGTTGCCGGGCGTGGTGCCGGTCGCCAATCTGTGGATCGGGCTCGGTAAGGGCGTCGCGTTCGGCATGCTGATCGCGATCGTCGGCTGTCATTTCGGCTTCCGGATCAAGGCGAATTCGCAGAGTCTCGGCGAAGGTACGACGACCTCGGTGGTGACTTCGATCACCATCGTGATTCTCGCGGACGCGGTGTTCGCGATCCTCTTCCAGAACGTGGGGCTCGGATGATCGCGCCACTCTCCCAGGCCGTGCGCGGCCAGCCTGCGCCGTCGATCGCCGAACCGGTGATCGAGGTGATCGACATCACCAAGCGCTATGGCCGCAACATCGTCCATCAGCATCTGAATCTGGATGTGAAGCGCGGCGAGATCATGTCGATCGTCGGCGGTTCGGGTTCGGGCAAGACCACGCTGGTGCGGCAGATTCTCGGGTTGGAGAAGCCCTCGTCCGGCACCATCAAGCTGTTCGGCGAGGACCTCGCGACGATCTCGCCGGAAACCGCGCTGCTGATGCGCAGCCGTTCCGGCATGCTGTTCCAGCGCGGCGCGCTGTTCTCGTCGCTGTCGGTGTTCGACAACATCGCGCAGCCGGTGCGCGAACTCGGCAAGGTGCCGGAAGACCTGCTGCGCGACATCGTGATGCTCAAGCTCGAGATGGTCGGGCTGCCGTGCAAGCATGCGTCGAAAATGCCGTCGGCGTTGTCGGGCGGCATGATCAAGCGGGTCGGCATTGCCCGCGCGATCGCGCTCGAACCCGAATTGCTGTTTCTCGACGAACCGACCGCCGGGCTCGATCCGCAGGCGTCCGATGAATTCGTCGAACTAATTTCCGCGCTGCATCGCGCGCTGGGGCTGACGGTGGTGATGGTCACGCACGATCTCGACACGATGATCGCGCTGTCCACCCGCGTCGCCGTGCTGGCGGACCGCACGGTGCTGGTCGCCGCGCCGGTCGAAGAGGCGGCGGGCGTCGATCATCCGTTCATCCGCGAATATTTCCTCGGCCTGCGCGGACGTCGCGCGTTGCAGGCGCTGCCGCCCGAGCGGCGCGCGAAGTTGCCGCGCGCGGCGCTCGAGCCGGCGTCGTCCGAATTGCCGCTGTGAAGAACCAGGGAACCTGAGAATGGAAAACAAATCACATGCCTTCTGGGCGGGGCTCTTCACGGTAGCCTTGCTGGCGGCCGTTGCCGTCGCGGCTTTTTTGTTCAACGTCGACCGCTCGGTGCGGGTGCCGTACGATCTGATCGCGCGCACCAACGTGACGGGGCTCTATACCGACGCGGCGGTGCGGTATCGCGGGCTCGACGTCGGCAAGGTGCAGTCGATCAAATTCGACCGCGACCATCCGGGGCAAATCCTGATCCGCATCCTGGTCGACACGCACGCGCCGATTACCCGCTCGACCTTCGGCAGTTTGGGTTTTCAGGGCGTGACCGGCATCGCCTTCATCCAGCTCGATGACAACGGGCGCGATCCGTCGCCGCTGCCGTCGTCGGTGAAAGAGGTTGCGCAGTTGCCGATGCGTCCGGGCCTGCTCGATCAACTGCAGCAACGCGGCGACGTGCTATTGCGCAAACTCGAAAAAGTCACGGACGACGTCGACAATTTGCTGTCGCCGGAGATGGTCGCGCAGTTGCACGGCACCGCGGCCAGCATCCAGAAAGCCGCCGACGGCGTCGCCACGCTGACCCAGCAATTCGCGCCGGCAGCCGGCAAGCTGCCCGGCACGATCGACCAGTTGGATCGCACGCTGGCGTCGACCAATCAGTTGATCACCAGCCTGAACCGCGTGGACGGCCCGTTCGAGACCAATCTGAACAAGGTCGGCACGGCGGCCCAGCAGGCCGGCGACGCGCTGACGCAGATGAACGGCTCGTTGCAGGAGCTGTCGTCGCGGGTCGGTTACGACACCTTGCCGCGCGTCAATTCGCTCGCCGAAGACGTGCGCTCCGCGGCCCGCTCGGTGGACCGCGCGGCCGACACGTTCAGCACCAATCCGAGCGGTTTGCTGTTCGGCGGCTCGCCGCGTGCGGCGCCGGGTCCGGGCGAGGCCGGTTTCACGTGGCCCGCCGGGCATGCCGCTGCGCCCGCCAATGCGGCCGCGAAATGAATTAACGAATTTGCAGGTTTGAAGAAAGGAAGATTGTCATGTCACGCTTGACCCACCGATTGTTGTCCTCGAGCGCCGCGTTGGCGGTGTTGCTCGCGTTCGGCGTGCTAGCTGCGGGCTGCGCCGGAAATCCGGCCGTGCTCGCCGACATTCGCTACGACTTCGGGCCGCCGAATCCGGCGGCGTCGGCTGGCACGTCGCCGGCCGTGAAGGTGCTCGAAGTGAGCGCGCCCGACATGCTCGAGTCCAACAAGCTGATCTACCGCCTCAGTTACGCCGACGCGCAGCAGACCGCGTCCTACGCGAACAGCCACTGGACCATGACGCCCGCGCAATTGCTGACGCAACGTCTGCGCGGCGCGCTCAGTTCGCGCGGCACCGTGCTGACGGGAGCCGACGGCGTGGCGGCGCCGGTGCTGAAGGTCGATCTGAGCGAGTTCGAGCAGGTCTTCGACAGCCAATCCGAGAGTCACGCGGCCGTGACCGCGCGCGTCACGTTGACGCAAAGCGGCAAGGTGATCGGCCAGCGCACGTTTATCGCCCGCGCGCCGTCCAGTTCGGCGGACGCCGCCGGCGGCGCGCAAGCGCTTGCCGTCGCCAGCGACGACCTGGTCTCGCAGATCGGCGCGTGGCTCGGCGTGCAGGCGCTGGTCGCCGCGCAGTGACCCGCATGCAGCGCGCGCAACGGAGCGCTGCATGAGCGTAAAACCGTGGCAGCGCCGTCCGTCGGCGCTCGCCCGGCAGGCGTTGGTGCTGTACGCCGCGCTGATCGTGTACGGTTCGTGGTATCCGTTTTCCGGCTGGCGTTCGCTCGGCCTCGCTCCGTTTGCCTATCTGTTCGATCCCATGCCGCAGTACCTGACGGCGTTCGACGTCGTCACGAACGTGCTCGGCTATATGCCGTTCGGCGCGCTGGTGGTGCTGGCGGTCTATCCGCGCTGGCGCGGCACGCTGGCCGTAGCGTTGGCCTTCGTGCTGGGCGGCTTGCTGTCGGGCACGATGGAAGCCGTGCAGACCTATCTGCCGACGCGCGTCGCGTCCAATCTCGATTTGGCCGCCAATGCGCTCGGCGCGCTGCTCGGCGCGGCGATCATGTCGCCGGCTACCGGCGCGCTGCTCGATCGCGGCTTGTTGAGGCGCTTGCGGCTGCTGTGGTTCGAGCGCGATAGCGCAGCGCTCGTCTGTCTTGTCGCGACGTGGCCGTTTGCGACCATGTACCCCGCGCCGCGGCTGTTCGGTCTCGGCAACTGGCCGCGTACGCTGTGGCTGCGTTTCGATTCGACCACGCAGGATGCGTTGCTCGCGTGGGCACCTTCCGCCTGGCACGTCGGCGCATGGCCCGCGTTGCTCGCGGCGAAGTTGCCCGACGATACCTGGGAAGCGCTGATCGCCGCGCTCAACCTGTTTGCCGCGCTCGCGCTGGCATCGCTGCCGGTGCGGCGGCATGCGCCGCTGGTGCGTCTGCTGCTGGTGTTTGTCGTCGCGACGTTGTGCGTGAAGGTCGGCGCGACGTTTCTGCAATCGCAGTCGGGGCTTGCGTTCAACTGGGCGACGCCTGGGGCGCTCGTGGGGCTCGTGGGTGGCGCGGTGCTGGCCCTGCTGGCGTTGCGTCTGCGACGCCGATCGCGTGCGGCGCTCGCGGCTGGCGCGCTGGTTGTTTCGCTGGTGCTCGTCAACCTGCTGCCGGTGAATCCGTATTTCGACGTCGTGCTCGCGGACTGGCGGCAAGGGCGTTATCTGCACTTCAACGGTCTGGCGCATTGGCTGGCGTGGAGCTGGCCGTATGCGGCGCTGGTGTGGATCGCGTTTGTCGTCGAGCAGGCGTGGCTCAAGCGGCGGGTGAAGCGGGTTTGAGGCACCGGTAAGGTACACGTGGCGCATGCATGAGCGACGCACGAAGTACGCGCAGGCTAGGGATGACACGCGCGCATGCCGCGAATGAGGCGCCGCCGTCGCGCCGTCAGCGTCTGCGACCACCGGCCTCGCTCGCTATAATCGTCCGCATAAACCGGCGCGCTACCGCGCTTACAACGCCATTCCCCACTCTTACAGTTTCGTCCCCGGACATCATGGACTCCTTCTACAAGTACCACGTCTTCTTCTGTCTCAATCAACGCGATCCCGGCGCCGAGCGTCCGAGCTGCGCGAACTGCAATGCGCAAGCCATGCAGGAGCATGCAAAAAAACGCGTGAAGCAACTCGGTCTCGCGGGCCCCGGCCAGGTGCGTATCAACAAGGCCGGTTGCCTTGAGCGTTGCGAACTCGGACCGGCGCTCGTCGTGTATCCGGAAGGCATCTGGTACACGTACGTGGATGAGAGCGATATCGACGAAATCGTCGATTCGCACCTGGTGAACGGCAAGGTTGTCGAGCGTCTGAAAATCGATCAATAAGCATCGGCATGAACGTACACACGAAAAAATATCTGATCGACGGCCCGGTCGGCAAGATCGAGGTCGCGCTGGATCTGCCCGACGAGATGCGCGAGAACGGCGCCGCGCCGCGCGGCGTTGCGCTGGTCGCGCATCCGCATCCGCTGTTCGGCGGCACGATGGACAACAAGGTCGCGCAGACGCTCGCCCGCACGCTCGTGCAGTTGAACTACGTGACGTACCGCTCGAATTTCCGTGGCGTCGGCGAGACGCAAGGTGAACACGACGCGGGCATCGGCGAGCGCGACGATCTGCGCGCCGTGCTGGATCACATGCGCGCCGAGGCAGGGCAGGCCGATCTGCCCCTCGTGCTCGCGGGATTTTCGTTCGGCACGTTCGTGCTTTCGCACGTGGCCGCGAAGCTGCGCGAAGAAGAACAGGCGATCGAGCGGATGGTTTTTGTCGGTACTGCGGCGAGCCGTTGGGAGGTGGCGCCCGTGCCGGAGAACACGCTGGTGATTCACGGCGAGACCGACGACACGGTGCCCATTCAATCGGTTTACGACTGGGCGCGGCCGCAGGAATTACCGGTCGTGGTGATTCCGGGGGCGGAACACTTTCTGCATCGCAAGCTGCATGTGCTCAAGCGGATCATTGTCGACGCGTGGCGTTAAGCAGTGCGTCGCGCCGCGTTTTCCGGGGTACAGGTACGCACAAACGCAAATTAATCGTCCCCGTTTGCGCAAAGTTACCAGGTTAGCGCGCGTATAATGAGCGCTCTTTTTTGGGCGCAGCGCCGCCCATCCGGCAGTTCGCGCGACGCGTAACCTGGTTGTTTCTTGTTGGTTTCCTGGTTGTTGCGCGCGCAGCGGTGCCGGATGCAGGGCGTGCTGCGCGAACCGATCGCGTAGCCGGAAGTCCAATGGGCGCCGCGCCGTTTTTGCGGCCAGACGCTCGCCGACCGGCTCTTCCAAACTGTGCGCCCTGCGCGCGATGTATTTTTCCGCACGAATCGACCCTATGCGTTTCTCCACTTCCGGCCGCACGTCCTTCCCGTCAGTTGCTTCCTTCGTTCCTTCTTCGCTTAGTCGTGCCGTGACGCTCGGCGTCGTGCTGCCGGCCACGCTTGTGGCCAGCACCGCGTTCGCGCAAGTGCCGCCGCCCGCGGTGAACGCGCGTTCGTGGGTACTGGTCGACGCCACCAGCAACCAGGTGCTCGCGTCGGGCAATGCCGACGAGCGCGTGGAACCGGCCTCGCTGACCAAGCTGATGACCGCGTACCTCGTGTTCGAGGCACTGCAGGCGAAAAAGATCACGATGGACCAGACGGTGATGCCGAGCGAAGCGGTGCGCCGGGTGAAAACCGACGAATCGCGCATGTTCATCGAGGCGAACAAGCCGGTGACCGTGCACGATCTGGTGTACGGCATGATCATCCAGTCGGGTAACGACGCGGCGATCGCGCTGGCGGAACTGGTCGGCGGCAGCGAGTCGCAGTTCGTCAACATGATGAACAACGAAGCGGCAAAGCTCGGCATGAAGCACACGCATTTCGCCGACGTGAACGGCATGCCCGATCCGCAGCACTACACCACGGCGGGCGACCTCGCGGTGCTGTCGGCGCGTCTGATTCGCGATTTCCCCGACTACTACAACATCTTCTCGGTCAAGGAATTCACGTACAACAAGATCAAGCAGCCCAACCGCAACCGTCTGCTGTGGATCGACCCGACCGTCGACGGTCTGAAGACCGGCCACACGCAAGCGGCCGGCTACTGCCTGATCGCGAGCGCGAAGCGTCCGCTGCCGGGCACGACCGACGGCTCGCGCCGTCTCGTCACGGTCATGATGGGCGAGACCAAAGAGCACGACCGGGTGCAGGACAGCCTGAAGATGCTGAGCTACGGCTACACCGCGTACGACACGGTGCGTCTGTACAAGGCGAACCAGGTGGTCGGCACGCCGCGCGTCTACAAGGGTGCGCAGGACACGGTGCAGATCGGCGTGAAGGGCGATCAGTACATCACCGTGCCGAAGGGCATGGGCGACAAGGTGAAGCCGCAGATCGAGCAGATCGATCCGCTGATCGCGCCGATCGCGAACGGTCAGCAGGTCGGCACGGCCAAGCTGGTCGCCGACGGCAAGGTGTTGGCGCAATTCCCGATCGTCGCGTTGCAGGCTGTGCCGCAAGCCGGCGTGGTCGGCCGTGTGTGGGATTCGCTGATGCTGATGTTCAACAAGAAGAAGTAAGAGCCTGTACGCAATGACCGTTGTTGACGATGTCTCGCACGACCCGATCGTTTATCTGAACGGCGAGTTGGTGCCGTTGTCCGAAGCGCGCGTGCCGGTGCTCGACCGCGGCTTTATTTTCGGCGACGGCATTTACGAAGTCGCGCCGCTTTACGCCGGCAATTCGGGCCGTCGCATGCCGTTTCGTTTCGAGCAGCATCTGGCGCGGCTTGCCCGCTCGGTGGGCAAGATCGGTATCGCCAATCCGTTCGACGACGCCGGCTGGCGCGCGCTGATTTCGCGCGTGGTCGCGGCCAACGAGGCGCATGCCGGTTTGCGCGCCGATCAGGACGCGATTGCCTATATTCAGGTGACACGCGGCGTCGCGAAGCGCGGTCACGCATTTCCGGCCGGCATTCAGCCGACCGTGTTCGTGATGGTCACGGCGCTGAATCTGCCGTCTGAAACGCAGCGTGCGCAAGGTGTGCGTTGCGTGACGGCGGAAGATCGCCGGTGGTTGAATTGCGATATCAAGTCGGTATCGCTGCTCGGCAACGTGCTGATGGCGCAATACGCCGCCGAGAACGACGCGTTCGAGACGATCCAGTTTCGTGACGGCGTGCTGACCGAAGGGTCGTCGTCGAATGTGTGGGTGGTGAAGGACGGCGTGCTGGCTGCGCCGCCGCGCAGTCACAAGATTCTCGAAGGGATTCGCTACGGCCTGATCGAAACGCTCGCGCAGGAATGCGGTATTCGCTTCGAGGCACGTGAGATTAGCGAGGCCGAATTGCGTGCCGCCGACGAGATCATCGTCAGCTCGGCCACCAAGGAAGTGCTGCCCGTCACGCAACTCGACGGTCAGCCGATCGGCGAGGGCCGGCCGGGTGCGGTCTTTGCGGCACTGTACGCGGGCTATCAGCGAGCCAAAGCCAAGGAAGCGCAACACGCGCAACACGCGCAAGAAGCGCAGCAAGGAGTAGAGAATGAATCCCGAGAAAACATCACTGCTTGAGTTTCCCTGCGATTTCCCGATCAAGATCATGGGAAAAACGCACCCGGAGTTCACCGACACGATCGTCGAGGTGGTCCGGAAGTTTGATAACGACGTCGACACGTCGCGCCTCGAAACGCGGCCGTCGAGCGGCGGCAACTACACCGGCCTGACGGTCACGGTGCGCGCTACCAGCCAGGAACAGCTCGACGATATCTATCGGGCGCTGACCGGGCATCCGATGGTCAAAGTGGTGCTTTGAGGTTTTGCACCGCTCGTATTGCTTGCGTTATCGCACCCGGTACGTTTGACCTGACTACGGCGTGACGCGCAACGCGTCCGCCGGCTGAGCAGCGTCGCTATCGCCGCCTGGCCCCACTTCGCAAGCCTGCTCAAAAAGCTGCCTGAAGCGTCCCACCTCCGCGAAGACCCAGTCGCGAAACGCCTTGACCCGCGCGGTCTCGAGCATCTGCGGCGGGCAGATGAAGTAGTACTGCCACGGGCTCGGCCCATCCACATCGAATAGCCGCACAAGGCGCCCAGCCGCGATTTCGTGCATGGCGAGCGAGCGGCGTGTGAGCGCGACGCCCTGACCGTCGATCGCCGCCTGCAGCAGATTCGACGAATCCTGATACAGCACCCCGCGCTTCGGCTCCGGCCAGTCGGTGAGGCCGGCAGCGTCGAACCACGGGCGCCACAATTCGTCGTCCGAGCGCAGCAGCGGGACTTTGGCGAGATCGGCCGGCGTCTGCGGCAGCTTGCCGCCGTTGAAGCCCGGCGAGCAGGCCGGAAAGAAAATCTCCTCCAGCAACAGCTCCGCGTGCAACCCCGAATATTTGCCGAAGCCGAAACGGATCGCCACGTCGACATCGTCGCGCGCGAAATCCGTGAGGGCGTTGGTGGACAGCAGTTCGAGGTCCCATTGTGGATGCGCCTCGATAAAGCTGCCGATGCGCGGCGTCACCCAGCGCGCCGCGAACGACGACAGCATCGACACGACCAGCCGCCGCTCGCGGTCGCCGGCGCGGATTTCGCGAGTGGCGTCGGCGAGCGCCATGAGCGCGCCGCGCACGTGCGTGGCATAGCGCCGTCCGGTGTCGGTGAGCCGCACGCGTTTGCCGTCGCGGGCGAACAGCGAAACGCCTAACTCGGCCTCCAGCGCGCGGATCTGATGGCTGACGGCGCCGTGCGTGACGAAAAGTTCGTCGGCGGCGCGCGAGAAGCTCTCGTGGCGGGCGGCGGCTTCGAACGCCTTGATCGCGTTCAGTGCGGGGAGTTGCCGGAGGTCCATCGCAATATTTCTCACATAGAGGTGAAAATTGATCGTTTTGCGTAAACCCTTGCTACGGCTACGATTGTAGCCATGAAACGATTTTTGGCGAGGGAATCATGCGAGAAATTTCCTCTAGTATCGCGTTTGAAATCCGTAGCGGCGAAACCATTCCCATGAAGGTAGCACGCAGCACCCGGCTGGTCGTGCACGGCGGCGCGGTGTGGGTCACACGTAGCGACGATACGGAAGACTACTGGCTGCAGCCCGGCCATACGCTCCGTCTGCGCTGTGGCGAGCGGCTGTGGCTGAGCGCCGAGGGCGGCGTGCAGGCAAAGGTGACGTTTTCCGTGCCGACGCGCTGCGATCAGCGCGCGCTGAACTGGTTCGCGCGGATCGGCGAACGGCTCGCGGCCCGTATGCGCGGCGGCTGGCGCACCGTTTGATCGATTTGGGAGCGGCCACGCGGTCGCGCCCGGCACGGTTCATGTTTCCTTATTCAACGGGGATTCCCAGATTTCGGTAAACTGGCGGGATTATGTGCGCCACCCCGGTTTCCCCGTCTCCCTTGCCCGCCACGGCGCCGCTCACGCTGCGCTGGCTGGGCAGCGAACCCTACGAAGCCAGTTTCGAAGCCATGCGTGTGTTCACCGACGCCCGCACGGCCGACACTCCCGACGAAATCTGGCTAGTCGAACACCCTCCCGTTTTCACGCTCGGCCAGGCCGGCGACCCGGCGCATCTGCTGGCCGCCGACAGCGGCATTCCGCTGGTCAAGGTTGATCGCGGCGGTCAGATCACGTACCACGGCCCCGGCCAGGTGGTGGCCTACCTGCTGCTCGACCTGCGGCGCCGCAAGCTGATGGTGCGCGA
Organism: Burkholderia sp. 9120; assembly: GCF_000745015.1. Classification (NCBI taxonomy): domain Bacteria; kingdom Pseudomonadati; phylum Pseudomonadota; class Betaproteobacteria; order Burkholderiales; family Burkholderiaceae; genus Burkholderia; species Burkholderia sp. 9120. The sequence goes on along the minus strand of NZ_JQNA01000002.1, from coordinate 2,268,878 downwards.
GATGGTCACGAGAATCGAGCAGGCCGTGATCGACACCCTTGCGGCGTATAATCTCGCCGGAGAACGCAAGGCGGGCGCCCCCGGTATCTATGTGGGCGCCGGGTCAGATGCGGGACCGGACGCTAGGCTGCACACTGGCGCGAAGATCGCCGCACTGGGTCTGAAAATCCGCAACGGCTGCAGCTATCACGGCGTGAGCCTGAATGTGAACATGGACTTGCGGCCGTTTCTGGCCATCAATCCGTGCGGCTACGCGGGGCTCGAAACAGTCGACATGGCAACGCTGGGCGTCACGGCCGACTGGAACCACGTAGCCCGTACCTTTGCAGAACGCCTCACCGCAAACCTCGACGGCAGTCCCGCGGCCGTCGCCCAACCGCAGGCCGGTGCGCTCACCGCCTGACTGGACCGAACGAATGACTGACGTTACCGCGAACCTCGCAACGCCTCCCGCTTCCGACGCCGTGCCGGCTTCCGCCGCTGCTTACGACGCGACCGCGAAGCAGAAGGCGCAAGCCAAAACCGCCCGTATTCCGATCAAGATCATCCCGATCGAAAAGCTGAAGAAGCCTGACTGGATCCGCGTCAAAGCGGCAACGGGCAATTCACGCTTTTACGAAATCAAGCAGATTCTGCGCGAGCACAATCTGCACACGGTGTGCGAAGAAGCGAGTTGTCCGAATATCGGCGAATGCTTCGGCAAGGGCACCGCCACGTTCATGATCATGGGCGACAAGTGCACGCGCCGCTGCCCGTTCTGCGACGTCGGCCACGGCCGCCCGGATCCGCTCGATGTCGACGAACCCGGCAATCTGGCGCGCACCATCGCGGCTTTGAAGCTGAAGTACGTGGTGATCACCAGCGTGGACCGCGACGACCTGCGCGACGGTGGCGCGGCTCACTTCGTGGAATGTATTCGCCAGACGCGCGAGCTCTCGCCGGAAACGCGCATCGAAATTCTGACGCCGGACTTCCGCGGCCGTCTGGATCGCGCGATCGGCATTCTGAACGCGGCTCCGCCCGACGTGATGAACCACAACCTCGAAACGGTGCCGCGTTTGTACAAGGAAGCGCGCCCGGGTTCGGATTACGCGCATTCGCTGAAGCTGCTGAAAGACTTCAAAGCGTTGCATCCTGAGGTTGCCACCAAGTCGGGCCTGATGGTCGGCCTCGGTGAAACCGAAGAAGAAATTCTGCAGGTGATGCGCGACTTGCGTGAACACAACGTGGACATGCTGACGATCGGCCAGTATCTGCAACCGTCGGAACACCACCTGCCGGTGCGCTCGTACGTGCACCCGGACACGTTCAAAATGTACGAGGAAGAAGCGTACAAGATGGGCTTCACGCATGCTGCGGTGGGTGCCATGGTTCGGTCGAGTTATCACGCCGATTTGCAGGCGCATGGAGCCGGCGTGGTCTAAGCGTTTTAGATCGCTGTCCGTATTAAAAAAGCCCGCACTTGATGCGGGCTTTGTTTTTGGTGGGTCGGCCTTCGAGGCCGATTCACAAGCGCTAGCGATAGTAGCGCGCAAGCACCATGCAGACCGATGAAATCGTGGTGCCTACGATCGCGAAGGGAATCGTGGCAGCAATAAAGCGGTGGCGCATTGCTTGATTTTCGATGACGTAGTCGATCAGATTGGGCATGTGACCTCCCTGTTTGTAGAGATCACGAAAGTGTAACTCAGCGACCTTAAATTAATTAGGTTGACGAATAATGGGATGTCGAATAGGAGGCCGCGACGAGTGTTGTGATGATCAGCGATGCCCACATCAGCAACCGCCCGGGCACCTTCTCACTATTTTCGTCGGCGGGGCGCGGCATCGAATCGGCCGTGCCAAAAGACACAATGATGGACGAAGTGACGATGAACATGCCATGCCAGAGCAAGCCGGCAAACATCAAGGCACGCCCGCCGGTAGAAGCGCGAGAAGCCGAGCAAAGGCAGCAGCGCGAGCGGCGCGAGTATCGGCACGCCGACATTGAAAAACAGCCAGGTTAGACGGTTAAGAAAATCGAACATAGGAACGTACGGTGAAAACGATCCGGTGATGATCCCGCCGTCGCCGGATCATGGTCAATATGCCGAACGGCCAGCTTGCGTGCGAGCATGGCAGGCCTCATCATTCGCTGGAACCGGCTCACTGCTCGCCGCAGCAGCGGCTCGTAACCAACCGAACGTGAAAAGCAATGCTTGAACAGCATCATTAGCAATTGCGGATTAAATAGAACCGTCAGTGAACAAACTCCCTATAGTCGGAAGCCTCCCAGACACCATCCACGCACGAGGTTTCCCAATGAAGCGCTTTCTCCGTCCGCTGGCCGCGTTCGCCACGCTGCTCGCACTGTCCGCGACGTTTGTTTCCGCGGCACACGCCGACACCAAAGAAGTCGTGATCGCGTATCAGGACATGGTGGTGCCGTGGCGTTACGCGCAGGTCACCGGCGAAGTCGAGAAAGCCACCGGCTACAAGGTGACGTATCGCAAGCTCGGCAGCGGCGCCGACGTGATCCGCGCGCTCGCCTCCGGTTCGGTGCAGCTCGGCGAAGCCGGGTCGAGCCCGATCGCGGCGGGGTTGTCGCAAGGTGTGGATATCTCGCTGTTCTGGATTCTGGACAATATCAACGACGCCGAAGCGCTGGTCGCGCGCGACGGCTCCAACGTGACGAGCGTAGCCGGATTGAAAGGCAAGAAGATCGGCGTGCCGTTCGTGTCGACTTCGCACTTTCATACGCTGGTCGCGTTGCAGAGCGCGGGCGTGAATCCGGCCGACGTGAAGATCGTCAACCTGCGGCCGCCTGAAGTCGCAGCGGCCTGGGCGCGCGGCGACATCGACGCGACTTACATCTGGGACCCGGTGCTGGCCAAGGTCAAAAAGAACGGCAAGGTGCTGATCACGTCGGGTCAGGTCGCGCAGCAAACCGGCAAGGCGACCTTCGACGGCTTCGTCGTCGATCGTAAGTTCGCGAGTCAGAACGCCGAGTTTGTCGCGCGCTTCGTGAAGGTGCTGGCTGCGACCGACGCGAGTTATCGCGATCACACGTCCGCGTGGACCGCGGCGTCGCCGCAGGTGGAAGCCGTCGCGAAGGAGTCCGGCGCCAACGCGCAAGACGTGCCGGCGAGCCTCGCGCTATACGCCTTCCCGACGCCCGCGCAGCAGGCGTCGAATGCATGGCTGGGTGGCGGCGCGCAATCGGGCGCGGCGAAATCGCTGGCTGCGACCGCTACTTTCCTGAAGACGCAAGGCACGATCCAGAACGTGCTCGCCGATTATTCGAGCGGCGTCGATCCGCAGTTCGTGCAGCGCGCGGCGCATTGATCGACGCAGGTTGTTTCACATCCGCAGTATGAGGTCGAGCAATGAGCGGTCTTGAAATTCGACGATTGCACGTCGCCTATGAAGGCGCACGCGGCGCGGCGCCTCACGTCGCGCTCGCGGATGTCGATCTGCATATCGGCGCCGGCGAGTTCGTCGTCGCGTTGGGCGCGTCGGGCTGCGGCAAGACCACCTTGCTCAACTGCATTGCCGGTTTCATCACGCCGACCGAGGGGGAAGTGCGCCTGAACGGCGAACTCGTGCGCGGCCCTGGCGCGGATCGCGGCGTGGTGTTTCAGAAGTACGCGCTGATGCCGTGGCTCGACGTGCTCGACAACGTCGCGCTCGGCTTGCGGTTTCAGCGCGTGCCGAAGGTGGAGCGCGAGCGCATCGCGCGCGAGATGCTGGCGCTGGTGGGACTCGAAAAGCATGCGCGTTCGCGGGTCTATGCGCTCTCGGGCGGTATGCAGCAGCGCGTGGGTATTGCACGCGCGCTGGCGAGCGACCCGCAGGTGCTACTGATGGACGAACCGATGGGCGCGCTCGATTCGATGACGCGCGAGTCGATGCAGGAACTCGTGCTCGACGTGTGGGGCCGCACGCGCAAGACGGTGTTTTTCATCACGCATAGCGTTGAAGAAGCGCTGTTTCTCGCAACGCGTCTTGTCGTGATGACGCCGGGTCCGGGACGCATCGCCGAGAGCTACGATCTGCCGTTCGCACGGCGTTTTCTCGAGACGCGCGACGCACGCGCGGTGAAGTCGTCGCCGGATTTCATCGAATGGCGGGAGCGCCTGGTGCGTCGCCTGCATGAGCGCAATCAGGAAGAGGTGGTGTCGTGACGGCTTCACGCGAATCATTGAGCACGGTGCCTGTGAGCCGGAAAAACGAACCCGCCGCAGGCAAAACGCGGCCCACCAAAGGCTGGCGTTTGCCGGGCGAAGGCCCGACTGCGACATTGAGCGCGGTCTCGGTCACCACGCTCGCAGCGCTCTGGTGGTTCGCCACCCATTTGCATTGGCTGCCGCCGTTATTTCTGCCGACGCCGGAAGCCGTCTGGGCAGCTTTCCTCGATGCGTGGCATGGACGTATCCAGGGCGGTTTGCCACTTTCCGAGCATCTCGCCTGGAGCGCGCTGCGGGTATTCGGCGCGTTCGCGCTGGCGGCGCTCACGGCGGTGCCGGTGGGCATTCTGATGGGCGTGAGCCGGGTCGCGCGCGGCCTGCTCGATCCGCCGCTCGAGTTCTATCGACCGTTACCGCCGCTCGCTTATTTGCCGCTCGTGGTGATCTGGTTCGGTATCGACGAAACCGCGAAGATCGTCGTGATCTACCTCGCGTGCTTTGCGCCGATCGCAATGGCGGCACGCGCCGGCGCGCGCAGCGCGACTGTCGAGCAGATTCATGCGGCGTATTCGCTGGGCGGCCGTTTTTCGCAGGTCGTGCGGCACGTGGTGCTGCCTGCTGCGTTGCCGGAGATTTTGACTGGGTTGCGGATCGCGATCGGCTTCGGCTGGACCACGCTGGTCGCCGCTGAAATGGTCGCGGCCAGTGCGGGGCTGGGCCAGATGGTGCTCAATGCGTCGAGCTTTCTGCGCACCGACGTGGTGGTGATGGGCATCGTGCTGATCGGCCTGATCGCGTGGCTGTTCGATCTCGGCATGCGCGCGCTGGAACGGCGGCTGGTGCCGTGGAAAGGACGGGTGTAAGAGGTCGCTGCGGGTCTCGTGCAGCGACGCAAACCACGCCGCTGCAAACCGACACAGCGGCTAGTGATGCCGCTGCAAACTCATGCAGCAACTAGTCACACCACCACAAACCACCCAGCGCCGACACCTCTCAAGCAAATAACTCGATCACCCGCCAGCCACGATCATTAGCGATACTGCGCAAACGCGGATCGGGGTTCGTCGCGACGGGATCGGTGACGCGCTCCAGCAGCGGCACGTCGTTGATCGAATCGCTATAGAACCAGCTTTGCGGAAAGTCCTGCAGACGGTGCCCGAGCGACGCCAGCCAATGCTCGGTACGCGTGATCTTGCCGTCACGGAAGGTCGGCACGCCGACCGCCTTACCGGTGAAGCGCGCCGCGGGATCGTCGCCCTCAGTGCCCAGATCGATTCCCAGCAGATGATCGAAGCCGAGCGCCTTGCCGATCGGTGTCGTGATGAACACGTTGGTGGCGGTGACGATGCAGCACAGGTCGCCCGCCTCGATATGACGCTGCACGAGTTCGCGTGCGGCCGGCAAGATGGCCGGCGTGATCACGTCGCGCATGAACTGCGCATGCCATGCATCGAGCTGCTCGCGCGAGTGACGAGCCAGCGGCGCCAGCGTGTAGTTCAGGTAGGCCGCCATATCGAGCGTGCCGGCCACGTACTGCCGGTAGTAACCATCGATTTCTTCGGCGTGCCGCGCCGCGCCTTCTATTCCCAAGCCAGCAATGAAGTGGGCCCACGCCTGATCGCTATCGAGCGGCAGCAGCGTGTGGTCCAGGTCGAACAGCGCAAGATTGCGGCTCATCCAGAGTCCTTTTCTATTTAATGGGTCGAATCAGCCGTGTGGCTGAGGCGCATCAGCCGGCACACAGCAATCCACAGTTTGCCACGAGCCTATAGTCAAAAGCACAAAATTACAATAAGGCAAAAATGTGCAACACTACTGTCACATACGCTTCGCATAACGCGTCAGCGCGGCATGCGGTTCGGGTCATGGCAGCAGAAACGGGCAGCACCTTATGTTGATTCTCCTTAACCTTCTGGCCGGCGTGGCGCTCCTCGTGTGGGGCTCGCACATTGTTCGTACCGGCATCCTGCGGGTCCTCGGCGCCGATCTGCGCAGCGTGCTCGGCCGCAGCACCGCCAGCCGCTGGCGGGCGTTCCTCGCGGGCGTCGGCGTCACGAGTCTCGTGCAAAGCAGCAATGCCACCGCGGTGATCGTCACGTCGTTCGCGGCGCAGGGACTGTTGCCGCTCACCAGCGGTCTCGCGATCATGCTCGGCGCCGACGTCGGCACCGCATTGATGGCGCGAATCCTCACGCTGGATCTGTCGTGGCTCTCGCCGATTCTGATTCTGCTCGGCGTGCCGCTATTCCTGTCGCGCAAGCAGAACCGAATCGGCCAGGCCGGCCGCACGCTGATCGGGCTCGGGCTGATCCTGCTCGCGCTGCACCTGATCGTCGAAGCCGCCCAGCCGATGATGCAAGGCGCCGGCGTGCGCGTAATGTTCGGCGCCTTGACCGGCGACACCATGCTCGACGCGCTGGTCGGCGCCGCATTCGCGATGCTGTCGTACTCAAGTCTCGCGGCGGTGTTGTTGACCGCGACGCTAGCGTCGTCCGGGGTGATTTCGCTGAAGGTCGCGCTGTGCCTGGTGATCGGCGCGAACCTCGGCAGCGGCTTGCTGGCGCTGCTCGGCACCGTCGCCCAGAACGCGGCGGCGCGGCGGCTCGCGTTGGGCAGCTTCGCGTTCAAGCTGGCCGGCGCGCTGCTGATCCTGCCGTTCGCGCCGTTGCTGGCGCGCGGCTTGCCGGTCTTGATCGCGAATCCGCGCGAAGCGACAGTGGGTTTTCATCTGATCTACAACACGCTGCGGTGTTGCGCGTGTCTGTCGCTGATCGATCCGGTCGCGGGTATCTGCGTGCGCGTGCTGCCGGACCGGCCGCTGCCGAACGGCGAGTTGCGGCCGTTGCATCTGGACGCCACGGCGCTGTCCACCCCCACGCTCGCGCTCGCCCATGCCGCGCGCGAGGTGCTGCGGATCGGCGACATCGTGCGCACCATGCTCGACAACGTCGCGGACCTGATTCATCACAACAGTCTGGATAAAGCTCGCGAAACGGTCCGCATGGACGACGACGTCGACGAACTCTACGCAGCGGTCAAAACGTATCTGACGCTGATCTCACGCGAGCAGCTCGACGAAGCGGACAGCCGCCGCTGGACCGACATCATTTCATTGACGATCAATCTGGAGCATGCGGGCGACATCATCGAGCGAATCGTCAGGGATATCGAGGAAAAGAAGATCGCGCACCGTCTGTCGTTTTCGGAAGAGGGACTCGGTGAGCTGGACGACCTGCAGGCGCGGCTCGTCAGCAACCTGCAACTGGGTTTGTCGGTGTTTCTGAATAACGACCTGCGATGCGCCGAGCGTCTGCTCGCGGAGAAAGAGCGCTTTCGCGATCTGGAGCGCGCGTATTCGTACAAGCATCTGGACCGGCTGGCCGGGCAAACGCTGCGCAGCATCGAAACCAGCGCGCTGCATCTGGATCTGATCAGCGACATGAAGCGGCTCAACTCGCTGTTCTGTTCGACTGCCTATCCGGTACTCGACGCGGCCGGCGCGCTGCACGACACGCGCTTGCGCAAGCGCGCGCTCGATACGATGCATGTGAAGGAATAGCGCCCACCTTTGACGAGGTGAAGCGCGAAACCTAAGCCAGAACAATCTCTTCCAGCTTCTTTTTCAGCGCGGCAAAATCGGCGGCTTCGGCCGCCTTTTTATTGGTGACGAGCACATCGATCCGCTCCACTGGGCAGTATGAAATGCGGCTGCGCTGACCGATCTTGCTGTAGTCGGCGAGGATCACCACGCGGTCCGCGTTGGCGACCATCGCGCGCGCCACTTCGGTTTCGGCGTGATCGTAATTGGTCGCGCCGTGCCGGTGATCGACGCCGACCGGCGAGAGCAGCGCCAGGTCCGCGCGATAGCGTTGAATATCGAGCACGGTGGTGGCGCCGGTGGTTGCCATTGCCCGGTCACTGATCGAGCCGCCGAGCAGAATCACTTCGTTAGCGGCGTCGGTTTGCTCGACGCCGCCACGCATTTTCAGCGCGACGTCGATCGAGTTGGTGACGATGGTCAGGTTCGCCAGCTTTGCCAGTTCTTCGGCGAGCGCCGCAGTCGTGGTGCCGGCGTCGATGAAGAGCGTCTGGCCGCTCGCGATCAAACCGGTTGCGGCTTTCGCGATGGCTGTTTTGGATTTGACGCGCATGTGCGCGCGCTCGGCGATGGGTGCTTCGTCAGCGGGTTTGATCGCGCCGCCATGCACGCGCCGCAGTTCACCGAGTGCTTCGAGGTCGAGCAGATCGCGCCGCACTGTTTCGCGCGATACACCCAGGTCCGCCATGATCCGTTCGGTCGACACGCGCTGCAGCGTGGACAGCAGCGCGCGAATTCTCTGATGACGGTCTTCCTGCCACATGCATTTTTCCTTGAATGCCCACGCGCGTTCACGCAGCCTGGTTTTAAGAACGATATCGTGGACACGAATGTGTGTCCAAACTATGTCAAGCGTAGTACTTTAGTCGGATTGTGTTGTATTTTTTTGGCAGCTTGCAAGTTTGTGTATTTCACCTTAGCCTTCGCAAATCGAAGCGTTACGGCTGTTTCGAACATCAAATGTTCGAAAAGGAATTGAAATGTCCGATTTCGAGCATTTTGCGGCGTTTTTTGGCAATCTGATTGACCCAAGCCGTCGCCATAATGAAGCTTGGGGTCGGCTGGCTGAGCGAATTGCCGGCGGTGTCTGGCGTGGCTGGATGCAGCACGATTCGTGATCCTGACAATGATACGGCAACGCTTCATACGATTCGCGGGGATCTTGCATAGGCCGTTCGGCCAGCTATCGCGCCGCCTGGCTTGGCGCGATACTACGCGCGGAGCTCGCGTGTGAAGACAGCCGGAAGCATGCCTATGCCGTCGTGGCCGTCACGGCCGGTAACGCGTCGAGAGCATATTTAACCCGCTCTATCGGGAAGGTAACGAGACGTGGCAAACGGGATTCATGAGATGAGCCGCACCTTGAGCGCAGACTGGCCGTATCCGCGGCTGGTCGCGCATCGCTGCGGCGGCACGTTGGCGCCGGAAAACACCTTGGCCGGGTTCGACGCCTGCGTGCGTTACGGCTACCGCATGGTCGAATTCGACGCCAAGCTTTCCGCCGACAATCAGCTCTTTCTACTGCACGACGACACGCTCGAGCGCACCACGAACGGTCACGGCGCCGCCGCCGATCACACGTGGGCGCAACTGAGCACGCTGGATGCTGGCGCCTGGTTCGGCGACAGCGCGCAATTCGCAGGCAACCATCTGCCCACGCTCGCCGAGGCGGCCGAGCGCTGCGCGCGTGAGGGCATCGCCGCGAACATCGAGATCAAACCGTGTCCGGGGCGCGACGCAATCACCGGCGCGCTGGTGGCAAGCGGCGCATCGACTTTGTGGCAAGGCCAAACGCCGCCGTTGCTGTCGTCGTTTTCGTTCGAGGCGTTGGCGGCGGCGCGCGACGCGGCGCCTGCGCTACAGCGCGGCATGCTGTTCGAAGAAGTGCCGGCGGACTGGTTGCGGATCGTGCGTGAGCTCGACTGCGTGTCGCTGCATGCGAGCCACCGCTATCTGAGCGAGCCGCTGGTCGCCGAGATTCGCGCGGCCGGGCTGCGCGTACTGGCCTACACGGTGAACGACCCGGTGCGTGCGCAACTGCTCGCGCAATGGGGCGTCGACATGATTTGTACAGATCGCATCGATACACTGCATCACGACATGTTCTCCACGCCGGCCTGAACAGGTCGGAGGGCGCGCGCGTTGCTGCACATCGGCGCACACCCTGAAGCTCGAACTAGAAATTTTCCAAACGTAGCAATTTCGGCAGAGGATGAGGAAGACCATGAACCGCACCGCGTTAGTCCGTTTACTTTCCATGTCGGCAGCGGCGGGCGTCGCCGCCGGCGCCAGCAGCATGGCTTACGCCGCGCCGCTCGACACACTGATCGCCGCTGCCAGGCAGGAAGGCCAGCTCACCGTGATCGCGTTGCCGCACGACTGGTGCAACTACGGCCAGCTGGTGGCCGGCTTTCAGAAGAAGTACGGCATCAAGATCAACGAACTGAATCCGGATGCGGGTTCGGGCGACGAAGTCGAAGCGATCAAGGCGAACAAGGGCAACAAGGGCCCGCAAGCGCCGGACGTGATCGACGTGGGTCTGTCGTTCGGTCCGACCGCGAAGGCCGAAGGCCTGCTGCAACCGTACAAGGTCGCGACGTGGAACTCGATTCCGAAAGACTCGAAAGACGCTGACGGCTACTGGTACGGCGACTATTACGGCGTGCTGTCGTTCGAAGTGAACGCCGACATGATCGACAAGGCGCCGACCGACTGGAGCGATCTGCTCAAGCCCGATTACAAGAACGCCGTGTCGCTCGCAGGCGATCCGCGTACCGCCAACCAGGCTATCCAGGCCGTGTTCGCGGCCGGTCTGTCGCAAAGCAAAGGCGACGCGAGCAAGGCCGGCGCAGCAGGTCTGAAGTACTTCGCCGATCTGAACAAGAACGGCAACTTCGTGCCGGTGATCGGCAAGGCCGCTTCGCTCGCGCAAGGCACCACGCCGATCGTCGTGCGTTGGGACTACAACGCGCTGGCCGACCGCGACACGCTGAAGGGCAACCCGAAGGTCCAGGTGGTGATTCCGAAGACGGGCGTCGTCGCCGGTGTGTACGTTCAGGCGATCAGCGCTTACGCGCCGCATCCGAACGCCGCCAAGCTGTGGATGGAATACCTGTACTCGGACGAAGGCCAGATCGGCTGGCTGACGGGCTACTGCCACCCGATGCGCTACAACGAACTGGTGGCCGGCAAGAAGGTGCCGCAAGCGCTGCTCGACAAGCTGCCGCCGCCGTCGTCGTATAAGAACGTGGTGTTCCCGACGCTGTCCCAACAGGACGCCTATAAAGACACCATCACGAAGCAGTGGGACCAGGCGGTCGGCGCGAACGTCAAGTAAGCGACGCGGGTCGCCGCGGCGGCGGGGCACGCTCCGCGCCGTGGCGGCGAACCGTAATCCGAAGTATTGCCGTCGGCGTGCTGCTCGAGTTGAGCGGCACGCCTGGCGTTTTGCCAGACAGTCTCAAGGGTGAGCTATGAGCGCTTCATCGGATGCTGGAGCGGTGCAGCCGGAATTGCTGGTTCCGCTGGTTCCGCCTGTGCCCACGCCAACGCCTCGCGTCGACGGTCCGGGCCGCGCGTCGCAGTTTCTTGCCTGGATCGGCGTGGTGCCGTTCTTTACCTTCGCGCTGTTGTTCCTGATCTTGCCGACCGGCTTTCTGATGATCGGCGCATTCCAGGACGCGCAAGGTCATTTCACGCTCGGCAATTTCCGCGATCTGCTGCAGCCCACCGTGCTGGACGCGTACTGGATCAGCTTCAAGGTGAGCGCCGCGTCGTCGCTCGGCGGCGCCGTGATCGGCTCACTGCTCGCGTGGGCCGCGGTGCAGGGCAAACTCCCCGGCTGGATTCGCCCTACGCTGATGACGTTTTCCGGCGTGGCGTCGAACTTTGCCGGCGTGCCGCTCGCGTTTGCTTTCATCTGCACATTGGGGCGCGTCGGCCTCGTCACCGTGCTGCTGAAAAAGTATCTCGGCTTCAACCTTTACTCCACGGGCTTCAGCATTCTGAGCTTTTCCGGCCTGACGCTGACCTATCTGTATTTCCAGATTCCCTTGATGGTGCTGATCGTCACGCCCGCGCTCGACGGCCTGAAGCGCGAATGGCGCGAAGCCTGCGACTGCCTGGGCGGCACCTCGTATCAATACTGGCGCTACGTCGCGCTGCCGGTGCTGTGGCCGAGCGTGCTCGGCGCGGCGCTGCTGCTGTTCGCCAATTCGTTCGGCGCGGTCGCCACGGCTTATGCATTGACGGGCAGCTCGCTGAACATCGTCACGATCCTGCTGTATGCGCAGATTCGCGGCGACGTGATGCACAACCAGAACCTCGGCTACGCGCTCGCGCTCGGCATGGTGCTCGTGACCGGGCTGTCGAACGGCGGCTACATCTGGCTGCGCTCGCGCGCTGAAAGGGGACGTCGATGAAAAGCCAATCGCGCGTAGGGGCGTGGACGGCGATGATCGTCGGCTCGCTGTATTTTCTGATTCCGCTGATCGCGACCTTCGAGTTCAGCATGCGGATGAAGCGCGGCGTGTACAGCTTCGAGGCGTATCACGTCGTGCTGAGCGATCCGCGCTTTCAGGCCTCGTTCGGCTATTCGATTTTGATGGCGTTACTGACGATCGTCGTCGGCGTGCTGCTGGTGGTGCCAACCGCTTACTGGGTGCAATTGCGGCTGCCGAAGCTGCGTCCGCTCGTCGAGTTCATCACGCTGTTGCCGCTGGTGGTGCCGGCCATCGTGATCGTGTTCGGCTATCTGCGCATCTACAACAGCAGTTCGATTCTGCCGCTCACCGGCAACGAGCGCGCGACGGATCTGCTGCTGGTGTGCGGCTACGTGACGCTGTCGCTGCCGTACATGTACCGCTCGGTCGACGCCGGTCTGCGCGCCGTCGACGTGCGCTCGCTTACTGAAGCGGCTGAGTGCCTCGGCGCGAGCTGGCCCACCATTCTGTTCAAGGTGATCTTTCCGAATATCCGCTCGGGCATTCTGTCCGGCGCGTTTCTCACCTTTGCCGTGGTGATCGGCGAGTTCACCTTCGCGAGCCTGCTCGACCGGCCCGCATTCGGTCCGTATCTGCAACTGATCGGCGCGAATCGCGCGTACGAGCCCTCGGCGCTCGCGATCATTGCATTCGTGATCACGTGGGCGTCGATGGGATTGATTCAGGTATTCGGTTCGGCCCGCGCGTTGAGCGGCCAGAAAGTTTGACGTCGGTTTGACGTTAGGTTGACGTTAATAAGTTTGACGCACTGAGGCAGCGAATCATGGCATTCCTTGAGATCGAAAATCTGCACAAGTCCTTCGGGGCGAACACGGCGTTGCATCACTTCGACATGAAGATCGAGCGCGGCGAGTTCATTACTTTCCTCGGGCCATCGGGTTGCGGCAAAACGACCGTGCTGCGCATGATCGCCGGCTTCGAAACGCCGACGCGCGGCATCATCCGGCTCGACAACAAAGACGTCACGCATCTGCGCACGCGGCAACGCAAGGTCGGCATGGTGTTCCAGTCGTACGCGCTGTTTCCGAACATGACGGTGGCGGACAACATCGGCTTTGGGCTGAAGATTAATCATCGGCCGCAGGCGGAGATCAAGCAGCGCGTCGACGAGATGCTGCAACTGATCAAGCTGCCGCATCTCGGCGAGCGTTATCCGTGGCAACTGTCGGGCGGTCAGCAGCAGCGTGTCGCGTTGGCGCGGGCGTTGGCCGGCAAGCCGCAAGTGCTGTTGCTCGACGAGCCGCTCTCCGCGCTCGACGCGAAGATCCGTATTTCGCTGCGCCAGGACATTCGCGCGTTGCAGCGCGAGCTGGGCATCACGTCGATTTTCGTCACGCACGATCAGGAAGAGGCGCTGTCCATTTCCGACCGCATCGTCGTGATGAACGAAGGGCGTGTGGAGCAGATCGGCACGCCGTCCGAGATCTACAACTATCCGCGTACGCGCTTCGTGGCGTCGTTCGTGGGCACGCTGAATATTCTGGCGGGGCACGTGGTCGATCCGGCTACCGGCCGGATGGCGGTGGATGGTCAGGAGTTGACGACCACCCAGGCACTGCCGTCGGACGACGCCGGCAAGCAACGCCTGCTCGCGCTGCGGCCTGAAGCGATCGTGCTGGAGCCGGCCGCGCCGGGCCGCAACACGCTGAACGCGACCGTCGAAGAAGTGAATTTCCTCGGCGCCGTGGTGCGTATCAGAACGCGCGTGAAAGACGCAGTGATTTCGCTCGATGTGTTCAACGACCCGAATCGCGGTCTGCCTGAGCGGGGCCAGCCGGTGTCGCTGGGTTTCTCGCACGAGAATCTGCTTGTGCTGGAAGAAGGCGCGGTTTAAACGTCGCTGGTTCAGGCGGCGCGTCTTCCGCTGAGTAAGGCAAAAGCGCGCCGCCAAAAAGCCTCGGGGTTTTCCCGAGGCCCGCGTCTCGATGCATTCTGGATTCCCCGACACCCTTCGTCCGGATTTCCGGAATCCCGGACGGCATATCGCGTCGCGTCTCAAAAAAACCATAAAAATCAACGCGCCGAGTCCGGCATCAAGCTGGCATCGACCTTGCAATTTAGAACACGCGGCCGCAACGGTCCGACAACTAAAGCAAGGAGACAACGATGTCTGATTTCCCTTCCCGGTATTTCTGAATTCGTCGTCTTGTCGCGGCCTAATGCCGTGCTCAAGCGTGACGAGTTTTCGCATTCGTTCGCATGATGCGCGGCGTGGCAGGCCATGAGCTCATCCATATCGCAGGAAACATCGTGAAAAAACCTATCCATAAAGTGCTGTACGTCCAGGTGATCGTGGCGATCATCATCGGCATCGCGCTCGGACATTACTACCCGAATCTCGCCGTCGACATGAAGCCGCTCGGCGACGGTTTCATCAAGCTGATCAAGATGGTGATCGGGCCGATCATCTTCTGTACGGTGGTGACGGGTATCGCCGGCATGGAAGATATGAAGAAGGTCGGGCGCGTGGGCGGCAAGGCGCTGCTGTACTTTGAAATCGTCTCGAGCTTCGCGCTCGTGCTCGGCCTGATCGCGACGCACGTGCTCAAGCCGGGCGTCGGCTTCAACATCGACCCGGCCACGCTCGACGGCAAAGCCGTCGCGTCGTACGCCGCGAAGGCACACGGCCAGACGACCGTGGACTTCCTGATGCACATCATTCCGGACACGCTCACGTCGGCTTTCGCGCAAGGCGAAATCCTGCAGATCCTGCTGATCGCGCTGCTGTTCGGCGCGGTGCTCGCGACGGCCGGCGAGAAGGGCAAGGTCGTGACGAATTTCATCGACGGTCTTTCGCATGTGCTGTTCGGCGTAGTGCGCATCATCACGAAGCTGGCGCCGATCGGCGCGTTCGGCGCGATGGCCTTCACGATCGGCAAGTACGGCATCGGCTCGCTGCTGCCCATGCTCAAGCTGATCGGCACGTTCTATCTGACGTCGATCGTGTTCGTGGTGGTCGTGCTCGGCATCATCGCGCGCGCGGTGGGCTTCAATATCCTGCGCTTCGTCGCGTACATCAAGGAAGAGATGCTGATCGTGCTGGGCACGAGCTCGTCGGAAGCCGCGCTGCCGCAACTGATGCTGAAGCTCGAAAAGCTCGGCTGCTCACGCTCGGTGGTGGGCCTCGTGGTGCCGACCGGTTACTCGTTCAATCTCGACGGCACCAACATCTACATGACGATGGCCGTGCTGTTCATCGCCCAGGCGACCAACATCGACCTCACGTGGACGCAGCAGCTCACGCTGCTGGCGGTGACGATGCTGACCTCGAAGGGCGCCAGCGGCGTGACGGGCGCGGGCTTCATCACGCTGGCTGCGACGCTGGCCGTGGTGCCGACCATTCCGCTGTCAGGCATGGTGCTGATTCTCGGCATCGACCGCTTCATGAGCGAGTGCCGTGCGCTGACCAACATCGTCGGCAATGGTGTGGCGACGGTGGTGGTGTCGGCATGGGAAAAGGAACTGGACCGCGACAAGCTGAATGCCGCGTTGCGCGGCGAAGTGGCGGTCAAAGAGCCGGCCGGCGTTTAAGCCGGGCTTCGGCTCCGGTTTCGACGTTCAGCGCGGTTTTTACTTCAACCTCGACCTCCACGGCCGCCCGCATATGAAACGGGTGGCCGTGCGCCCAACCCCCGCGCCGCCGGCCGACGAAACTCGCGCCGGCGGCGCTTCGCCTTATGCCACAATAAACGATCCCCACCGATCGGATATTGCCAACGTGACGCGCCGCCTGCTGATCCTCTTCGCGCTCGTCGTCGGGCTCGTGGCGGCGTGCGGGCTCACGTACAGCATTGCGTGGCAACGCGGCATCGACAATTTGCGGCGCAACGCTGCGGTGCGCGTGGATCGCACCGCCAACGCGCTGAAGAGCACGCTCGAGCGCTACGAATCGTTGCCTTATCTGCTGGCTGAACATCCCATCGTGCAGGACGTGCTGGTCGATCCGACGCCGGCCAACGTGCAGCGCGCCAATCTCTATCTGGAAGACCTCAACCGCCACGCGCGCGCTACGGTCACCTACATCATTCCGCTCGACGGCTATTGCGTGGCCGCGAGCAACTGGCACGGACCGCAAAGCTTTATCGGCGCGGGTTATCAATTCCGGCCGTATTTCCTCGACGCGGTGAAGGGCGGCGTGGGTCGCTTCTTCGGCATCGGCACGATCTCGCAGGCGCCCGGCTATTACATCTCGCAGCCGGTGCGACGCGACGGGAAGATCGTCGGTGTGGCGGTCGTTAAACTCGATCTCGAATGGTTCCAGGGTGCGGATGCGTCCGAGCCGCTCGTCGTTGCCGACGACCACGGCGTGATCTTTCTCTCGTCGATGCCCGCGTGGAAATATCACACGATCCGGCCGCTGTCCGGCCAGGTCGCCGATTCGATCTACCAGGCGCGTCAATACGCGCAACAGCCCATCGCGCCGCTGCCCGTCACGATCGAGCGCACGCTGGAGGGCAATGCGCAGATCGTGCGCATTGGCGGCGGCCGCTATGCGCCGCGCTACCTTGCGTCGCGGCGCGGCATGGGCGAACCGGACTGGCATCTGATCACGATGTCGCCCGTCGATCCGGTCGATGCGGACGCGCGCAATGCAACCATCGTCACGGCTTTCGGCTACGTGTCGCTCGTGTTGTTCGCGTTCTACTGGCGCATGCGCCGCGCTCGCGTGCGCGAGGTGATGCGCAGCCGCGCGATGCTGCAAAAGGCGTACGCGGAATTGAACCGGCGCGTGGCCGAACGCACGGCCGACCTCTCCGAAGCGAACGAGCAATTGCACAAGGAAGTGGCCGAACGCACGCGCGCCGAACAGGAATTGCGCGCCGCGCACGACGAGCTGATCCAGGCGAGCAAGCTCGCCGCGCTCGGTCAGATGGCGGCGGGTATCACGCATGAATTGAATCAGCCGCTCGCTGCGTTGCGCGGTTTCTCGGACAACACGCTCGTGCTGCTTGAGCGCGGCGACCAGGCGTCGGCGCGCGAGAACCTCGAAGCGATCGCCGCGCTCACCGAGCGCATGGGCAAGATCACCAATCAGTTGAAGCTGTTCGTAGGACGCGCGCGGCCACGCAGTGCACGCGCGCCGATCGTGCGGGCGTTGCGCAACGTCGTCGCGCTGCTGCAAAAGCGCTTGCAAGGCGTGGAAGTCGAGTACGTGCTAGTCGACGCGGACGCCGGCAGCGCCACGCGTACGCCGCTCAGTCTCGCCGATGACCATCCCGACCTGATCGCGCATTGCGACGACCTGCGGCTCGAACAGGTGTTGATCAACCTGCTCGGCAACGCGCTCGACGCCACCGCCGGCCTGAAGCCGCCGCGCATCACGATCGAGATCGACGTGTCGGCTAGCAACCTCTCGTTCGCGGTCAGCGACAACGGCCCCGGCGTTCCCGACGACGTCCTGCCGCGTCTGTTCGAGCCGTTCTTCACGACCAAGGAAATGGGCCAGGGACTGGGCCTCGGACTGGCGATCTCGTCGTCGATTGCCCGCGATTGCGGCGGCACGCTGGTGGCACGCAACGCGGCCGACGGCGGCGCACTCTTCGTCCTGACGCTGCGCCGCGCGCGCGTGCAGACGAGCCACACCCCGGACCCGTTGACCACGGGTTCATGAATCAGACGGAAAACGCCATGCTGAACCACGGCCTGCAAGTGCTGTATATCGAAGACGACGAACTGGTGCGGCGCGCAAGCGTGCAGAGTTTGCAACTGGCGGGCTTCGAGGTGATCGGCCATGCGTCGGCGGAATCCGCAGCGAAGATGATCCGCGCGGATTTCTCCGGCGTGGTGGTCAGCGACATCCGCTTGCCCGGCGCGAGCGGTCTCGATCTGCTCGCGCAATGGCACGAGCGCGCGCCCGACGTGCCGGTGATTCTGGTCACCGGGCACGGCGATATCTCGATGGCCGTGCAGGCCATGCGAGACGGCGCCTACGACTTCATCGAAAAACCGTTCGCGTCGGAGCGCCTGATCGAAACCGTACGGCGCGCGTTGGAGCGCCGCAAGCTGGTGCTTGAGAATATCGCGCTGCGTCGTGAGTTGGCGGAACAGAATTCGGTGGCACCGCGAATCATCGGCCGCAGTCCGGCAATCGAACAGGTGCGTCGGCTGATCGCCAATGTCGCGCCGACCGATGCGTCCGTGCTGATCAACGGCGACACCGGCGCGGGCAAGGAGTTGATCGCGCGCAGTCTGCACGAGTTGTCGCCGCGACGTGACCGGCCGTTTATCGCGGTGAACTGCGGCGCGTTGCCGGAGCCGATGTTCGAGTCGGAAATGTTCGGCTACGAGCCGGGCGCTTTCAC
The DNA here is from genome assembly GCF_000745015.1 of Burkholderia sp. 9120. NCBI lineage: Bacteria > Pseudomonadati > Pseudomonadota > Betaproteobacteria > Burkholderiales > Burkholderiaceae > Burkholderia > Burkholderia sp. 9120. The sequence goes on along the minus strand of NZ_JQNA01000002.1, from coordinate 2,250,310 downwards.
CGGCGCGGCGAAACGCCGGATCGGCAAGCTCGAACACGCGTCGGGCGGCACGCTGTTTCTCGACGAAATCGAAAGCATGCCGCTCGCGTTGCAGGTCAAGCTGCTGCGCGTGTTGCAGGACGGCGTGCTGGAACGGCTCGGCTCGAATCAGCCGATCCGCGTGAATTGCCGGGTCGTCGCCGCCGCTAAGGGCGACATGGCCGAACATGTCGCGGACGGTTCGTTCCGGCGCGATCTGCTGTACCGGTTGAACGTGGTGACGATCGCGCTGCCGCCGTTGGGCGAGCGGCGCGAGGACATCGTGCCGTTGTTCGAGCATTTTCTGCTGGACGCGGCAGTGCGTTATCAGCGGCCCGCGCCGATCCTCACCGACCGGCAGCGCGCCAGCCTGATGCAGCGCGACTGGCCGGGCAACGTGCGGGAACTGCGCAATGCCGCCGACCGCTTCGTGCTCGGTGTCGCCGACGATCCGGTGATGTCGTTCACCGACGACAGTGCGGCCGCGCAACCGTTGAAGGAACGCGTCGAGCAATTCGAGCGGGCGGTGATTGCTGAAGCGCTGGAGCAGACCGGTGGCGTCGTGGCGGTTGCGGCCGACAGACTGCAGCTAGGCAAGGCAACGCTATACGAGAAGATCAAGCGATATGGCCTGGCGGCCAAAGGCGAAGGGGAACGCTAGAAATGAAAACGCCGGCCTCGAAGTACGAGGCCGGCGTGTTTGAATCGGGTTCGCTCTGCGGGGCGGGGTAAAACTTAAGCCGCGTTCAGCGCCTTTTCCAGCAGCTTGTCGAGTTCCGCGAACTGCGGCTCGCCGACGTAGCGCTTCAGAATCTTGCCGTCTTTGTCGACGAGGAACGTGGTCGGCGTGAGTTGCACGTTGCCGAACTGCTTGGCGACCGAACCGTCGTCCATGGCGACCTTGAACGGCAACTGGCGGGTTTGCGAGTAGTTGGCTACGTACATCGGCGCGTCGTAGTTCATGGCGACGGCGACGAATTCGAGACCCTTGCCCTTGAAGCGGTTATAGGTCTGGACCATCTGCGGCATTTCCTTCATGCAGGTGTCGCAGCTGGTTGCCCAGAAGTTGACCAGGTAGACCTTGCCCTTCAGGTCGGCGGTCGATACTTTCTGGCCCGACAACAGCGTGAAGGTGGCATCCGGCACGCGCTGCTGACCGGCAAACGCGAAATAACCCGCGACGGCGATCGCCACCGCGACAACGGCAATGATCACGTAGCGAAGCGGATTCGCGCGCTTGGCGGCGGTAGACGGAGTGGAGCTCATGAACGGAACCTCGAGAGTCGCGCAGAACGCGCGGGACAGTGCGCCGGTTTGGGCCTTGGGGCCCGGGACTGTTTAGTGCCGCTATTGTAGCGCCATTCGGGTGGCGGGGCAGGACGCCGGCCGGCAGCGGATAATAGGGTTTTACGTTCTCGTCAGTCCGATCTTCCGTCCCCATGTTCCGAACTGCTTTTGACGTTTTGCATCGCGCCGGTTTCTTCTTCGCTCGAATTCCGCGTCGTCCTTCCTTTTTCAGCCGGTTCGCGGCGGGTTCGCGCGGCAGTCTCCCAACTGCCGGCGCGGCCGCTGCCCGGCGTGCGCCGCGCGCGTGGACGCTCTTCGGCACCGCCGCGTGCTTGCTGGCGCTGGGCGCCGCGCTGAGCGCCTGCTCGCCGACTTTCGACTGGCGCACCATCATGAATAACGACAACGGCTACACCGTCGATCTGCCGGCCAAGCCGGGCAACGATCAGCGGGCGGTGCAGATCGGCGGCGTCTCGATGCAGATGGCGATGCAAACCGCCGAAGCCGGCGACGCGGTGTTCGCCGTCGGCACGGTTATGCTGCCGAACGACAACGAAGCGACCCAGCGCGCCGCGCTGGACTTTCTGCGCACGGGGCTCGCCCGTAACGTGGGCGCCGCGCCGGACGCGCGGGCGGTCCAGATTCCGCTCGCCGCGGGCGGCCAGGTGCTGGGTCTGGAAATGAAGCTGAGCGGGGAAGCGGGCTCGCAGCACGAAACGCGCACCGTCTACGCGCGGTTGGTGGCGCACGGTCGCCACGTCTACCAGGCGGCCATCATCGCGTCCAAACCGCTGCAGCAGGAACAGGTCGACCAATTTTTTTCGTCGTTCCAGCTGTATTAAAAGAGGTATTTTTGGCCGATTCGGCGCACGCCAGATCGTTGGACACAGTGAAAGTTCATTCGTAGCATCGCGCGCTAATTCCCGGTTTACGTTGAAGTTTTTCCATTACCCGCAGGTCCTGTGGATAACTCTGTTGAGAACTCAGCGAAAATTGTCGCGGATGCCCATCTGGTGGGCACTCTGTCAGATTCGGCTCGTGCTTCATGATTAAAAAAACTCAATAAAATCAATGCTTTTCTCGTGCGCGCGTCGGTGGACCTTTCAGTTGTATCCAAATCTGTTTGGAACGCCCGTATGTGCATAAGTCAAGTCTTGACAGCATATTTTTCGCCTCATAGCGATCCGAAAGCGCGGCGGTACTGAATCGCCTCGCCGACTTGCGCGACGCTCGGCATGGCCGCGCCGGCGAGGTCCGCAATGGTTCGCGCGACCTTCAAAACCCGGTAATAAGCGCGCGCCGACCAGCCGAAGCGCTCGCCGGCTTCGCGCAGCAGGGCTTCGCCCGCCGCGTCCGGGCGACAGACTTCGTCCACTTCCCGTCCTGAGAGTTCGCGGTTGGTTTTGCCTTGCCGTTGCAACTGCCGTTCGCGAGCCGCCGCCACCCGCTGGGCGATGCCTGCGCTGGCTTCCCCGATTGCGCTCGAACGACCCGACAGTTCCGCCGACGTGAGCGCCGGAATCTCGATCTGGATATCGATTCTGTCGAGCAGCGGCCCGGACAGCTTGCGCAGATAGCGCGCCGCGATCTCCGGCGTGCAGCGGCAACGTCCGCCCGGGTCGCCGCGCCAGCCGCACGGACACGGGTTCATCGCGGCGATCAACTGGCAGGCCGCCGGAAAATCCGCCTGCAAGGCGGCGCGCGAAATAGTGATGCGGCCGGCTTCGAGCGGCTCGCGCAGCGTCTCAAGGACATGGCGGTCGAATTCAGGCAGTTCGTCGAGGAACAGCACGCCGAGGTGCGCCAAGGTGATCTCGCCGGGTTGCGGCGGATTGCGTCCGCCGACCAGCGCCGCCGCGCTCGACGAATGATGCGGCGCGCGAAACGGCCGCTGCCGCCACTGCGACGGCACGAAGCCCGTGCGGCTGGCGGACAGCAGGGCGGCTGAGCTGAGCGCTTCGTCGTCGGTCATGGGCGGCAGCAGGCTCGGCAAGCGCGCGGCGAGCATGGACTTGCCCGCGCCGGGCGGTCCGATCAGCAACACGTGGTGTCCGCCGGCCGCGGCGACTTCGAGTGCACGACGCGCGCCGCGCTGGCCGATGATGTCCGCCATGTCTAGAGGTAGTGCGGCAGGTGCGATATCGGTGAGGTTGAGAGCCGCAACCGGCTCGAGCCGCGAGTCCGGTTCGCCCGCGAGGTGGGCGCAGAGCGAGGGCAGGTCGGCGGCGCCGTAGACATCGACGCCGGGTACGAGCGCCGCTTCCGCTGCGCTCGCGGCGGGCAGGTAGAGCTGCGGCGTGGGATGGGTCGCGCCCGCGGCTAGCGCGGCCGAGACCGTGGAGTCGACAGTCGTCGCCACGCCGCCATGCAAAGCACCTGCACCACGGGCTGTCCCGCACGCCATCGCAAACGCGCCGCGCATGGGCCGCAGCGCACCGGTCAGCGACAACTCGCCGGCAAACTCGCGATGCAACAACGATTCGGGGGGAATCTGCCCGCTCGCCGCGAGAATGCCCAGCGCGATCGGCAGATCGAAACGGCCGGATTCCTTCGGCAAATCGGCGGGCGCCAGATTGACGGTGATACGTCGCACAGGAAAATCGAAGTTGCAGTTCTGCAGCGCCGCGCGCACGCGCTCGCGGCTTTCGCGTACTTCGAGATCAGGCAGGCCGACGATCGAAAAAGAGGGTAATCCGTTCGCGAGGTGGACCTCGACGGTTACTTCAGGCGCGCGGCCAGAGGCCGGCGCGCGACTGCGCACCACGGCAAGCGACATGTTTTCTCCCGTCGGACGGCGCGCCGGGGCGCGCGCAAGTCCCCTAAAACGCTGATGACGTCACGGCTCGCTTGCCTGTGAAGTGGGCAGCACTGCGGCAGCGTTGACGCTGCGCAGTAGGGCGTTACGGCGTCTGGGTCGCGACCGGCAGCTTCTGTTCGAGCTCGGCGACGCGGCGCTCCAGTTCTTCAAGGCGCGCGCGGGTGCGCACCAGGACCTGTGTCTGCGTATCGAATTCTTCACGCGTGACCAGGTCGAGCTTCGAAAAACCCTGCGACAGCATGGCTTTGACATTGCGTTCGACATCTTTGGCCGGCGAGTTCTTGAACAGCTCGCTCATGCGCGCCTGGAAGTCGTTAAAAACGTCGTTCGGTTGTTTCATCGTGTTCCCCTTGGTGCACAAAAAATGTGCATGTTTCGTTACGTCTGTGCTTTGTTACGGCGAATGGGCGGTCTTGGTGCATTGCCCGTTGCGTGCCGTTGCCGCATGAGCCCCTTTGGTGCGCGCCCGTGCGTTCAGAACCTTCGAACACTCTAGCAACGATCCAAACGCCGCGCCAGCGCGCCCGGCCAACGTTGGCCATCCGGCCAGGGCCGCCTGCGCCCCTTTGCCGGCGTGCCCGCTGCGCAGTCTGACACAACATGGCATGCGAGTTGCTGTTACTGCCCCGCGCGCACTGTCGGGAGCTTTTTACCGGCAGCGAAACGAGACCACGCGAACGGGTTACGAGTACGCAAACGGGTTACGCAACGGGTTACGCAACTTAGCGAGGGATTTCATGAAACTCATTACCGCAATCATCAAGCCGTTCAAGCTCGATGAGGCGCGCGAAGCCTTGTCGGCCATCGGCGTCTCGGGCATCACGGTGACGGAAGTCAAAGGCTTCGGCCGCCAGAAGGGCCACACGGAGCTGTATCGCGGCGCCGAATACGTGGTCGATTTCCTGCCGAAGGTGAAGATCGAGGCCGCTGTCTCGGACGACATCGTCGACCAGGCGATCGAGGCGCTCGAACGTGCTGCGCGCACCGGCAAAATCGGCGACGGCAAGATCTTCGTCACGCCGATCGAACAGGTCATCCGGATTCGCACCGGGGAGACCGGCGCGGACGCTCTGTAACAACAAAAGATAGCGACACAGATAAGCGACAAGAGGAAACGAAGATGCGCAAACTATTGATGTCCTTGCTGATGGCCGGTTCGCTGCTCGCGGGCGGTATCGGCGCCGCCCTCGCGGACGACGCTTCCGCCCCCGCAGCCGCTTCGGCCGCTGCTTCCGATACGACGGCGAGTGCGCCGGCGCCGGACGCTTCGGCGGCGCCTGCCGCCGCCGCGGCTTCGGCACCGGCCGCTGACGCGTCCGCCGCGCCGGCTGCCAGCGCCGCTGCCGCCGCACCAGCAGCATCGGACGCTGCGCCGGCTGCCCCGACCGCGCCGTTCTCGGTCGACTCGTCGAAGATCAATTCGGGCGACACCGCCTGGATGCTGACCTCCACCGCGCTCGTGCTGTTCATGACGATCCCGGGTCTGGCGCTGTTCTACGGCGGCATGGTCCGCAAGAAAAGCGTGCTCGCGATCCTGATGCAAAGCTTCGCGATCACCTGCCTCGTGTCGATCATCTGGGTGGTGGTGGGCTACAGCCTCGCCTTCACGCCGGGCAACTCGTTCATCGGCGGTTTCTCGCGCTTCTTCATGGCGGGTATGAACTACATCAAGGGCGACAAGGCCACGACGCTGACCGTCAGCCACCTGGCCCCGACGATTCCCGAAACGGTCTACGTCGTCTATCAGATGACGTTCGCGATCATCACCCCGGCACTGATCACGGGCGCGTTTGCCGACCGTATGAAGTTCTCGGCGATGCTCGTGTTCATGACGCTGTGGTCGATCATCGTCTACTCGCCGATCGCGCACATGGTCTGGGAACCGACCGGCTGGCTGGCTAGCGCCGGCATCCTCGACTTCGCGGGCGGCACGGTGGTGCACATCAACGCCGGTATCGCGGCGCTGGTCTGCGCGCTGGTGCTCGGCAAGCGTGTCGGTTACGGCAAGGAAGCGATGGCGCCGCACAACCTGACGCTCACGCTGATTGGTGGCGCGATGCTGTGGGTGGGCTGGTTCGGCTTCAACGCGGGTTCGGCAGTGGCGGCTGACGGCCGTGCCGGTTTCGCGATGTTCGCAACGCAAGTGGCAACGGCTGCAGCAGCACTCGCATGGATGTTCGCCGAATGGGCGACCAAGGGTAAGCCGTCGGTACTCGGTATCGTGTCGGGCGCCGTGGCAGGTCTGGTGGCCATTACGCCGGCTTCGGGCTTCGTCGGTATGACGGGCTCGCTGGTGATCGGCATTGCGGCAGGCGTGATCTGCTTCTGGTCAGCCACGTGGCTCAAGCACAAGCTCGGTTACGACGACTCGCTCGACGCGTTCGGCGTGCACTGCATCGGCGGTATCGTGGGTGCGCTGCTGACCGGTGTGTTCGCGGTCAAGGACATCGGCGGCGCGGACGGCAGCGTTGTTCTGCAAGCCAAGGGCGTGCTGACGACGCTGGTCTACAGCGGCGTGGTGAGCTACATCCTGCTGAAGGTGATCGATATGGTGATGGGCATCCGCGTGACGGAAGAACAGGAACGCGAAGGTCTGGACGTGAGCCTGCACGGCGAACACGTCGAATAAACTCCGGCAGTCAGCGCCGCCCGGCGGCGCTGACCCGAAAGCAACAAGCGCAGCGATTTTGGCCCGCCTTTCACGGCGGGCTTTTTTCTTGGCGCTTATCTTGTAAACAGTAGTTTTCCCCGCCTATCATCACGATAGCGAGAATGCATTCGCGTCCGCTTGCGAATGGAGAAACCGTCCCCAAATGGACAAAGCATTTGCAATACAATCTTTTTTCTCCAGTCTGCGAGTGATCAATGGTTCCGCACCTAGTTACGGCGTTAAACGGCCCGCTGCTCGACCTCGAGCGGAAGATCCTCGACGCCACGCCCGCCATCGAACGCTGGTTCCGGCTCGAATGGCAGGAGCACACACCGCCGTTCTACTGTTCGGTCGACCTGCGTAACGCGGGCTTCAAGCTCGCGCCGGTCGACACCAATCTGTTCCCCGGCGCATTCAACAATCTGCCGCAGGAAGTGTTGCCGCTCGCCGTGCAGGCCGCGATGGCGTCGATCGAAAAGATCTGCCCGGACGCGAAGAACCTGCTGGTGATTCCCGAGCGCCATACCCGCAACGCGTTTTATCTCGAGAACGTCGCCCGGCTGGCGGCGATCATGCGTCAGGCCGGTTTGAACGTGCGCTTCGGCACGCTCGACGAAAGCATCAACGGGCCGGTCACGATCGCGCTGTCCGACGGCCAGAAGCTCGTGCTCGAACCGCTCGAACGCACGCCGCGGCGCCTGGGGCTGAAAAATTTCGATCCGTGTTCGATTCTGCTGAACAATGATCTGTCGGGCGGGATTCCGCCGATTCTGGAAAATCTGCACGAGCAGTATCTGCTGCCGCCGTTGCATGCCGGCTGGGCCGTGCGTCGTAAATCGACGCATTTCTCCTGCTATGACGACGTCGCGAAGAAGTTCGCGAAGATGGTCGAGATCGATCCGTGGATGATCAATCCGTACTTCGCGCATGTGGAAGGCGTCGACTTCCAGGAGCGCACCGGCGAAGAAGCGCTGGCGGATGCGATCGACGGCGTGCTGAAGAAGATCGCCAAGAAGTATCGCGAGTACGGCATCGCCGAGAAACCGTATGTCGTGATCAAGTCGGACGCCGGCACTTACGGCATGGGCGTGATGACGGTGCACGACGCTTCTGAAGTCGCCGCGCTCACCAAGCGCGAACGCGCCAAGATGGCGGCGACCAAAGACGGCCTCGAAGTGCACGACGTGATCGTGCAGGAAGGCGTGTACACCTTCGAACGGCTCGGCGACGAAGTCGCGGAACCGGTCGTGTACATGATCGACCGTTACGTCGTGGGCGGCTTTTACCGCGTGCACGGCAGCCGCGAGCGCGATCAGAATCTGAATGCGCCCGGCATGCACTTCGTGCCGCTCGGCTTCGAACACACGGCGCTGCCGGATGCACACGCCAAGCCCGGCGCGGCGCCGCCGAACCGCTTCTATATGTATGGCGTGGTGGCGCGGCTCGGATTGCTGGCCGCTTCGGTCGAGCTGGAAAAGACCGATCCGGAAGCCATTCAGGTTTAAGCCACCCAGGGTGGTCGATGGCGGCGCGTGCCGCCATTGTCATTTTTAACGCGTAGATTGACGCTCAATGCCAAGCCCATCAGGGCGCACCGGGACCTTCATGGACATTCTTTTCATCGCCGATCCGCTCACGCAGTTCAAGATCTACAAAGACTCGACCTACGCGATGATGGCCGAAGCGGCACGCCGTGGTCACACGGTGTATGCCTGCGAACCGAAGCATCTGGCATGGACCGGCGGCGACGTCGAGGCGAACGTGCAGCGCTTCGCGATTGTCGGCGACGTGACCGATCTGCATCGCGACACGTGGTACGCCGCCGACGCGCCCGCCGCGCGCTCGCTCAAGAGCTTTAGCGCCGTGGTGATGCGCAAGGACCCGCCGTTTGACATGGAATACGTTACGTCAACGTGGCTGCTCGAAATGGCCGAACGCGGCGGCGCGCGCATCTTCAACAAGCCGCAGGCGATTCGCGACCATTCGGAAAAGCTCGCGATCGGCGAATTCGCGCAGTTCGTCACGCCCACGCTGGTCACGCGCGACGCAGCCCGTCTGCGCGCGTTCCACGAACAGCATGGCGACGTGATCCTGAAACCGCTCGACGGCATGGGCGGCATGGGCGTGTTCCGCGTGAAGGCGGACGGCATGAACCTGGGTTCGATCATCGAAATGCTGAGCCACGACGGCGCGCGTTCGGTGATGGCGCAGAAGTTCATCCCCGAAATCAAGGACGGCGACAAGCGCATTCTGCTGATCGGCGGCGAAGCGGTGCCGTATTCGCTCGCGCGGATTCCTCAGGGCAATGAAGTGCGCGGCAATCTGGCGGCGGGTGGCCTCGGCGTGGCGCGTCCGCTAACCGAGCATGACCGCAAGATCGCCGACACGCTCGCGCCGGTGCTGGCTGCGCGCGGTTTGCTGCTGGCCGGGCTGGATGCGATCGGCGACTGGCTGACCGAGGTCAACGTCACGAGCCCGACCTGTTTCCGCGAGATCATGGATCAGACCGGTTTCGACGTCGCCGCCATGTTTATCGACGCGTTGGAGCGCGCGGCGGCCTAGCGTTGAATGCCCGCCACAGCCCCCAAACTGTGTAGTAAATCCGCATCAGGCAGAACACCGGCTTTGGCGCGAAAATGGGCCTGCTACAATGCCCGCTCTCCCGCGCCAAGCCGAATCGACGGCATCCGAGCGATGCCCGGGGCATAGGTTGCGGACTGTGATCGAGCCGTTTTTCAGCGCTGCCGGCGTCCTGTCCGGCGCGGCGCCGGGCTCGTCAGATGATGCGTTCCGGTCCTCATGGCCCACGGCCGGTCGAGGGCGCTTGGGGCCAGGGCTTCGTCCCGGTCCACGGTTCGGGGCCGTTCTTTTGCAGTAAGGCTGATATGGCAGGCATTCTGATCATTGCGCACGCTCCGTTTGCCACCGCGTTGCGCGACTGTATTTCGCACATCTATGGTGGCTTGCCGGCGCGTATCGGCGTGATCGACGTGTCGCCGGATTGCGATCCGGTTGAACGGGTCGCTTTCGCGAACGCCGAGATCGAGCGTCTCCGGGAAGAAAACGGCGCGCTCGTGCTCACCGACATGTTCGGCGCCACGCCCGCGAATATCGCCGGGCGGCTCGCTTCGCTGCCGGACGTGCGCGTGCTGTGCGGCGTCAATTTGCCGATGCTGGTGCGCGCGGTCTGTTATCGCGCCACGCCGCTCGACACGCTGGTCGACAAGGCACTCTCCGGTGCGACCAAGGGCGTGCACGCGATCGGACCCGCCACGCCGGCGCCCGTCGCGCCATGCGCGGCCTCGGGCGATTGTCTGCCGGCCTTGCCGCCGGACGCGGCGCCAGGCGATTGTCTGCCCGCATTGCCGGTCGGCGCCGACCTGACCCAGAAAACCGATTCGGCCGGCATCTAGGTAGACCGGTCGGTTTGGCTCACGCTTTAAACGCATTGCAAGCGGTTTGCAGTTTCACACTTCACCACCACACTTACCCGCGCTTCGGACCATCACATGCTGCAACAGGAAACGACTATTGTGAACAAGCTGGGGCTGCACGCGCGTGCGTCGGCCAAGTTGACGCAACTCGCGGGCAACTACCAGGCGGAAATCTGGATGAGCCGTAACGGCCGCCGTATCAATGCCAAGAGCATCATGGGCGTCATGATGCTGGCCGCGGGCATCGGCAGCACAGTGCTGATCGAAACCGAAGGCTCGGACGAAAAAGAAGCCATGGACGCATTGTTGAAACTGATTGCCGATAAATTCGGCGAAGGTCAGTAAGTAGCGCGTGCAGGTTGCGATAGGCAAAAACGCCGCGGCTATCCGCGGCGTTTTTTTTAGCGCGCGACAATGATTGGATGAAGACGCGCGCATGAGAGGCGCGCTTGCGAGACCGGTGAAAGCGAAACGAAGAGACAGGCAGGTTCGGTTCAGGTTTGCGTAGTCCGAACGCAAGCTGGGTGAAGGCGGATTGTCGCGCCGCTTACGATTTTTCGTGCTGCGCTGCACACAGGCCTGGCCTACGTGCAAAGAGCGCGGAATTTATAATGACGACGAGAGTCTGAGAGCATTGCAGCGGTTTGCCGCGGCATCACACAACTAGAGGAGGTGCGCGTGTCCTTCACGCTGCATGGAATTCCCGTGTCACGCGGTATCGCCATCGGGCGGGCTTATCTGATCGCCCCGGCCGCACTTGACGTAGACCACTATCTGATCGAACCCGCCCAGATCGAGGGCGAGGTCGAGCGCTTTCGCGCGGCGCAGCAACAGGTGCACCATGAGCTCGACGCGTTGCGCGCCGATCTCGCGGCAGACGCGCCGAGCGAAATGGGCGCGTTCATCAACGTTCATTCAATGATCCTGAACGATGCGATGCTCGTGCAGGAAACCATCGATCTGATCCGCACGCGCCGCTACAACGTGGAATGGGCGCTGACCGAACAGCTCGAACGTCTGTCGCGCCACTTCGACGATATCGAAGACGAATATTTGCGCGAACGCAAAGCCGATATCCAGCAGGTGGTGGAGCGGGTGCTGAAAGCGTTGGCGGGGGCGTCGGTGGCGCTGGTGGATGGCGTGCATGGCGCGTGCGACGAAATGATCGTGGTCGCGCATGACATCGCGCCGGCCGACATGATGCAATTCAAAACGCAAACGTTTCAAGGCTTCGTCACGGACCTCGGCGGCCGCACCTCGCATACGGCGATCGTCGCGCGTAGTCTGGGCATTCCGGCCGCGGTGGGGGTGCAGCACGCAAGCGCGTTGATCCGCCAGGACGACCTGATCATTGTCGACGGCGATCATGGCATCGTGATCGTCGATCCGGCGCCGATCGTGCTCGAGGAATACTCGTACCGTCAGAGCGAAAAAGCGCTCGAGCAGCGCAAGCTGCAGCGGCTGAAGTTTTCGCCGACGCAAACGCTGTGCGGCACGCGGATCGAGCTGTGCGCGAATATCGAGTTGCCAGACGACGCGAAGGCGGCGGTCGATTCGGGCGCGACCGGTGTGGGGCTGTTCCGCACGGAGTTCCTGTTCATGAATCACAAGGACCGGCTGCCGGAAGAGGAAGAACAGTTCGGCGCATACCGTCGCGCGGTCGAGTTGATGAACGGCCTGCCGGTCACGATTCGCACAATCGACGTGGGCGCCGACAAGCCGCTCGACTCGATGAGCGGTGCCGACAGCTACGAAACCGCCGCGAACCCCGCGCTGGGGCTCAGAGCGATTCGCTGGAGCCTGTCCGAGCCGCAGATGTTCCTCACGCAGTTGCGTGCAATTCTGCGTGCATCGGCGTTCGGCACGGTGAAGATTCTGATTCCGATGCTCGCGCACGCGCAGGAAATCGACCAGACGCTCGACCTGATTCGCGAAGCCAAGCGTCAGTTGGACGACGCGGGCATTGCCTACGATCCGAACGTGCAGGTCGGCGCCATGATCGAAATTCCGGCCGCCGCGATTGCGTTGCCGTTGTTCCTGAAGCGGCTCGACTTCCTGTCAATCGGCACCAACGATCTGATCCAGTACACGCTGGCGATTGATCGGGCGGACAACTCGGTCGCGCATCTGTACGACCCGCTGCATCCGGCGGTGCTGCATCTGATCGCCTTCACGCTGCGCGAAGCGAAACGGGCGGGTGTGCCGGTGTCGGTGTGCGGGGAAATGGCGGGCGATCCGGCGTTGACGCGCTTGTTGCTCGGCATGGGCCTCACCGAGTTTTCGATGCACCCGAGTCAGATTCTGGTGGTGAAGCAGGAAGTGCTGCGCTCGCATCTGAAGACGCTGGAGAAGCCGGTGGCCGACGTGCTGGCCTCGTTCGAACCGGAAGAAGTGCAGGCGGCGCTCAAGCGGGTGACGCTGGTTTGATGTTTCGACGCTGCTAAAGAAAAACGCCGCACTGAAAAGTTGCGGCGTTTTTTATTTGGCCCGGCAGCACAGCCGCGTCAGGCAGGATGCGCGTGTCCACATACCGGGCAATCGGGCTGCCGTGCAATGCGCATCGTGGTCCATTCCATTCGCAACGAATCGAGCATCATCAAACGGCCTACCAGCGGTGTGCCGATGTCGCCGATGACCCGCAGCGCTTCAGCGGCCTGCATCGAACCGATAATGCCGACGGTTGGCGCGAACACGCCCATCGTCGAACACGCGACTTCCTCGAACGGCTGGTCTTCCGGGAACACGCACGCATAGCAGGGCGAGGCTTCGTCGCGGAAATCGAACGTGCTGATCTGGCCGTCGAAGCGCAACGCCGCGCCCGACACCAGCGGCACGCCGTGCTTCACGCAGGCGCGGTTGATTGCGTGGCGTGTCGCGAAGTTATCGGTGCAATCGAGCACGACGGTCGCGTGCGGCACTTCGCGATCGAGCCAGGCATCGTCGATGCGCTCGTCGACCGCGTTCACCACGACCTCGGGATTGATCTGCGCGAGCGCGTCGCGCCCGGACTCCACCTTCTTGCGCCCGACCGATGCCGTCACATGCAGGATCTGCCGCTGCAGATTGGTCAGATCGACTGTGTCGGCATCGACCAGCGTCAAACGGCCTGCACCTGCCGCTGCGAGATACATCGCCGCCGGCGAGCCCAATCCGCCCGCGCCGACGATGATCGCGTGCGCGTCGATAAAACGCTGCTGCGCCTCGATACCGATTTCGTCAACGAGGATATGGCGGGAATAGCGGAGGAGTTGATCGTCATTCATGGCGGGGCGCGTGTGAGTGTGCGCGCGGTGAAACGCAGACAGGTGGTCTGCGGTGCGCGTTGTCGTTATTTTAATCGCGCGAAGAGAATGGCTGATGGCGTGCGGGTGATCCCGGGTGTCTTCGCCGCGATGGTTTGCGGCGAAGACACCCGGAGGCGCACGCTAAAGCTTGCTGCTTACTTGCTCGGCGCGGCGGCCGGAGCCGATGCACCCGGAACCGGCTGGGTCGGCTTGACTGCGACCGGCGCGGACGCCGACGTTGCCGGCTTGCTCTGCGCCAGACGCCGCTCGCTCAGCGACTTCGATTCCTGCACCGGCTTGCCTTCCAGCTTGTTCAACGCCTGTTGCAGCATGAAGTCGTCGTTCGAACCGAATTCCACCGGCTTGCGCTCACGATCCTTCTGGCGCTGTTCCGGCGTCTTCTTGTCGTTCTGCTCTTCGAGGATACGCAGTTGTTCCATGCGATCCGTTTCACGCTGTTCCGCTTCCTTCTTCTCGTTCGGGTCTTGCGTGTTCGCAAGGTGATTCGAGTAGTCGACTTCGCGCGTGACGAGTGCGTCGTCCGGATCGCCTTCGGCGTACTGGTCGACCGCGACGTCAGGACGGATGCCCTTGTTCTGGATCGAACGGCCGCTCGGCGTGTAGTAGTACGCCGTGGTCAGACGCAGCGCGGTGTCCGCGGTCATGGGGCGCACGGTTTGCACCGAGCCCTTGCCGAAGGTCGTCTTGCCGACGATCAGCGCACGGTGCTGATCCTGCAGCGCGCCCGCGACGATTTCCGACGCCGACGCGGAGTACGCGTTGGTCAGCACGACCATCGGCACGGTCTTGAAGATCGGCGCTTCGTCTTTCAGCGGATCGCTGTCGAAAGACTGCAGACGGTAGTTGTCGTAGGTATCGCGGTAGACCTGCTTCGAATCCGGAATCTGGCCGTTGGTCGACACCACCACCGAATCCGGCGGCAGGAACGCGCCGGCCACGCCGACCGCGCTTTGCAGCAGACCGCCGCCGTTGTTACGCAGATCGAGCACGAGGCCCTTCAGGTTCGGCTGCTGACGCGCGATGTCTTGCAGACGGGCGGCCAGATCAGGCGTGGTGCGTTCCTGGAAGCTCGTGATGCGGATATACGCGTAGCCCGGCGCAAGAATCTTCATCTTGACCGACTGGACCTTGATGATTGCGCGCGTGACCGTGAGCGGGAACGTGCGGTCGTCGGTCTTGCGGAAGATCGTGAGCGTGACCTTGGTGCCGGGGTCGCCGCGCATCTGCTTGACCGCCTGGTCGAGCGTCATGCCGCGCACCGGCTTGTCGTTGATACGCGTGATCAGGTCGCCCGGACGAATGCCAGCGCGGAACGCGGGCGTGTCTTCGATCGGCGAAATCACCTTGATCAGGCCGTCTTCCGACGAAATTTCGATGCCGAGACCCGCGAAGCGACCTTTGGTCTGCTCCTGCAGTTCTTCGTAATCGGTCTTGTCGAGATACGACGAGTGCGGGTCGAGACTCGCCACCATGCCTTTGATGGCGGCGGTGAGGAGCTTCTTGTCGTCAACCGGTTCGACGTACTCGTGCTTGATTTGCCCGAACACTTCGGCAAAGAGCCTGAGCTGGTCCAGCGGCAGCGGCGTGGCGGTGCTTGATGCGGCGCTGGCGGGTTGCTGGGCCGAGGCCGAAAGTTGCAGGGTGGCAAATACACCGGTAGCAAGGCCCGCGGCAATCAGGCCGATATTTTTCAGGTTCTTTCGCATAGAGTCTGTTGCGGTCGGAAGCGCGTGGCAGCGTCGATAGAGATGGGGACGGACAAGTATAACTGCACACCCGCCCACAAAGGGCGCAGCGCAGGCAATCGTGATTCGACAGCGCAGGCCAAGCCTGGTTCGTGAGATCGTACCCGCGACGCCGAAGTAATGTGCGGTAACGGCCAAAGCGCATGCGAAGCAGCCGGAAGGCCGCTTGCACATGGCTGGAAAATGGCAGCAGAGTGGCTGGGAAATGGCCGTGCTGCAAGAGAGGGCGAAGGCCGGAACATGGGCCTTCGCCGGTGACGCTGATTAGCCGGCCTTGCCCTGCTTGGCGACCGCGGCTTGCGCCTTGGCGATCGCTTCCTGGTCGCCCAGGTAGTAGTGCTTGAGCGGCTTCAGGTTCTCGTCGAGTTCGTAGACGAGCGGCACGCCGTTCGGAATATTCAGCCCGACGATGTCGTCGTCGGAAATATTGTCGAGGTACTTCACCATCGCGCGGATCGAGTTGCCGTGGGCGGCGATCACCACCTTGCGGCCCGACTTGATGGCCGGCGCGATCGATTCGTTCCACAGCGGCAGCACGCGCGCGACCGTGTCTTTCAGGCACTCGGTCAGCGGCAGTTGTTCGCGCGGCACCTTGGCGTAACGCGGATCGTCGTACGGTGCGCGTTCGTCGGTCGGCTCCAACGCCGGCGGCGGCGTGTCGTAGCTGCGGCGCCAGACCAGCACCTGTTCGTCGCCGAACTTCGCGGCGGTTTCGGCCTTGTTCAGACCCGACAGCGCGCCGTAGTGGCGCTCGTTCAGACGCCACGAATGCACGACCGGCAGGTACATCAGATCCATCTTGTCCTGCACGTGCCACAGCGTGCGGATCGCGCGTTTGAGCACCGACGTGTAGGCGATATCGAACGTGTAGCCCGATTCCTTCAGCAGCACGCCTGCCTGCTGCGCTTCCCGGTTGCCCTGTTCGGTGAGGTCGACGTCGACCCAGCCGGTGAAGCGGTTTTCCTTGTTCCACGTCGATTCGCCGTGGCGGATGAGAACGAGTTTGTACATGAGATTGCCGGTCGGTAGTAAGGAAGCGGTAAAAGCGTTGCGAGGGCTCGTTTGACGGAGCGTCGCCATCGCGTCAGACGGTTATTTTATAATGGCTGGATTGCCCTTTTCGATTTCTCTCTTTTTCGGCGGATTTTCCGTGAAGTTTTTCACTGATTACACAAACCTTGTACTGATCGCGATCGTCCTCATCTCCGGTGGGTTGCTGCTGTGGCCAACGATCAGCCGGCGCGGACGCGGCGGCCTGTCGGCTGCTGAAGCCACCCAACTGATCAACCGGCGCAATGCGGCGGTCATCGATCTGCGGCCGTCCGCCGAGTTCGCCAAGGGCCATTTGCCCGCGGCACGGCAGCTTGAATTTGCCGAATTGCAGGCGAAAGTCGCGCAACTCGTCAAAAACAAGAACAACCCGGTGCTGCTGGTTTGCCAGACCGGCCAGCAGTCGAACAAGGCAGCGCGTATCGTGCAGGATGCAGGGTATGCCGAAGTCCATGTTCTCGAAGGCGGTGTCGACGCCTGGCAGAAAGCCGGTATGCCGGTCGTGAAACAAGGAGCAGCCAAGTGAACAAAGTGATCATGTACAGCACCCAGGTGTGCCCGTATTGCCAGATGGCCGAACGTCTTTTAAAGTCGCGCGGCGTCGAGCACGTTGAGAAGGTACTGATCGACAAAGACCCGGCCCGTCGTGAAGAAATGATGACCCGGACGGGTCGTCGCACGGTGCCGCAGGTGTTCATCGGCGAGACGCATGTCGGCGGGTACGATGACCTGTCCGCGCTCGATCGCGCGGGCGGTTTGATGCCGCTGCTCGAAGCAACCGCCTGAATTCGCGCGCCTGCGGGCGCCTGAATGGGCGGGTGAAAACCAAGCCGGCGCATCCTCGCCCGATCCGGGCGGGCGGCGCGCCGCAACGATCTGGCGGCCCATGCACGTGGGCCGCCGCCTTGCATATCTATCAGGAAATCACTTCATCATGTCCGACGAGAATAACCAGCCGTTCTTCAACATCCAGCGCATTTACCTGAAGGACATGTCGCTCGAGCAGCCGAATTCGCCGGGTATCTTCCTCGAGCAGGAAATGCCGTCGGTGGAAGTGGAAGTCGACGTGAAGGCCGAGCGCCTCGCCGACACCGTGTTCGAAATCCTCGTCACGGGCACGGTCACGGCCAAGGTGTCGGACAAGGTCGCGTTCCTGATCGAAGCCAAGCAAGCCGGCATTTTCGACATCCGCAACATTCCGGCTGACCAGATCGATCCGCTGGTCGGCATTGCCTGCCCGACGATCCTGTTCCCGTACCTGCGCTCGAACATTGCCGACGCGATCACCCGCGCCGGTTTCCCGCCGATCCACCTCGCCGAGATCAACTTCCAGGCGCTGTACGAGCAGCGTCTCGCGCAGATGGGCGGCCAGGAAGGCGCGGCGCAGAACGGCGTCACGCACTAAGTGTCCGAGGCAGTGCCGGCTATGAAGGTTGCTGTCCTTGGCGCCGGCGCATGGGGCACAGCCCTCGCCGGCCATCTGGCCGTACGGCACGACACGGTGTTGTGGGCGCGTGAAGCCGCGCTCATTGCCGACCTCTCCGCCTCGCACGAAAACGCCCGCTATCTGGCGGGCGTTGCTTTGCCCGCGGCGCTTCGCTATGAAGCCGACCTGAACGCGGCGCTCGACCACGCGCTGTCAGACGAAGCCTTGTGTGTCGTGGCAACGCCCGTGGCGGGTCTGCGCGGTCTGTTTCAGGCGATGCGCGACGCGGGCAAAGTGCCGGCGCATGTGGTGTGGTTGTGCAAAGGTTTCGAAGCCGATTCGCAGTTGCTGCCGCATCAGGTGGTGGCGGCCGAACTGGCGGGGCATGCCAGCAATGGCGTGCTGTCCGGTCCGAGTTTCGCGCGCGAAGTCGGCCAGGGCTTGCCGGTCGCGTTGACGATCGCGAGCGGTTCGGCGGCGTGCCGCGAACGTACGGTCGCCGCGTTTCATCATGGCGCGATGCGCATCTATACCGGCGACGACGTCGTCGGCGTGGAAGTGGGCGGCGCGGTGAAGAACGTGCTGGCGATCGCCACGGGCATTGCCGACGGTCTCGGGCTCGGTCTGAACGCGCGGGCCGCGCTGATCACGCGCGGTCTGGCCGAAATGTCGCGCCTCGGCGTGACCCTCGGCGGACGGGCGGAAACGTTCACGGGGCTCACCGGCTTGGGTGATCTGATCCTGACCGCCACCGGCGACCTGTCGCGCAATCGTACGGTCGGCGTGCAACTCGCCGCGGGCCGCACGCTCGACGACATTCTCGGCGGTCTCGGCCACGTGGCTGAAGGCGTGCGTTGTGCGCAAGCTGTTCTGGCGATCGCGCGTGCGCATGCGATCGAGATGCCGATCACGCAGGCGGTCTGCGCCGTGTTGTTCGACGGCGTGGCCCCGCGCGACGCCGTCAGCGCCCTCTTGCGGCGCGATTCCAAAGCTGAATAAGCGTTGTGTTTCAGCCGTTTAGCGCGCAAAAGCGCTGAACGGCTGGCTGCCTTCGCGGTCCACGTTGTTATCGACGCTTCGGACTAGCGAGGTTCCCATGCTCAATATCAATGGCTGCACGCTGGAAGCGCGCCGGGTCGACATCACCACGCTCGCCGTGGATGCGATCGTCAACGCCGCGAATACGTCCTTATTAGGTGGCGGCGGCGTGGATGGCGCGATTCATCGGGCGGCCGGCAAGGACTTGCTGCCCGAATGCGAGGCGCTCGGCGGTTGCGCAACCGGCGACGCGAAGCTCTCCGGCGGGCACCACTTGCCGGCCCACTATGTGATTCACGCAGTCGGGCCAGTCTGGCGGGGCGGCGCGCAGGGCGAGGCCGGGTTGCTGGCGTCCTGCTATCGGCGCTCGCTCGAGGTCGCGCGCGAGGCGCAATGCACGAGCATCGCGTTTCCCGCAATTAGTTGCGGCATCTACCATTTTCCCGCCGACGATGCGGTGCGGATCGCGGTCGGCACGGTGCTCGACACCTTGCCGAACACGCCGCGGATCGAGCGAGTCGTGTTCGCCTGTTTCGACGACGCGATGCTCGCGCGGTATCTGGCCGAACTGACGCGCCGTCAGGCGCCGCCGTCGAAGCCGGTCTGACGCCACGCCTCGAACACCACGATCGCGACGGTATTCGACAGATTCAGGCTGCGGTTGCCCGGCCGCATGGGCAGGCGCACGCGCTGTTCGTTGGCGAACTGGTCGAGCACCGTGTCGGGCAGGCCGCGCGTTTCGGCGCCGAACACGAACCAGTCGCCCGATTGAAAAGCGTGCTCGTGAAAGCGGCCCGAGCCCCGCGTGGTGAACGCGAACATGCGCGCCGGGTCCGGTGTTTCTTTGGCGACGAACGCGGCCCAGTCGGCATGCACGTTCATCTGCGCATACTCGTGATAGTCGAGGCCGGCGCGGCGCAGCTTGGCGTCGTCGAGCGGAAAACCGAGCGGCTCGATCAGATGCAGCCGCGCGCCAGTGTTGGCGCACAGGCGGATCACGTTGCCGGTGTTCGGCGGGATTTCGGGTTCGACGAGAACGACATTGAACATGATGGGATGAGATCGGGTGGAGACTAGTTTTTCGGGGTGCGCAGCGCGACGAAATTGGTGACCCGGCACGCGCCGGCTGCTTTGAGCGTGCGCGCCAGCGCTTCAAGGGTTGCGCCGGTCGTCATCACATCGTCGACGATGCCCACGTGCAGACCGCAGACACTTGCCCTGACCTTGAACGCGCGGCCTACGTTCTGGCGGCGCGCGTCGAGGTCGAGCCGCGACTGCGGCGCGGTATGGATCACCCGCTGCAGCAAGGTGGCGTCGCTGCGCAGTTTCAGCGCGCGAGCCAACGGTCTGGCGATCTGCCAGGCCTGGTTATAGCCGCGCTCGGCGAGACGTTGCCGCGCCAGCGGCACGGGCGCGATCACGTCGGGCATGTCCGACGCATCGCGCCACGAGTCTTGCGCCAGACGCGCGAGGCGTTGCGCGAACTCGCGCGCCAGCATCAGCCGGGCGCGGAATTTCAGACCGACCGCCAGCGTGTCGAGCGGCGCGCGGTAGTCGGCGAGGGCGAAAGTCGCGTCGAACGGCGGCGGCTCGCTGATGCAGTCAGCACACCGGTATTGCGTGTGGCCTGCCCAGCGCGTCGACGCGAGCGGCGCTGCGCACGTGGTGCAGCGCACGCGGCTCTCGTTCCAGTACGCTTCGTCGCAATAGGCGCACAGCGTGTTATGCGACAAATTGCCGCATAACGCACACAGGTTCGGCAATGCGGCCTGCATGGCGTGCGGCCACGCCGAACGAAGGCCGCGCGCGAAACGCGCGAACCGGCCGCCGGATGACGAAGAAAATGGTCGGAGTGCCACGATTGGAAGGCCCGCGCAGGCCGTCCCCACTGAATGGAAGGAAACGAACGAGTATACTTCCTGCTCTACGCCAGCACGACACCCATGTCCCCAACTCCCGCTCAATCAGGCCGTCCGGCCTACGATTCACGGCGTCTCCGGCGCATTTTCGACCGCCGCGCGGTGACCTTCGACGACGTCGCGTTCCTGCCGCGCGAGATCGCGCAGCGCATGCGTGAGCGGCTCGATTACATCAAGGTCACGCCGGCCAGTGTGCTCGACGCCGGTTGCGGTGCGGGCGAAGACCTGCCCGCGCTGCGCGAGCGCTTCCCTGAAGCGCTGGTATTCGGCACCGACCTGTCGCACGGCATGCTGACCCGTGCGCTACACCATGACTCGGGCGACACGAGCTGGCGGCGCTTCCTGCCGGCTTCGCTCGGCAAAGCGCTCGGCGCCCGCGGTCCGCGCTTCGCGCAGGCCGACTTCTCGGCGCTGCCGTTCGCGGCCGGCGCCTTCGAATTCATCTGGTCCAACCTCGCGCTGCATTGGCACTCGCGGCCCGATCTCGTGTTTCCCGAGTGGCAGCGCGTGCTCAAGGTCAACGGCCTGTTGATGTTCAGCACGCTCGGCCCCGACACGCTCAAGGAATTGCGCGGCGCATACGCCGAGGTCGAGGCCGCGCACGGCGTCGCCTCGCGCAAGCATGTGATCGACTTTGTCGATATGCACGATCTGGGCGATATGCTGGTGGAGAGCGGCTTCGAAATTCCGGTGATGGATCAGGAAGTCCTCACCATTACCTATAAGTCGCCGGAGTCGCTGCTCGCGGACGTGCGTCGTTGGGGCGCCTATCCGTTCGAGCGCGCATTCGAGCGTGAAGCGTCCGCGGGCGGCGCTGCACGTCGGCTGCATAAGGCTTTGCTGGCGGCGCTCGAAGCGCGCCGGCGCGCCGACGGCACCCTCGCGCTGACCTTCGAGGTGATCTACGGACACGCATGGAAAGCCGTGCCGCGCACCACCGCCGAAGGTCACGGGATCGTGCGAATCGAGGACATCGGACGAAGCTCGTCGAGGAATCGTTGAGGCGGTAAAGACGACATCTGTTATGTCTGAAATTTCCGCTTCAAAAGACGCGCAAAAGCTGCGTCAAAACGGCGCGGAGGCTTGTCGCACCGGGCTTTTGGGCCATTTGGCCCTTGCTTGTGGATGCTATGGATCGCGCCTATAATGCGTCAGTTTGTCGCCCGGAGTCCCCACATTTGGGGCGGCAGGCCGGAGGCAAAGTACTGCATGATGAGGAGACTCGGTTGTGATCGGGCGGCTGGTTCAGAAGGCCGCGCCACATGACCGAAAGCGGCGGTTCGCAGGAGGCAGCGATGGAAGCATCAGATCTGCTGGCGGATTCAGAACCAGTCCTCAAAGACTGGACCATGAAACGCAACTGTTCGATATCGCCGCGGCAGTTCGTCGGTTTCTACGTGTCGCTTGCGTTGTTCTCGTTGGCAATTGCTTTCATGCTGGTTCTGGTCGGCGCCTGGCTGGTGTTGCCGTTCACCGGTATCGAATTGCTGGCGGTGGGTATCGCGTTTGCCATATACGCGCGTCATGCTGTGGATTACGAGCGCATCCGGTTGTTTCCGAACCGGCTCGTGATCGAGCAGGTCAGCGCCGAGAAGCTCACGCAGTTCGAATTCAATCCGCGCTGGGTGCGGATCGAGCCGGGCGCAACGCCGCGTGACCAGATCAAACTGGTCTCGCGTGGCCAGACGATCATGATTGGGCAACATCTCGCGCAGTATCGGCGCGCGCAGTTCGCAGGTGAATTGCGTATGTGGCTCACGCGTTGTTAGATGCGTTGAGACGCGCGGCGTTCAAGGGGAGCGCGAGACAGCCAGTCGGTGGGGTCGAGGGTTTGAATGGAAAATTTGGGTAAGGAAGCTATGAAAACAATCAAGCGAGCCCTCATGGGTGTGCTGGCGATGAGCGGACTGCTTTTCGCCGGTGCCGCCCTGGCAGTGGGCGATGTTCCGGGCGGCCCTGCCGTCAACGAGATCAATCTCCAGCCGCCGGCGACGAAAATCGCTGAGGAGCTCTTCAGCCTCCACATGTTCATGCTGGTTCTGTGCCTGGTCATCTTCGTCGGCGTGTTCGGCGTGATGTTCTATTCGATCTTTGCGCACCGCAAATCGAAAGGCCACAAAGCTTCGAATTTCCACGAAAGCACCACCGTCGAAATCATCTGGACGATCGTACCGTTCGTCATCGTCGTGTTGATGGCGCTGCCGGCCACCAAGACCGTCGTCGCGATGAAAGACACCACGAATGCCGACCTCACCGTCAAGGTCACCGGCTATCAGTGGAAATGGGGCTACGACTACGTGAAGGGCCCGGGCGAAGGCATCAACTTCCTGTCCACGCTGGCCACGCCGCGTGCGGAAACCGATGGTCGCTTGCCGATTTCCACCACGTATCTGCAGGAAGTCGACAATCCGCTGGTCGTCCCGGTCGACAAGAAAATCCGCATCATCACCACCGCGAACGACGTGGTCCACTCCTGGTACGTGCCGGCTTTCGGCGTGAAGCAGGACGCGATCCCGGGTTTCGTGCGCGACACGTGGTTCAAGGCTGACAAGACCGGCACGTTCCGCGGCTTCTGTACCGAACTGTGCGGCAAGGAACACGCGTTCATGCCGGTGGTGGTCGAAGTGCTGTCCGCCGACGACTACGCGAAGTGGGTCGAAACGCAAAAGGCGAAAATGGCCGCCAGCCAGGACGACCCGAACAAGACCTACACGATGGCCGAGTTGATGGAGCGCGGCGGCAAGGTGTACACGGCGAACTGCGCGGTCTGCCACCAGCCGAACGGTAAGGGCGCGGGCGCATTCCCGGCGCTCGACGGCAGCAAGATCGCCAACGGCCCGATCGCCGAGCACGTCAGCCTGGTGCTGAAGGGCAAGAACGCAATGCCGTCGTGGGCGCCTACGCTGAACGACATCGAAATCGCTTCGGTGATCACGTACGAACGTAACTCGTGGGGCAACCACACCGGCGACATTCTCCAGCCGAAGCAGATTCTGGACGCCCGTAACGGCAAGCTGCCGGAAGGCGGCAACCATCTGGCCGACGCAGCAGGTGCCGGCGCAGCGGCAAGCGGCGCGGAAGCGGCGTCGGGCGCGGCGGCAGCATCGGGCGCTTCGGGCGCGGACGCAGCGGCAGCCGGCTCGGACAGCGCGGCGGCCACGCAAGCGGCGCTGCCGGCCAGCATCTACTTCGACACCGGCAAGAGCACGCTGCCGGCCGACGCGAAAGCGGCGGTCGACGCGGCCGCCGCTTTCGCGAAGGCGCATCCGGACGCGAAATTCACGCTGTCGGGCTTCACCGACGCAACCGGCTCCGCCGACGTCAACGCGAAGCTCGCGAAGACCCGCGCCGAAGCCGTTCGCGACGCACTGAAAGCAGCCGGCATTGCCGAAGACCATATTATTTTAAAGAAGCCAGAAACGATCACGGGCGGCAGCGACGCGAAAGAAGCCCGGCGTGTTCAGATCAGCCCGGCCGCCTGACGTGTTCATGGTCAGCACCGCAGTATTCGCATTAGGAGATTGTCATGTCTAGCATCGGACACGATGTAACCGCGGGCCACGAGCACGTACACGGCGACCATGCCCACGAAACGCCGCATGGCTGGCGTCGTTGGCTGTTCGCAACCAATCACAAGGACATCGGTACGCTGTACCTGATCTTCTCGTTCACCATGTTCCTCTCCGGGGGCGTGATGGCGCTGATGATCCGTGCCGAACTGTTCGAACCGGGTCTGCAGATCATGCGTCCCGAGTTCTTCAATCAGCTGACCACCATGCATGGCCTGATCATGGTGTTCGGCGCGATCATGCCGGCCTTCGTCGGCTTCGCGAATTGGATGATTCCGCTGCAGATCGGCGCGTCGGACATGGCGTTCGCGCGTATGAACAACTTCAGCTTCTGGCTGCTGCCGGTGGCCGCTGTGTTGCTGGTCGGCTCGTTCTTCGCACCGGGCGGCGCGACCGCCGCGGGCTGGACGCTGTACGCGCCGCTCTCCACGCAGATGGGCCCGGGCATGGACTTCGCGATTTTCGCGATCCACTTGATGGGCGCTTCGTCGATCATGGGCGGGATCAACATCGTCGTGACGATCCTGAACATGCGCGCACCTGGCCTCACGCTGATGAAAATGCCGATGTTCGTCTGGACGTGGCTGATCACCGCGTACCTGCTGATCGCCGTGATGCCGGTTCTGGCAGGCGCGATCACCATGGTGCTGTTCGATCGCCACTTCGGCACGTCGTTCTTCAACGCGGCAGGCGGCGGCGACCCGGTCATGTACCAGCACATCTTCTGGTTCTTCGGGCACCCCGAGGTGTACATCATGATCTTGCCGGCGTTCGGGATCGTGTCGCAGGTGATTCCGGCGTTCTCGCGCAAGCCGCTGTTCGGCTATAGCTCGATGGTGTACGCAACCTCGTCGATCGCGATTCTGTCGTTCATGGTCTGGGCGCACCACATGTTCGCCACCGGCATGCCGGTGACGGGCCAGCTGTTCTTCATGTACGCGACGATGCTGATCGCCGTGCCGACCGGCGTGAAGGTGTTCAACTGGGTCGCGACGATGTGGCGCGGTTCGTTGAGCTTCGAAACGCCGATGCTGTTCGCGGTCGGCTTCCTGCTGGTGTTCACGTTCGGCGGTCTGTCCGGCCTGATGTTGGCCATGGCGCCGCTCGACATCCAGTATCACGGGACTTATTTCGTGGTCGCGCACTTCCACTACGTGCTGGTGGCGGGGTCACTCTTCGCGCTTTTCTCAGGCTGGTACTACTGGGCGCCGAAGTGGACCGGCTGGATGTACAACGAAACGCGCGGCAAGATCCACTTCTGGGCGTCGATGTTCTTCTTCAACCTCGCGTTCCTGCCGATGCACTTCGTCGGTCTGGCTGGCATGCCGCGTCGTTATGCTGACTACCCGGCACAGTTCACCGACTGGAACCAGGTCATCTCGATCGGCGCGTTCGGCTTTGGTCTGGCGCAGGTCTACTTCCTGTTCGCGGTTGCGCTGCCGGCCTACCGTGGCGGCGGCGAACTCGAAAAAGCCGGCGACAAGCCGTGGGACGGCGCAACGGGCCTCGAATGGACCGTGCCGAGCCCGGCTCCGTTCCACACGTTCGAACACCCGCCGACGGTCGAGTAAATCGGCAGTGGGGGAGGCAACCGGTTCCGGCTGCGGCGCAACGTGCCGCGAGCGGAACCGGGGCAGCGGCCCAGCCGCCTGTCACCCGGCAAGTCACAAAAGTATTCAGAAAATCGAGCATGACGCGCAATCCACAGGAAAGACGATCGCCGGAGCAGATTCGCGCGGGCAACAGGCGGATAGGTTGGGTGATGTTCGTCATCGCGGCGGTCTTTTTCGCGAGCGTCATCATCAAGCAGCGCTTCTTCACCTGAAGCGGGCGTTGCTGTCTGTTCGCTGGTTTGTTGAGGATTGAGATGTCGACGCAACCGCCGGCTCAGGCCGACCGCTCTTTTAACCGTTCGATGCTGATCAAGCTGTTCGTCGTCGCGTTGATGATGTTCGGTTTTGGTTTCGCGCTGGTGCCCATGTACCGCGCGATCTGCCAGATCACCGGCATCAACAACCTCGTGCAGCGTGATGCCACGGTGCGCGAGGCGAAGAACACGCAGGTCGACATGAGCCGCACGATTTCGATCGAATTCGATGCGAACGCGCGCGGCCCGCTGGGTTTCAAGCCGGAGCAGCGCAGTCTCGACGTGCATCCGGGCGAAGTGACCACCGTGATGTACGAGGTCAGCAACGAACAGGCGCGCACGATTCAGGCGCAAGCCATTCCGAGCTACGCGCCGAAGCAGGCAACCGAATACTTCAAGAAGATCGAATGTTTTTGCTTTACGCAGCAGACGTTGACGGCGAATCAGACGAGGCGGATGCCGGTGGTGTTCGTGGTCGATCCGAAGCTGCCGAAAGACGTGAAGACGATCACGTTGTCGTACACGTTTTTTGAATTGAACACGCCGGCTGCGGCAACGGCCGGAAGCGCCACACCCACGGCTGACACGGCCAACACGGCGGCAACCACCGCCAATCCCGCCTGACGGGTTACCCCCGCCCAGGCGAAGGAAACCGGGACAAGATGAGCGATAACGGCAGCGCCCCGCGCAAGAGTAGTTTTGGTCAGTCGATGCGGGCCGTGCTCTGGTCGTTTTTCGGTGTGCGCAAGCGTCGCGATCTGGAAGCCGACGCCACGCAACTGAATCCGCTGCATGTGATCGCGGCGGCACTGATCTGCGCGGCCATTTTCATTGGCGTGCTGATCCTGGTCGTGCGCGCGGTGGTGGGCTGAGACGGTTGGACGCAGCGGTAGTGAAGGGCGCAGTAGGGCCCACGAATTAGAGTGAAGCGGTGCGGGTTCGACGCGCCGCCGAAGATACAGCCGGAGATTCCGGAACAACTGGACTGAAGTGGAGAATCAAGAATGAGCGGTCAAAACGAGAGCCCGTACTATTTCGTACCGCATCCGTCGCGGCATCCGATCAGCGCCGCTGCCGGGTTGCTGGTCATGCTCGGATCGCTTGCGGCCTGGATCAACGACCACGACTGGGCGCCGATCGGCGTGGTAGTCGGTTTGTTGTGGCTGCTCTTTACGCTGTGGCACTGGTTCGGCGACGCGATCGCGGAATCGGAAAGCGGCATGTACGGCAAAAATGTCGACAAGTCGTACCGCTGGAGCATGAGCTGGTTCATCTTCTCCGAAGTGATGTTCTTCGGTGCGTTCTTCGGCGCGTTGTTCTATGCGCGTGAAATTGCGCTGCATCAACTGGGCAGCCTCGACTACAAGCTAATCTGGCCGGACTTTTCGGCGGTGTGGCCGAACAACGGTCCGGCAGCGCTGGTCTCGACCTTCAAGTCGATGCAGCCGTGGCCGGTGCCGACTATCAATACCGCGCTGCTGCTGTCGTCGGGCGCGACGTTGACGGTCTCGCACCATGCACTGCGTGAAGATCATCGCAAGAAGGCGATCATCTGGCTGGCGGCTACGCTGGTGCTCGGCGTCTGCTTCCTGTTCCTGCAAGCCTTCGAGTACTTCCACGCGTACAACGAATTGAATCTGACGTTGTCGTCGGGCGTCTATGGATCGACCTTCTTCCTGCTGACGGGCTTCCACGGTTTCCACGTGTTCCTCGGCGGCACGATGCTGGCGGTGGTGCTGGTGCGATTGATTCGCGGCCACTTCACGGCGGAGCATCACTTCGCGTTCGAAGGCGCGGCGTGGTACTGGCACTTTGTGGACGTTGTGTGGCTCGGGCTGTACATCGTCGTGTACTGGCTGTAAGCAGGTGGTCTGGCAGTCTGGCCTGCGCCTACCGGTAGTCCGGAATGTGTGCAGGCCGCTCGCGTGACGTTCTTTGGGGCGTGGCGCACGAGCAGTATGCAAAGCACGTAAGCAGCGCCGCCCTCGACCCTGTCAGGGCGGCGTTTTGTTTGGCGGCGTGGAACGCTTGGAAGGCTTGATAAAGTCCCGCCGGGCTCAGCGCCCGTAGGGAATGCCGGTCGACTGAATCCAGCCCATCCAGTGAGCGAACAGGATGAACAGGAACAACGAGATCGACAGACCCACCCGCGTGGCGAGCGACCAGACCATCCGCTTGGTTTTGCCCTTGTCATGCATCATGAAATACAGCGCCGACACCATGCTGGCGATGATCAGGACGAAGGCGATGGGAACGAGAATGTGCATGGAAGCAGCTGAAACCCGAAAGCGCAGAGGCAAGGCGTTTATTATCGCACCGCGCGCCGGCGTTTGCCGTCGCTTCCAGGCGGCGTCGCGAGCGGTGACAGCGGAGTGCCGTCAATGAAATTCCGCCTCATTCCCGCGCTGCTGATTCTGCTGGTGATCGTGGTGACGGTGCGACTCGGTTTCTGGCAGCGCGATCGTGCGCATCAGAAAGAAGCGCTCGAGGCGCACATCTCGCAGTTCGAGAACGCGCCCGCGCAGACGCTGAGCGGTACGCCGGTGGCACTGAAGGACATCGAATTTCATCGGGTGAAAGCGCGTGGCAGTTTCGTCGCGGACAAGGTGGTCTACCTCGATAATCGTCCGTATAACGATCAGCCGGGCTTTTACGTCGTGATGCCTTTTAAACTGGCCGACGGCGGCTACGTGCTGGTCAATCGTGGCTGGCTGCCGCGCAACATGAATAATCGGGAAACCATCGCGCCGTACAGCACGCCGCAGGGCGAGATCCAGATCGAAGGCATTGCGCGGGCGGATGCCACGCGCGCGTTCGAGTTGGGGCAGGGCGGCTCGGCCGAGCATCAGTTGATCCGTCAGAATCTGGATACCGCCGCGTACGCCGCGGAAACCGGGCTGCCGTTGCAACCGTTCGTGATCCAGCAATTGAGCGACGACGGCGACAAGTTGGTGCGCGATTGGCCCGCGCCGGACAACGGCGTCGAGCGCAATTACGGCTACATGTTCCAGTGGTGGGGCATGGCCGCCGCCGCGCTGGTGTTCGGTCTGTATGCCGCGCGCCGGGCGGGCAGAAAAGCCCCGGTGTCCGGCGTATAACGCAAACACAGCACAAGCGGTTTCGCGAGAGCACGACGCAAACCGCGCATTCATTGAAGTGAGGTCCCGTAGTGTCGACGCAATCTCCCCGTACGCCGCAAGCCGGCAAACCCGCCGCACCGAAAGCGATGCCGGGCCAACCCAACGGCAAGGGCTCATGGCAACGTGGCCGCTGGATCCTGCTGCTGCTGGCGGTGATCTGCGCGGCGCCGATCGCCGTGTCGTATTTCACTTACTACGTGATCAAGCCGACCGGCGGCGGCACGAGTTACGGCACGCTGGTCGAGCCCCAGCGGCCGATTCCAGACTCGCTGACGGTCACCGGTGAAGACGGCAAGCCGCTCAAGCTCGAGTCGCTGCGCGGCAAGTGGCTGATGATCTCGGTCGACAACAGCGCGTGCGACAAAGCCTGCGTCACGAAGCTGTACTTCATGCGACAAATCCGCACAGCTCAGGGCCCGGAACGCGAGCGCGTCGTGCAAGTGTGGCTGCGCACGGATGCAGGCAATGTCGGTGACGTGATACAAAAGGCGTATCCCGACACCGACATGCTGATCGCCGATCCGGCCCAGGTCTCCGCCTGGTTGCCGACCGACACCGGCACCCAGGTGACCGACCACATTTATCTGGTCGATCCGAACGGCAATCTGATGATGCGTTTCCCGAAAGATCCGAACCCGAGCAAGATCAAGGGCGACGTGACCAAGCTGCTCAAATGGTCGAGCATCGGCTGATGCCGCAACCAGGGTAAGAGAGATGTTCGTACTGCAACTGGCCTTGATCGGCTTATGTATCGCGTTGTTGCCGCTGTCCTATGTGTGGGTCAAGGCCGACGACAACAAATTCCGCAAGCTGGTCTGGCTCACCACTTTCCTGACGCTCGATCTGGTGATGTTCGGCGGCTTCACGCGCCTCACCGATTCCGGGCTTGGCTGTCCCGACTGGCCGGGCTGCTACGGCACGTCGTCGCCGTTTATCGCGCATGCGGCGATCAGCGCGGCGCATCAGTTGATGCCCACCGGGCCGGTGAGTTTGACGAAGGCCTGGATCGAGATGATCCACCGTTACTTTGCGATGGCGATCGGCGTGTTGATCATCGCGCAGACGATCATTGCGTGGACCGCGCGTATCAAGCGCCGTCCGCTGCATGTGTCGCCGTGGTGGCCGACTTCGCTGCTGCTGCTGATCCTCGTGCAGGGTGCGTTCGGCGCATGGACCGTGACGATGAAGCTGCAACCGATCATCGTCACGACCCACCTGCTGCTCGGTCTCGCGCTGCTCGGCACGCTCGGCTGGCTGGCCGCGCGGCAAACGCCGCTGCCCGCCTACGAGCCCGAAGCCGCGCGCTGGCGCGTCGCGGCGCTCGCCGGCCTCGTGCTGCTGGTCGCGCAGATCGCGTTGGGCGGCTGGGTCAGCACGAACTACGCGGTGCTCGCCTGTACCGACTTCCCGACCTGCAACGGCCAATGGGTCCCGCCGATGGACTTCGCGCATGGCTTTCACCTGTGGCGCGCGCTCGGCATGACCGGCGACGGCGAGATGATCACGCAGGACGCGCTGGTCGCGATCCACTGGACGCATCGCACGTTTGCGATCGTGGTGGTCGCGTATCTGGTCTGGTTCGCGTTGAAACTGCGCCGTTTCGAGTCGCTGCGACGGCCGGCGAATGGCGTGCTGCTGGTGGTGCTGATCCAGTTCATCACCGGGTTGTCGAATATCGTTCTGCAATGGCCGTTGCCCATTGCAGTGGCGCATAACGGGGGGGCCGCGATCCTGCTGCTTCTGCTCGTTATGTTAAACTTTCGGATCGCTTATAGCCGTCCCGGCCGCGCCGCGCTTCCTGCGCGCGATGCCGCGCCAGCGTGACTCCACATGGACAGCACAACACTCTCCCAAACGCCCGGTAGCCGGGTCTCCCAGTATCTCGCCCTGACGAAACCGCGCGTCACGCAACTCGCCGTGTTCTGCGCCGTCATCGGTATGTTTCTGTCTACGCCCGGCATGGTGCCGTGGACCAAGCTGATCGGCGGCACTGTCGGTATCTGGCTGCTGGCCGGCGCCGCGTTCGCGATCAACTGTCTCGTCGAACAGAAAATCGACGCGAAGATGCGGCGCACGTCATGGCGTCCGTCGGCACGCGGCGAAATCACCACCCTGCAAATCCTGTCGTTCTCCGCCGTACTCGGCGGGCTCGGCATGTGGACGCTCTACACGTTTGCGAATCCGCTGACCATGTGGCTCACGCTGGCCACTTTCGTCGGCTATGCGGTTATCTATACGCTGTTGCTCAAGCCGGCCACGCCGCAGAACATCGTGATCGGCGGCGCTTCGGGTGCCATGCCGCCGGCGCTCGGTTGGGCCGCGGTCACCGGTCACGTGCCGGGCGACGCATGGATTCTCGTGCTGATCATTTTCGTGTGGACGCCGCCGCATTTCTGGGCGCTCGCGCTGTATCGCCGCAAAGACTACGAAAATGCCGGCCTGCCGATGCTGCCGAACACGCACGGCGAGCAGTACACGCGCCTGCATATTCTGCTGTACTCGGTGATCCTGTTCGCGGTCACGATGATGCCGTTCATCTCCGGCATGAGCGGCGTGGTGTACCTCGCGGCCGCTGTGCTGCTCGGCGCCCTATTCCTTGCGTACGCCTGGAAGATCTACCGGGAGTACTCGGACGATCTGGCGCGCAAGATGTTCCGTTATTCGATCGTCTATCTGTCGCTGCTGTTCGCCGCGCTGCTGATCGACCACTATGCGCGCGTCCTGATCGGCGCGTAACACCACACCATGTTCAAGAACCGCTTCGCACGCAGCACGCGTGCCGCTGTGATGGCTTGCGCGCTCGGCGCCGCGTTGATCGCCGCAGGCTGCGGCAAACAGCCGCCGGCGTTCACGAATCTCGACATCACCGGCAACACGCAATTCGGCAGTAACTTCTCGTTGCCCGACACGTCCGGCCAGGTTCGCACCATGGCCGACTACAAGGGCAAAGTGGTGGTGCTGTTCTTCGGCTACACGCATTGCCCGGACGTTTGCCCGACCACCATGGCCGAGCTTTCGCAGGCGCTGCAGCAACTTGGCCCAGACGCCGCGAAGCGCGTGCAGGTGCTGTTCGTCACCGTCGATCCCGAACGCGATACGCCAGCGTTGCTCGCGCAATATGTGCCGGCGTTCAACCCGACGTTCGTCGGCTTGCGTCCGGCGGATCAGGCGCAGCTCACCAAGATCACGAAAGACTTCCGCGTCTACTATGCGAAGGTGCCGGGCAAGACGCCGGACAGCTACACAATGGATCACACGGCCGCGAGCTACGTGTTCGATACCGACGGCAAGTTGCGTCTGTTCGCGCGCGACGGCCAGGGTGCAACGCCCTGGGTGCACGATATCAAGCTGCTGCTCGATTGATGCTGTGATGGAAGCGGGCGCGTGCTTGAAGCAGGTGCCCGTTTTTGACTCTGCGTCTCAGTTGAATTGGCGTCGCTTCAGACTTCAGCGCTTCAACCCCGCTCGCTTCATTCCTTCCGCCGTAACGCTCAGGCCGGCATCGGCAAATTCAAACCCGGCGCTAGCCGCGTCGCCTTGAACTCCGTCACCTCGTAGCGTGCGATCTGCTGCACCGCGAACGGGTCGCTGGCGAGAATCGCATCCAGTTTTTCACGCTCGACGCCCACCGCCAGAATGACGCCGCCATCGCGCGGCACCTTCGGTCCGGCCGCGACGAACACGCCGGCTTCGAACTGCTTTGTCAGAAACGCGCGATGCGCGTCGAGCACGTCGTCGACGCGTTCGAGCGATGCGATATAGCTCAGGTTGATGACGTACATGATGGTTCTCTTTTCTCCCAGGCGTCGATTATCGGTCAGCGGACGACTTATTGCGCGCGATCAACCCGAGCGCGCGAGACGCCGCAAAGCAATCAGTTTCCTTACAAGCTCCCTCAAGTTGGCCGCCTGCCATGCCGTTATAAATGGAGCAATCGTTTGCGGGCAGTCACGGTGACGAACCACGCGCCCGCATTCGCAAGCTGAAGCAAGCTGAAAACGGATCACACGAGAGAGACCATAACAATGAGCAGGATGAGTTTGAATCGCAAACTGTGGCTGTCGCTCGCACTTGTCTGGCTGGGTTTGCTCGGCGTCGGGCTGTGGAGCGCGGTCGAAACGCGTAGCACGATGCTGGCCGAGCGCAAGGCGGGCATGGTGAATCTCGTCGACGCGGCGCAGGGCGTCGTGAACGGCTATTACACGTTGTCGCAGGGCGGCAAGATGAGCGAGGCCGACGCGCAGCGCGAAGCGCTCGCCCGTCTCGCGACCATGCGCTACGGCGAATCCGGCTATCTGTTCGTGATGGATTCGAAGCCAGTTGTGCTGATGCATCCGACGTTGCCGCAAATGACCGGCAAACCCGTCGGCGATTTCAAGGACCCGGACGGCAAGCTGCTGTACGTCGCGATCGTCGACGCGGCCAAAGCAAGCGGCCGCGGCTTCGCCGAATATCGCGGACGTTTGCCGCACAGCGAAACGGCGGTGCCGAAGATCAGCTACGTGGTGCGTTTCGCGCCGTGGGACTGGAATATCACGAGCGGTGTGTTCATCAAGGACATCGACACCGTCTACTACGAGACCTTGGCGTTGCATCTGGCCGTGGTGCTGGTGATCGGCGCGATCATCACGCTTGCGATGTTGCTGATCATCCGCAACGTGCGCGCGAGCCTCGGCGGCGAGCCGGATCAGGCGGCGCGGATCGCGGCGAGCATCGCGCAAGGCGATCTGACGCAGGTCGTCGACGTGCGTCCGCAGGACACGACCAGCATGATGGCGGCGATGCACGGCATGCAGGACCGCTTGCAGCGGACCATCGGCGAGATTCGTCGGTCGTCGGAATCGATCGCGTCGGCGACGCAGCAGATTGCCGCGGGCAATAACGATCTGTCGCAGCGCACCGAGCAGCAGGCGGCTTCGTTGCAGGAGACCGCGGCGAGCATGGAAGAGCTGACCGCGACGGTCAAGCAGAACGCCGACAACGCGCGTCAGGCGAGCGGGCTCGCGCACAACGCGTCCGAAATCGCGACCCGCGGCAACGACGTGGTGAGCCGCGTGATCGGCACGATGGGCGAGATCAACGACAGCTCGCGGCAGATCGCGGACATCATCGGCGTGATCGAAGGGATTGCGTTTCAGACCAACATTCTCGCGTTGAACGCGGCCGTGGAAGCCGCGCGCGCCGGCGAACAGGGCCGTGGTTTCGCGGTCGTCGCGGGCGAGGTGCGCAGCCTCGCGCAGCGTTCCGGCACGGCGGCCAAGGAGATCAAGCAGTTGATCGGCGCGTCGGTGGAGCGCGTGCATAACGGCTCGACGCTGGTGCAGCAGGCCGGCACGACGATGGGCGAGATTCTGCAGGCCGTGCAGCGCGTGACCGACATCATGGGCGAAATCGCGGCGGCGTCTGAAGAGCAAAGCACGGGCATCGCGCAGGTCGGCCGCGCCGTCACGCAGATGGATGAAGTCACGCAGCAGAACGCGGCGCTGGTCGAACAGGCTGCGGCGGCCGCCGCTTCGTTGCAGGATCAGGCAGGCCGGTTGCGCGATACGGTGAGTGCGTTTCGGGTGAATGGCGGGGCGACGGTGGCGACGGGTTCATCGGTTTCGTTGGCTGCGACGCGACTGGCGGCGGTCACTTCGCGCGACGCCAAACCGGCGACGGCGCAAAGCGCTTCGAAGCGGGTCGCTAACGCGACGGGTTCGGCGCGGACTCATACGCCGGCATCGGCATCGGCATTGGTGCAGGTTGAACCGAAGCTGTCGGCGTCCGCTTCGGCGGCATCCACGGCATCGAATGCGACGGTAGCGAGCGCGAAGCCCGCCGCGAACTCCAGGCCAACGCCGGCACCGACGCGCGTCTTCGCCGAACCTGCAAAGTCCGCCTCCTCGGACGAGGACTGGACCACGTTCTAACGTAGCCGAAGCCGCAACCCAACCCAGCCGCGTGCCCATCCCGCACGCGGCCCCTCACGATGCATACCTATATGCGATCGTGATATTTCCCATCTCGCCGGGCATATGAGACCATTTGCGGTCCAGTTGGCGCCGCACTGCCAAAAGCAGCACGCGCGCCAACTTTCACCCGAATCTGACACCGATCAGAGCGTCGATCAGCCCATCGGATCGACTGGAACCAGCGAGAATCAAATGCAGCGCAGAAACATCCTCAAAGCCCTCTCCGCAGTGATCGCCGGCGCGGCGATCGTGACCAGCGTCGGCGCACATGCCGACGACAAAGTGATCAAGGTCGGCACCATCGGCGGCCCGGACGCGCAAATCTGGGAAGTCGTCACCAAGGTAGCGAAGCGCGAAGGTCTCAACGTGAAGGTCGTCGAATTCAACGACTACGTGCAGCCGAACGCCGCACTCGACGCGGGCGATCTCGACGCGAACAGCTTCCAGCATCAGCCCTACCTCGACAGCCAGGTCAAGCAACGCGGCTACAAGATCGTCAACGCCGGTCTCACGTACATCTCGCCGCTCGGCATCTACTCGAAGAAGCTGAAGTCGGTGAAGGATCTGCCGCAAGGCGCGAAGGTCGCGGTGCCGAACGACCCGTCGAACGAAAATCGCGCGCTGCTGTTGCTGCAGGCGCAAGGCGTGATCAAGCTGAAGGCCGGTGCCGGCACGAACGGCAATAACGCCACGCCGCTCGACGTCGCCGAGAATCCGAAGAAGGTCAAGCTCATCGAACTCGACGCCGCGCAACTGCCGCGTTCGCTGTCGGACGTCGACGCCGCCGTGATCAACACGAACTTCGCGCTGGCCGCCGGCCTGCAGCCGACCAAAGACGCGATCGCGCTCGAAGACATCCACAGCCCGTACGCGAACCTGATCGCCGTGCGCGCGCAGGACAAGGACAAGCCGTGGGTGAAGAAGCTGGTCGCCGCGTATCAGTCGGAAGAGGTGCGCCAGTTCATCAGGACGCAGTTCAAGGGTTCGATGGTGCCGTCGTTCTAAGCGGCTGAATCACCCGAGCCGTAGCAGGGGCGTGTGCCGACACAGCGCCGCCCGCTTCCGCAAGCCCATGAGCACCGCTCGACACGGGCAACAAAGCGAGCGCATCGAGCAGCGCAGCGTTCCGTGCTGCCGCCTCGCTTCTACAACTCCAATTCCCATCGCTCGATCGTCAGATCCCTGCCGAAGCGGCGCTCCGGCGCCGTGCCGGCCAGCGTAAAACCGACGCGCTCGCACAAGCGTCGTGGCTCGGCAAGCGAAAGCGCGGTGGTCAACGTGAGCTTCGTATAGCCCGCGCGCCGCGCGAAGCGCACACATTCGCCGATCAGCTGCGTGCCGATGCCGAGCCGCTGCAAATCCGGCTCGACCCACAACAGCCGCACGCCCGCCACCGTCGTCGACACGCCGACGATGCACACCGAGCCGACCACCACGCCTTCCTGATCGGCGACCCAGCACATCTCGCGCACCGGATCGCCACGCTGCGTGTAATCCGCGACGACCCGCGCGAGCAGCCCCTCGAACGAACGATCCCAGCCGTATTGCGCCGCAAACCACTGCGCCTGCCGATGCACGAGCCAGCCGCATTCGCCGGGACGCGGTTGCCGTAGCAGCACGAGTTCGTGCGACGGCTGGGCGCGCAACAGCCGCTCGATCAGCTTCATCGCACCGATCAACTGTTCCTGGGAGAGTGGCGTAAGACCTTCGAGCAGCGCCGACACTTCTTCGATCGCGGCGGTATCGAGCGGCGCGTAGGCCGCGTGGCCGTTGTCGGTGAGGGCGATCAGCGACTGCCGCGCATCCGTATCCGACGGGCGCCGCGTGATCAGATTGCGTCGTTCGAAGCTGGTCAGCAGGCGGCTCAGATAACCGCTGTCGAGGCCGAGCGCGCGCCCGAGCACCGAGGCCGTTTGCGCACGTCCACGGGAGAGTTCGTGCAGCACGCGCACTTCCGTCAGCGAGAACGCGCTCCTTGCCAAATGCTCATGCAGCGCGCCGATATGCTGGGTGTAGAAGCGGTTGAAATGGCGGACGGCCTGAGCGCGCCGCAGCGCC
This sequence comes from Burkholderia sp. 9120, assembly GCF_000745015.1. NCBI lineage: Bacteria > Pseudomonadati > Pseudomonadota > Betaproteobacteria > Burkholderiales > Burkholderiaceae > Burkholderia > Burkholderia sp. 9120. The sequence continues at coordinate 2,213,032 of NZ_JQNA01000002.1, read as the reverse complement.
TCGGAATCTGTCAAATGCTGCTCCCCGGGGAATTTTTATGACCTCGTATCCAGCACTATATTGGAACGTATCCCATTAAAAAAGCCGCGCCGACCCCGAGGTAGACGCACTGGTATCAGACAGGTATCGAGCGCGGTTTTCATCAGACCAGTTGAGAGCCCGCATGGGCTCCGCCAACACGCTTTCAGAAGCCCGAATACGGGTAAGTCCTGGGCTCCGGAAAGCCCCGCCCAGCACCTTCAAAAATCGCGCAAACGCTTGCGGGATAAGGCTTTCAGGTGATCCAGACCAGCGTGATACCAGTTGATTGACTGGTATTATGTTGGTTATATAATGGGCTCTCATTTTTCGTTGGCCGACATCCCCGCAACGGCCCCCGGAGCCCCATGGAAACTCGCTGGTCCGCACTGATGCCTGACGCTCGCAACGTCACGCCGCTCTATTTGCAGCTCGCGCGCAATCTGGCGACGGCGATCCATTGTGGCGTCTGGTCGGCGGGTGAGGCGCTGCCGTCGGAGCGCACGTTGTCGGACGCGATCGGCGTGTCGCGCATCACCGCGCGCAAGGCGATCGAACTGCTGGTCGAGCAAGGCTTGATCCGGCGCGCTCGCGGCGCGGGCAGCTTCATTACGCCGCGGGTCGAAGATCCGCTGTCGCGTCTCACCGGTTTCACGAAGAAGATGCAGCAACGCGGTTTCCGGCCGGATTCGGTGTGGCTCGAGCGCGATATCCGCGCCGCCAATCGGGACGAACTGGTGCATCTGGGTCTGTCGCCCGGCGCGGCGGTGGCGAGTTTGCGGCGCCTGCGGCGCGCGGACGGCATCGTGATGGCGGTCGAGCATTCCGCGCTGCCGGCGGCGATCGTGCCCGACCCGCAAGCGATCGGCGTGTCGCTCTACGCGCATCTGGAACAACGCGGCCAGGCCGTGGTCCGTGCATTGCAGCACTTCCGTGCGGTCAACGCGTCGAGCGAGATTGCTTCGCTGATGGATATCGAACCGCGCTCCGCGCTGCTGGTCATTACCCGTATCGGCTATAGCGCGGACCAGCGCGCCATCGAACTGACCGACACCTATTGCCGCGACGATTACTACGACTTCGTCGCTGAATTGCGAACCTGACTGGCTGATCTGCCGGCGAGCCGCGAGGCCCACCGGGCGACGCGGCGACATCGAGCGCGATTCAGCCACACCCCGTATTACGCCTGACCAGAGAGACTCATGCTGACCGGAAACATACTCACCACCGATGGGTGGATTCACGGCACGCTCGAATACGAAAACGGCCGCATCACGGCACTGACCGGCGTTCGCGCCGATCCGTCGACGAACGACGCGCCGTACATCCTGCCCGGCTTCATCGATCTGCACGTGCATGGCGGCGGCGGTTCCGACGTGATGGAAGCCGGCGACGCGATCGAAACGATCACCCGCACGCATGCGCGCTACGGCACCACCAGCCTGCTGGCCACCACCATGACCGCGCCGCGCGACGAACTGATGGCCGTGGTCGCCGGTCTCGGCGATGTCGCGCGAATCCGCACGCCAGGCGGCGCGCGCGTGCTCGGCGTGCATCTGGAAGGGCCGTACATCAACCCCGGCAAACTCGGCGCGCAACCGGACGCCGCGGTCTCCGCGGTGATGGACGAAGTGCTGAAGTATCTGTCGATCGCGCCGATTCGCGTGGTCACGCTGGCGCCGGAAATTGCCGGTCACATGGAGATCATCTCCGCGATGGCGGCGCGCGGCGTGCGCGTGCAGCTCGGCCATTCGCTCGGCACCTACGACGACGCCGTCGCCGCGCTCAAGCACGGCGCCTGCGGCTTCACGCATCTGTTCAACGCGATGTCGCCGCTGCATCACCGCAATCCCGGCCTCGTCGGCGCCGCGCTCGCGCACGCCGAATTCGCCGAAATCATTCCCGATCTGCTGCACGTGCATCCGGGCGCGATCCGCGCCGCGTTGCGCGCGATTCCGCGTCTGTATGTGGTGACGGACAGCACCTCGGCCACCGGCATGCCGGACGGCGAATACCGCCTCGGCAGCCAGCACGTCACCAAGTGCCTCGGCGGCGTGCGTCTCGCCGACGGCACGCTCGCCGGCAGCACGCTGACCATGGATCAGGCGCTGCGCAATCTCGTCTCGATCGGCCTGCCGATCGCCGATGTATCAAACCGTTTGTCGCGCTACGCCGCCGACTATCTCGGCATCGAAGACCGCGGCCGCATCGCGCGCGGCGCGTGGGCCGATGTGGTCGTGTTCGATCGTGAACTGGCGTTGAGCGCGACTTACGTCGAAGGAGAAGCAATTGTCGAATATGCTTAAAGAGGCGCTGGCGTCCGCTGAAACGGTCGCCGCGCAACTCACGGACACCTCGCGCGTGGAGGCTTTGGCCGCGAAGCTTGCGCAGCAGCCGCGCCATGTCGCGCTCACCGTCGCGCGCGGCAGCTCGGACCATGCGGCGAGCTACTTCGCCAGCCTGACCATGAGCCGCCTCGGCGTGCCGGTCGCGTCGCTGCCGATGTCGGTCGCGACGCTTCAGCAGGCGCCGCTGCAAGTGCGCGATCAGCTCGCGCTGGCGTTCTCGCAATCGGGCAAGAGCCCGGATCTGGTCGGCACGATGCAAGCGCTCCGCGAAGCCGGCGCGCTGACCGTCGCCGCGGTGAACGCGCCGAACTCGCCGTTGGCCGATGCGTGCGAATGGCATCTGCCGCTCGTCGCCGGTCCGGAACTGAGCGTCGCGGCCACCAAAAGCTATATCGCGATGCTGTCGATCTCCGCGCAACTGGTCGCGCATTGGCAGCAAGACGCCGACCTCCTCGCCGCATTGAACACGCTGCCCGACGCGCTGCAAACGGCGGGTACGCTCGACTGGTCGAAGGCCGTCGACGAATTGCGCGGCGTCGAACGCATGATCGTGATCGGCCGTGGTCTGGGTCTCGCGATCGCGCAGGAAGCCGCCCTCAAGCTGAAGGAAACCTCCGGCATTCAGGCCGAAGCGTTTTCGAGCGCGGAAGTGCGTCATGGTCCGATGGAATTGATTGACCGCGACTATCCGCTGCTGGTGTTCGCGCCGCGCGGACCCGAGCAGGCCGGCCTGCTGCAACTCGCCCGCGACATGCGCGCGCGGGGCGCCAACGTGCTGCTCGCGGCGCCCGCCGACGTGGCGGAAGCCACGCTGCCGCTCGCGACTACCGCTCATGCGGCGCTCGATCCGATCGCCGCGATCCTGTCCTTTTACGTGATGGCCGCCGGCCTTGCCGCCGCACGCGGGCGCAATCCCGATGCGCCGCGCCATCTCAACAAAGTCACCGAAACTCACTGACGAGAAATCAGATGCGACGTGTCGAGGAGTCCCGCTTGATGAGCCCCACTGCAGGCCATATTGTTTTGCTCGCGCCGATGACCGGTCCGGTCGTGCCGCTGGCGAAGGTGCCCGACCCTGTGTTTTCGGGCGGCATGTTCGGCGACGGCATCGGCGTCGATCCGCTCGAGGGGCGACTCGTCGCGCCGTGCGACGGCACCGTCACGCATCTCGCGCGCACGGGTCATGCGGTCACGCTGGCCACCGCCGAAGGCGCGGAGATCCTGCTGCATATCGGTATCGACACAGTCGAACTGAACGGCAAGGGTTTTGCGCCGATGGTCGCGCAAGGCGCCCATGTGCGTGCCGGCGACATCCTGATCGAGTTCGATCAGGACCAGGTCGCGCTGAATGCGCCGAGCCTCGTGTCGGTGATCGCGATTGCCAATTCGGATGCGTTCGAAATCGTCGAACGCGTGGAAGGCGGCATGCTGAAGGCCGGCGAAACGCCGCTGCTGGTGCTGCGTGCCCGCGACGGCGCAGTCGCCGAAGCGTCGCGCCAGGCGAGTGCCACGAATGTGACGGAAGAAGCGCGTCAGCAGGTCACGCTGGTTCACGCGGGCGGTTTGCATGCGCGTCCGGCGGCGCGTGCCCGTGAAGCGGCACGCGGTTTCGACGCGCGCGTCGAAGTGCGTTACGAAGGACGCAAGGCGGCGATCGAAAGCGTGGTCGGTTTGCTCGGCCTGGGTGCGGGCGAAGGTGCGACCGTCGAGTTGCTCGGCGTCGGCCCGCAAGCCAAGGCCGCGATCGAAGCGATCGCCCATGAATTGACGCGTGAAGCGCACGGCGAAGTCGAAGAGAAGCCGGCACGTCAAAGCTCGCCCGCGCCGCAAGCGGTGGCGCGTCCGGCGGGTGAAGCGCTCGCGCCGAATACGCTCGCGGGTGTGTGCGCGGCGCCGGGCGTCGCGGTCGGCAAGCTGGTGCGCTGGGACGACGCGGACATCGATCCGCCGGAGAAGGCGAACGGCACGTCGGCGGCGGAAAGCCGTTTGCTCGACAAGGCGATTGCCACCGTCGACGCCGACCTCGGCACGACGGTGCGCGATGCGTCGCAACGCGGCGCGGTCGGCGAGGCGGGGATTTTCGCGGTGCATCGCGTGTTGCTCGAAGATCCGACGCTGCTCGACGCGGCGCGCGATCTGATCAGCCTCGGCAAGAGCGCCGGTTTTGCGTGGCGCGATGCGATTCGCGCGCAGATCGCGATCCTGTCGAATATTGAAGACGCGTTGCTCGCCGAACGTGCCGCCGATCTGCGCGACATTGAAAAGCGCGTGCTGCGTGCGCTGGGTTATACGAACGCGGCGGCACGTGTGCTGCCGGAAGAAGCCGTGCTCGCGGCGGAAGAATTCACGCCGTCGGATCTGTCGACGCTGGATCGCTCGCGCGTCACGGCACTGGTGATGGCACGCGGCGGGGCGACCTCGCACGCGGCGATTCTCGCGCGTCAGGCCGGGATTCCCGCGCTCGTCGCAGTCGGCGATGCCTTGCACGCGATTCCCGAAGGCACGCAAGTCGTGGTGAACGCGACCACCGGCCGTCTGGAATTCGCGCCGACCGAAGTCGATGTGGAACGTGCTCGCACGGAACGCAGCCGCCTCGCTAACGTGCGTGAAGTGAACCGCCGCACGTCGCAGCAAGCCGCCGTGACCGCCGACGGTCGCGCGATCGAAGTAGCCGCGAACATCGCCACGCTCGACGACGCCAAGATCGCCGTCGACAACGGCGCCGATTCCGTCGGCCTGTTGCGCACCGAACTGCTGTTCATTCACCGCGCGGCGGCACCGACCACGGACGAACATCGGCAGAGCTATCAGTCGATCGTCGACGCGTTGAGCGGCCGCACCGCGATCATTCGCACGCTCGACGTCGGCGCCGACAAGGAAGTCGATTACCTGACGCTGCCACCCGAACCGAATCCGGCGCTCGGCCTGCGCGGCATTCGCCTCGCGCAAGTGCGCCCGGATCTGCTCGACGATCAGTTGCGCGGTCTGCTGGCTGTGCAGCCGCTCGGCGCCGTACGCATTCTGCTGCCGATGGTGACCGACGCCGGCGAGTTGATCCGCATCCGCAAACGTATCGACGAATTCGCCCGCGAACTGGGCCGCACGGAGCCGATCGAAGTGGGCGTAATGATCGAAGTGCCGTCGGCGGCGTTGTTGGCCGATCAACTGTCGCAGTACGCGGACTTTCTGTCGATCGGCACCAACGATCTGACGCAGTACACGCTCGCGATGGACCGCTGCCAGGCCGACCTCGCCGCGCAAGCCGACGGCTTGCATCCGGCCGTGTTGCGCCTGATCGCGGCCACGGTAGAAGGCGCGGCGAAGCACGGCAAGTGGGTCGGCGTGTGCGGCGCGCTGGCGGGCGATCCGGTGGCGATGCCGCTGCTGGTCGGCCTCGGCGTGACCGAACTGTCGGTCGATCCGGTGTCGGTGCCGGGCATCAAAGCGCGCGTGCGCAATCTCGATTATCAGTTGTGTCGCCAGCGCGCCCAGGATGCCTTGGCGCTCGAATCGGCACAGGCGGTAAGAGCAGTAAGCCGCGAAACCTGGCCGCTGGACTGAGCACTACATAGTCCGCAGCCAGCTTCGCACAACGATGACGTGTAGCTAGAAAATTCAACGACAAACAGTCGACCACGAGACTAAGGATTGGAGGTATCGATGGATGGGAATCCGTTTCTGAAGATTCAGCGCCTGGGACGCGCGCTGATGCTGCCGATTGCGGTGCTGCCGGTTGCCGGCCTGCTGCTGCGCCTCGGCCAACCTGATGTGTTCAACATCAAGATGATCGCCGACGCCGGCGGCGCGATTTTCGACAACCTGCCGCTGCTGTTCGCAATCGGCGTGGCGGTCGGCTTCGCGAAAGACAACAACGGTGTGGCGGGTCTCGCGGGCGCGATCGGTTATCTGATCGAAGTCGCGGTGATGAAGGACATCAACGACAAGCTCAACATGGGCGTGTTGTCGGGGATCATCGCGGGTGTTGTCGCGGGCTTGTTGTACAACAAGTACAAGGACATCAAGCTGCCCGATTACCTCGCGTTCTTCGGAGGGAAACGCTTCGTGCCGATTGTCACGGGGCTGGTCTGCCTGGTGCTCGGCATAGCGTTCGGGTACGTGTGGCAACCGGTGCAAGCCGTGATCGATACGGCCGGCCATTGGCTGACCACCGCGGGTGCGCTCGGCGCGTTCGTGTTCGGCGTGCTGAACCGTCTGCTGCTCGTCACGGGTCTGCATCACATTCTCAATTCGCTGACGTGGTTCGTGTTCGGCACGTTCACGCCGCCGGGCGGCGTCGCGGTGACGGGCGACCTGCACCGCTTCTTCGCGGGCGACCCGACTGCCGGTACGTTCATGACGGGCTTCTTCCCGATCATGATGTTCGGTCTGCCGGCCGCGTGTCTGGCCATGTTCCATGAAGCGCCGAAGGAACGCCGTGCGATGGTTGGCGGCTTGCTGTTCTCGATGGCGCTGACCTCGTTCCTGACGGGCGTGACCGAGCCGATCGAATTCAGCTTCATGTTCCTCGCGCCGGTGCTGTATGTGATTCACGCGCTGTTGACCGGCTTGTCGCTTGCGATCTGCTCGGCGCTCGGCATCCACCTCGGCTTCACGTTCTCGGCCGGCGCGATCGACTACGTGCTGAACTACGGCCTGTCGACGAAGGGCTGGATGGCGATTCCGATCGGTATCGTGTATTCGGTGGTGTATTACGGGCTGTTCCGCTTCTTCATCCGCAAGTTCAACATGGCGACGCCGGGTCGCGAACCCGCTGCCGCTGACGAGCAGGTCGGATCGTTCGAGGCCGGCGGTTTCGTTTCGCCGGTGGCCGGTGCGGCAGTGCCGCGTGCGCAGCGGTATATCGCGGCGCTGGGTGGCGCGGCGAATCTGTCGAACGTGGATGCTTGCACGACACGTTTGCGTTTGTCGGTGGTCGATTCGAATCTGGTCTCCGAGAACGATCTGAAGACGATCGGCGCGCGTGGTGTGCTCAAGCGCGGTTCGGGCAATGTGCAGGTGATCATCGGGCCGGAAGCGGACATCATCGCGGATGAAATTCGTACGGTGATCGCGCAGGGTGGTGGTGAGGCGGTGAGGGCGGCGAGTGTTGCGCCTGCTGCTGCGCCGGTGGCTGCTGCGGCGGTTGCGGGTGGGCACGGTGGTCCGCTCGACCCGGATCCGCTGCGCTGGCTCGCCGTGTTCGGCGGCGCGGGCAACGTGGTGTCGCTGGATGCGGTCGCGGCAACGCGTTTGCGTGTGGTCGTGCGCGATCCGTCGGCTGTGGATCGTCAGCGGCTCGCTACGCTCGATACGGCATGGATCTCGGCGGATACGTTCCATATCGTAGTGGGCGATTCGGCGCAGCGCTATGCGGCGGTGCTGGCGACGCGTATGTCGTCAAATGGCGGCGCTGCTTCGCCTTTGCCGGCGTGATGCGGTGATGGCGTAACTGCGTCGTAACGGAGTGGGGCGGCTCGCGCCGTCCCGACTCAAGCCGACGCAGCACGCAGCAATAAAAAACGGCACCTTGAGTTTCTTCAAGGTGCCGTTTTTGCGTTAACCGACCGGCTTCATCGCAGCCGGTCCACATCGCCTCAGCGCGTCTTAACCTTAGCTTCCACCGGCTTGCGCGACTCCAGCCACATCACATTGATGATGCCGAACGCCAACGCCACGCCGATCCCAAGCAGCCAACTGAAATACCACATCACAAACTCCCATTAAAAGCGTAGTGCCGGTCAATACATCGAATGCTGGTTTTCTTCGAGTGCTGCGGCGGTCACCTTGCCGCGCATCACGCGATACACCCAACTGGTGTAGATCAGAATCAGCGGCAGGAAGATGATGACGGCCACCAGCATGATCTGCAGCGTCATGCGGCTCGACGTCGAATCCCACACGGTGAGACTGCTGCGACCGTCGAGCGACGAAGGCATGATGAACGGGAACATCGAAAAGCCCGCCGTCAGAATCACGCCGATGATCATCAGCGAGGTCGCCAGAAACGCGCTCTTCTCGAACCGCGAGCGCGCCAGCAGCAAAGCCAGCACACCGCCCACCAGACCCGCCACCGGCGCGGCGACCATCCACGGATAGTTCGCGTAGTTGGTGAGCCACAACCCAGGCGCGCCGATCACGTTCTTCATCAGCGGGTTAGCGACGGAATCGAGCGGCGGCGCGTCGATCACCTGATAGCCACCGATCACCGTCGCGATCAACACACCGGCAATCAGGAACAGCACCACGCCCACCAGCGACGCGATCCGCAGCGCGAGCGAGGCCCGCTCGGCCACCACGCCGTCCGACTTCATCTTCACGAAGGCCGCGCCGTGCGCCGCCAGCATCGACACGCTCACCAGTCCGCACAACACCGCGAACGGATTGAGCAACGCGAAGAAGCCGCCGTGATAGGTGACGCGCAGGTCGGTATCGAACGAGAACGGCACGCCTTGCAGCAGGTTGCCGAACGCGACGCCGATCACCAGCGAAGGCACGAAGCCGCCGACGAACAGCGCCCAGTCCCATGCACTGCGCCAGCGCGGGTCTTCGCGTTTGCTGCGGTAGTCGAAGCCGACCGGCCGGAAGAACAGCGAGAACAGCACCAGCAACATCGCGAAGTAGAAGCCCGAGAACGAGGCCGCGTACACCAGCGGCCATGCCGCGAACATCGCGCCGCCGGCCGTGATGAACCACACCTGGTTGCCTTCCCACGTCGCGCCGACCGTGTTCACGACAATGCGTCGCTCGGCGTCGGTCTTCGCGATGAACGGCAGCAGAATCGCCGCGCCCATGTCGAAGCCGTCGGTGAGCGCGAAGCCGATCAGCAGCACGCCGATCAGCACCCACCAGATCAGTTTGAGGGTTGCGTAATCCATGATGATCTTTTCCCTTGATGCTCAGTGGCGGCGCATCAGGCGGCCGTGTTGGTCGGCAGCGGCTGATTCAGCGGCTGTTCCAGTTCGTGGTGGTAGCGGCCCGTATGCAGCGACGACGGTCCCAGGCGCGCGTACTTGAACATCAGCATGATTTCGATGATGAACAGCACGGTGTAGAACACCACGAAGCCGCCGATGCTCAGATACAGATCGGTCGGCGTCAGGCTCGACACGGACAGGTTGGTCGGCAAGATGCCGGCAATCGTCCACGGTTGACGGCCCACTTCCGCGACGATCCAGCCGAACTCGGCCGCGAGCCACGGCAACGGAATCGCCCACACGGCCCAGCGCAGGAACCAGCGACGCTTTTCCAGCAGCAACGAGCGTTGCGCGCAGAACCAGAACGCCGTCACGAAGGTTGCAAGGAACAGGATGCCGAGGCCCACCATCAGACGGAACGAGAAGAATACGGGGGCGACCGGCGGAATCGTCTTCTTCGCCGCCTGGACGATCTGGTCCGGTGTGGCGTCGGTGACGTTCGCGGTGAACTGCTTGAGCATCAGGCCGTAGCCGAGGTCTTTCTTGTGCGCGTCGAAGGCGGCTTTGGCTTCGTCGGTGGCGTCGCCCTGCTTGAGCTTTTGCAGCGCGGCGTAGGCCAGCATGCCGTTCTTGATGCGCACTTCGTTTTGCGCCATCAGGTCTTTCAGGCCGACCACGGGTTCATCGACCGAACGGGTGGCGATCAGGCCGAGCGCGTACGGAATCCGGACCGCGTAGTCCGTGCGTTCTTCCTTCTGATTCGGAATACCGATGATCGTGAACGGTGCCGGTGCCGGCGCGGTGTCCCATTCGGATTCGATCGCGGCCAGTTTCACCTGCTGGACTTCACCGGTGCGATAGCCGGACTCGTCACCGAGCACGATCACGCACAGCGTCGATGCCAGACCAAAGCCGGCGGCAATCGCGAACGAGCGCAGCGCGAACTCGGTGTCGCGGCGCTTGAGCAGATACCACGACGACACGCCGAGCACGAACATCGACGCTGTCACATAACCGGCCGACACGGTGTGCACGAACTTCACCTGCGCGACCGGGTTGAACAGCACGGAGAAAATGCTGTCGAGCTCCATCCGCATGGTCTGGTAGTTGAAGGTGGCGCCGACCGGATTGTTCATCCAGCCGTTGGCCACCAGAATCCACAACGCGGACAGATTCGAGCCGAGCGCGACGAGGAACGTGACCATGACGTGCTGCACTTTCGAGAGCCGTTTCCAGCCGAAGAAGAACAGCCCCACGAAGGTCGATTCCAGGAAGAACGCCATCAGGCCTTCAACGGCGAGCGGCACGCCGAAAATATCGCCGACGTAATGCGAGTAGTACGACCAGTTGGTGCCGAACTGGAATTCCAGCGTGAGCCCGGTGGTCACACCCATCGCGAAGTTGATCCCGAACAGCTTGCCCCAGAACTGGGTCATGTCCTTGTAGATCTGCTTGCCGGTCATCACATAGACGGATTCCATGATGACGAGCAGCCACGACAGGCCGAGCGTGAGCGGCACGAACAGAAAGTGATAAAGCGCCGTGATGGCGAACTGGAGGCGCGATAGTTCTACGACTTCGCTAACGGGCATGTTGATCACCTTGGGACGAATGCGAGGCAGGCACGGACAGCAGCATCTGCGCGACTTGTTCAGGCGGCAGCGACATATGCTCCGCCTGCGGATGATTGAAAAATGCGTATTTGAGCGCCATCAGCAGTGCAAATTTGATGGCGAGGACGATGGCGATGTCCCGCGCCAACGTCGGACCGCGCACCCAGCGGTCGAACCGTTTTCGCAGGTTCGAGCGGGGGCGGCTGTTGCGTTTGAGGGCTATGGTCATGATCGGTCGAAGGCGACTTCACGCCGGTGAGTCCGGCTGGATCCAGGCCGCTTCGAGCGGTCTGGCGAGTGCATCCCGATTCTAGGAGCAGAACCCTATGCGCATCATTTAAGCGCTGCGGCATTGGGTCGCTAGGCTCGCCCCGTCTGAACAGTATTGCTATCTGGTTTGTGTTACGTCAAGAAAACGTATGCCGGGTGGGCAAGGCCACGAAAGGGGTTGAGCGCAGTGAAGGCGTCGCCGCGCGGACGAAAAAAAGCCCCGCCGTCTTGCGAGGGCGGGGCTTTGCGGCCAGTTGGCGTTGGCCTGGCGGCGTGCCTTTTTTGCGAAGGTTTTAAGCCTTACGCATATTCGGTCAGCGCGCCGCGCATCTTCTTCATGGCGCTGGCTTCGATCTGGCGAATCCGTTCCGCCGATACGCCGAACTCGTCGGCGAGTTCGTGCAGCGTCGAGCCGCCCGAACCGTCGTCTTCCACCTTCAGCCAGCGTGCCTCGATGATGCGGCGGCTGCGGGCGTCCAGTGCGTCCAGCGCGCTCGCGATACCGTCGCTTTGCAGCTTGTCGCGCTGGCGCGAAGCCAGCACGGCGGTCGGTTCGCTATGCGAGTCGGCCAGATAGGCGATCGGCGCGTACGCTTCTTCACCGTCTTCAACCTGGCCTTCGAGCGCGATATCGCCGCCCGACAAACGCGTTTCCATTTCGGAGACTTCTTCGCGCTTCACGTTCAGCTCTTTGGCCAGATCGTCGATCTGGTCCGGCGTGAACGCGCCCAGTCCCTGCTTGTGGCTGCGCAGGTTGAAGAACAGCTTGCGTTGCGCCTTGGTGGTGGCGACCTTCACCATCCGCCAGTTGCGCAGAATGTATTCGTGGATCTCAGCCTTGATCCAGTGCATGGCGTACGACACGAGGCGCACGTTCTGCTCCGGGTCGAAGCGCTTCACGGCCTTCATCAGGCCGATATTGCCTTCCTGGATCAGGTCGGCGTGCGGCAGGCCGTAACCGAGATAGTTGCGCGCGATCGACACGACCAACCGCAAGTGCGACAGCACCATACGGCGCGCGGACTCGAGGTTGTCCTGCTCGCGAAATTCGGTGGCGAACTGGCGTTCTTCCGCCGGCGTCAGCATCGGAATCCGATTAACGGCCTGGATGTAGGCGTCGATATTGCCCAGTTGACCGGGCAGCAGCGAGGAATGCGAGAGCGCCAGTGCACCTGCCGAAGCGGCCTTAGCCGCCGACGGGCTCAGAGTACTCGGAAGGGTCATTGCATGGCTCACGTGGAAAACTCCTTTGGAATCAGACAAAAGCGTATTCAGGTAAACGACTCCAGCGTTGGATGTTAGCACTCTGATTTCCCGAGTGCTAATACTTAGAGGCCGTAGGGACATCCAAGTTCCGTAAATCCCTATTGAAATTTGGATTTCAATAGCCATGATACGCTTCCCGCGCAGGCCATGCTCGAGTCGTATAACTTACCTGACAATTCGCCTTCACTCTTATAACTGACCGATTTTTGCTGATTTTGAAGTGACTAATTGTGAAAACTTAGGTTTCTTCATACGATCCATCGATCCGACTTTGTCTTTAGAATAAGGGAACGGTTGCAGATTCTTTAACGTTCGGCGGAGATCGGGTGTTAGATGAACAATAAGAACGATGTGTTGCGTGGTCTGGCGCTAAAAGCCGCGTGTGCGGCGTTGTTGATCGGCGCTTCGGCGGCGGCTTCGGCCGACCAGTTCGGCGTGCAGATCGCCGGCGGTCTCGGCGACCGGCACGTCAAGAAACTCGATCTCGGCTTCGTCTGGGATCCGAATCTGACCTGGTGGCAGATCGGCGACTGGCATTTCTCGCTGATCGGCGAAGCGCACGTGGCCTGGTGGCACACCAACGAAGGCAATGTGCACGACAACATCGGCGAAGTCGGTGTGACGCCGATCATCCGCTTCATCAAGGGAAGCGGGTCGCTGCGTCCGTACGCCGAACTGGGCGCGGGCATCCGGCTGCTGTCGAGTCCGCGGCTGTCCGAGAAGTTCACGCTCGGCACCGCGTTCCAGTTCGCCGACATGGCGGGCGTGGGCCTGCAGTTCGGCAGCCACCAGCAGTACCAGGCGGGCTACCGTTTCCAGCATGTTTCCAACGGTGGTATCAAAGAGCCGAATCCTGGTATAAATTTCCACCAGCTATATCTGCAATATAACTTCTGACGACCGTGGCCACGTTCGGCTCACCGGTGCGAGGGGCTGAGCGATGGTGGCAAAGATGATCGAAGCGATTCGCGGGCTCGAGCGAGAGCGCTTCCGTGCGATGGTCGACGGCGACGGGCCCTCGCTCGACGCGCTGCTCGCGGATAACGTCAGCTATGTCCATACGAACGGCAAGCGGGAAACGAAGCGGCAGTTCATCGACGGAATCACCGCCGGGCGGCGGCGTTACCGGCAGATCGAGGTGCAGTCGCAAGAGGTCCTGCCGGTCGGCCGCGAGACCTGCGTCGTGACCGGCCGTGCGTTGATCGAGATGGAAGCGAATAACGGCGCGCTGTTGTTTCCGATTGCCTACACGGCCATTCATACGCAGGAAGACGGGCAATGGCGGTTGATCGCGTGGCAGGCGACCCGTTGTGCAATCGAGTGAGCCTTGTGGGCTCACGCTTTATTTTTCACGGCCGGTTGCGCCTTGTGAGCGCGCGGCCTTCAGAGGCGAGGGCGCGTGGGTTGCAACGCCTCATCTCACCTCACCTCGCCTGGCGTGCCAATCTCACGCGGCAATGCGTTGCTGACCTGCGCCGCTTTGTCCCACCCCGACACCAGCCCCATGGGTCAGGGTTTCTTCCTCGGTCACGGTTTCCTCGCCCGTGACGCTATCGCCTCGCTGTGCCTTTACCTGCATCGCCGCCACGCCCGCATACGGATGCCGCTGATGCACCGGAAGCTGGTTACAGCGCTCCACGACACGCCGCACCGCGTCGATATCCGAGAAATCCAGACCTGAATCGACGCCCTGCGCGTCGAGATTCATCGCGAGCGTGACGAGATCCAGATTGCCGGTGCGCTCGCCGTTGCCGAACAGACATCCTTCGACGCGGTCCGCGCCCGCCATCAGCGCCAGCTCCGCCGCGGCCACCGCCGTGCCGCGATCGTTATGCGGATGCACCGACAACACGATGCTGTCGCGATAGCCGAGATTGCGGTGCATCCATTCGATCTGATCGGCGAACACGTTCGGCGTCGCCGCTTCGACGCTCGCGGGCAGGTTGACGATCATCTTGCGATCGCGCGTGGGCCGCCACGTCTGCGCGACCGCGTCGCAAACCTCGCGGGAGAACGGCAGTTCCGCCGTGTTGAACGTCTCGGGCGAGTACTGGAAGGTCCACTGCGTCTCCGGCCGCGCCTGCGCGTGTTCCTTGATGACGCGCGTGCCTTCCACGGTCAGCGCCTTGATCTCGGCCTTCGACTGGTTGAAGACAATGCGCCGGAACGACGGACAGATCGCGTTATACAAATGGACGATGGCGCGCGGCGCGCCCGCGAGCGCGTCGAAGGTCCGCGCGATCAACTCGGCGCGCGACGGCACGAACGCTTCGATGGTCACGTCGTCGGGAATGCGCTTTTCCTCGATCAGCTTGCGCACGAAATCGAAGTCGGTTTGCGAGGCCGACGGAAAGCCGACCTCGATCTCCTTGAAGCCGATCGCCACCAGCATCTCGAAGAATTCGAGCTTCTGCGTGGCGTTCATCGGTTCGATCAGCGCCTGGTTGCCGTCGCGCAGATCGGCGCTCATCCAGACCGGCGGGTGGTCGATCGTGCGGCTCGGCCATTTGCGGCCGGTCAGCCGCACGGTGGGGAAGGGACGGTATTTTTCAGCGGGATTGCGCAACATGTCGGGCCTCGTTCGTTGTGTCGTGTGCGAAAGGGTGTGGCGTCGAGCGGTTGGCGGACTGCCACGGGTGCACGGTCCGCCAGCCGATGGCTAGCGGCACCAACGAACGGGCGCGAACGAACAGCGTCATGGTGACGACGAAAACGGACGTGGATGATGCCCATGCAACGTGCATATGACCCTCGCGCTTCGTCCGAACGGTAAACGGACGAATGCAAACGACTACAGGTTGTGAAGAACTACGGTTTGGGGTGACGCGGAAACTGCTGGGACTGCCGGGAGGACTGTGCGTGGCGCAACCCCTGCGGGTGGCCGCTGCGCAGCGCTACGTCTGACTTACGCTAGACGTAGCGATAGGGGCCGCGCCAGGCGGCCGAAGCTAATTCGGAGGGGGTTCGGAAGGGAACGCATGGGAGCTAATTTAAGACAGCGCGCGGCGGTGTGTCAACCCGCAGCGCCCGCGTCTCCTGAAACGAGTGCCGTTTTGCGGGCCGAGCTGCTGAGCGTAGCGTCCATCAAACCGGCATTCTCGCGACGTCGACGATCAGTTCGACTTGCCGCTCGATCGCGCTCGGGACGGGCGCTTCGCCACGCAACACGGCGGCGATCCATGCGGCGGTGGTCGGCGCGTCTTTGGCCTCAGGCAAGTCGACCTCGGGCGCATCCGGCGACGAGCGCTCGTGCGGCACGCGCGTTTCGCAGACGCCGTCGTGCAACCAGTCGACCTGCACCTGACGCCGCGTGTCGGCCACCGCTTCGCCTTCGGTGCCGCGCGCCAGCAGCGCACCGCCCGTGGCCGCGTCGGGATGCGTGTTGAACAGTTGCGTGAGACTGTCCCGGTACGGCGGATGCGTGTAATTCACGAGGCGCAGTCCAGCCGGCGCGAACGGCTGCAGGATCTTCACCAGCGTATGCGTTGAATTGCGCACGCCCATACGTCGCCGCAGCGCGAGCAGGCGCGCGAGTTTCGGGGCGAGCACGCCGATCGGCGCGAACGCGAGACGCCGCTCGGCGAGACCGTCTTCGATATCGGCGTGCTCGTGTGCGTGAGGAATCTGCAGATGCGTGAAGATTTCCGCGCTGGTCACACGACCCGGATCTTCGGTGACGCCGTGCACCAGCACCGGCACGCCTTCACGCGCCAGCAGCAGCGCGAGCAACGGTACCAGGTTGGGTTGCTTGCGCGCGCCGTTGTAGCTGGGGATCGACACCGGCCGGAACTCGCCGTGCGGCAGATGAATCGGCTCGAACGACGCATGGGCGCCGGCCAGCATCGCGGCGAGTTCATCGGCGGTCTCGCCTTTTACGCGGTACGCAAGCAGCACCGCGCCGAGTTCGAGCTCGGCCACGCGGCCATCGAGCATCGCGCTGTAGAGCGAGCGCGTGTCGTCGGCGGTCAGCGCGCGGGCGCCGTTCGGGCCGCGGCCGATTTCCTTGATGAATCGGGCGCAAGGGAAGGGGGTGACGGTGTCGGCGGAGTCGGTCATCGGGCGCGGGGGACGAGGTGGCGTGCCGCCTGGAGCGGTCTGCCACGGTATTCAAAGGACGGTGTTCGGTGTGAGTATCGCATCTATGACGCTTTGGCGAGACCGCGCGCCGGATTCGCCGCCACCGCGCGCGCTTGCCCGACTGCCGCGCGTGGCGCTTTTCCGCGCGTTACACTCGATGTTTTAGCGCCGCCGCGGCGGCACACCGCAGCGGTACACATCAAGCAACGGAGAACGGGATGAGTTACGTATTTGCACCCGCACCGCAGGTCGCGGTGCCGGTCGTGGGATCCAGCGAGCAATTCGCGGTGCGTCGCATCTACTGTGTGGGCCGCAATTACGAGGCGCACGCGCGCGAGATGGGACATGATCCCGACCGCGAACCGCCGTTCTTCTTCAGCAAGCCGGCCGATGCCGTGCTATACGTCGCACCCGGCACGACCGGCGAGTTCCCGTACCCGTCCCGGTCGAAAAACGTTCACTTCGAGATGGAGCTGGTGGCGGCGATCGGCCAGGGCGGCAAGAACATTCCGGCTGACAGCGCACTCGATCACGTCTATGGCTACGCGCTCGGTCTCGACATGACGCGCCGCGATCTGCAAGCCGAGGCGAAAAAGCTGGGCCGTCCGTGGGATACCGCGAAGGGCTTCGACCAATCGGCGCCGTTGGGCCCGATTCATCCGGTGACGACGGTGGATCACGTCGGCAAGGGCGCGATCTGGTTGTCGGTGAACGGCGAGGAAAAGCAAAGCTCGGACGTGTCGCAACTGATCTGGTCGGTGGCCGAGACGATTGCGTATCTGTCGACGCTGTTCGAACTGCAAACCGGCGATCTGATTTTCACCGGCACGCCGGAAGGGGTTGGCGCGGTGGTGCAGGGCGACCTGATGAAGGGCGGCGTGGACGGACTCGGCGAATTCAGTGTGCGCGTGGTCTGAGGGCATGCCGGAGGAGACAGACAATATGAAGCTCTACAGCTACTTCCGCAGCTCGGCGTCCTACCGCGTGCGCATTGCATTGAACGTGAAGAACCTGCCGTACGACTACGTGCCGGTGCACCTGGTGCGCGATGGCGGCGAGCAGTTGAAGCCGGAGTATCGCAAGGTGAACCTGGACGGCATCGTGCCGACCTTCGTCGACGGCAATGAGGTGATGCCGCAGTCGCTCGCGATCATCGAGTATCTGGAGGAAACGCATCCGGAGCCGCCGCTGTTGCCGGGGACGCCGGCCGAGCGCGCGTATGTGCGCTCGGTGGCGTTGCAGGTGGCGTGCGAGATTCATCCGCTGAACAATCTGCGCGTGCTGAAGTATCTGAAGCACACGCTATGCGTGGATGAAGATGCGAAAGACGCGTGGTACAAGCATTGGGTCGAAGCGGGTTTCGCGACGCTGGAGACCCATCTGGCCGGCGACCCACGTACCGGCAAGCTGTGTTTCGGCGACACACCGACGCTCGCGGACGCCTGTCTGATCCCGCAAGTGTTCAATGCGCAGCGCTTCAAGGTCGATACGGCGAAGTTTCCGACGATTCAGCGCATCTACGATCACGCGATGCAGCTCGACCCGTTTGCTCGCGCGGCGCCTGGCGCGCAGCCGGACGCTGAGTGAGGTGAGGGGTTGAAGGTAAAAAGGGCACTCCGCGGAGTGCCCTTTTTGCTTGTTGCGTCTTCTTGTTGCCGAGTTTCGTTTGTCGCTGCGTTTCGCCTACGGCTGCGTCAGGAGGTTCGCGTCGTTCAACCGCCCAGCAACGCGTCCGAAAACTCTTCCGCGCTGAACGGCTGCAAATCCTCGACCTTTTCGCCAACGCCGATGAAATACACCGGAATCGGCCGCTGCCGCGCGATTGCGGCGAGAATACCGCCCTTTGCCGTGCCGTCGAGCTTGGTAACGATCAGGCCGGTGAGGCCGAGCGCGTCGTCGAAAGCCTTCACTTGCGCGAGCGCGTTCTGGCCGTTGTTCGCGTCGATCACCAGCAGCACTTCGTGCGGCGCGCCGTCTTGCGCCTTGCCGATCACGCGCTTCACCTTGCGCAGCTCTTCCATTAGATGCAACTGGGTCGGCAGACGGCCGGCCGTGTCCGCCATCATCACGTCAATCTTGCGCGCTCGCGCGGCGCCGACCGCGTCGAAGATCACCGCCGCCGGGTCGCCGCTTTCCTGCGACACGACCGTGACGTTGTTGCGCTGACCCCAGATC
The DNA here is from genome assembly GCF_000745015.1 of Burkholderia sp. 9120. Lineage (NCBI taxonomy): Bacteria > Pseudomonadati > Pseudomonadota > Betaproteobacteria > Burkholderiales > Burkholderiaceae > Burkholderia > Burkholderia sp. 9120. The sequence goes on along the minus strand of NZ_JQNA01000002.1, from coordinate 2,194,351 downwards.
GCCAATTGCTCGCGCGCGGCGGCGCGGAACGTGTCGCCGGCGGCCAGCAGCACCGACTGGTCGAAACTCTGCAGATGCTTGGCGAGCTTGCCGATGCTGGTGGTTTTGCCCGCGCCGTTCACGCCGGCGATCATCATGACGAGCGGCTGAGCGCGGCCGAGCATCAGCGACTTTTCGAGCGGCTTGAGCAGGTCGATCAGCAGAGTGCGCAGCGCCGCTTTCACCTGTTGCGGATCGGTGAGGCGCTCAGCGCGCACTTTTTCACGCAGCGACTCGAGCAGGAACTCGGTGGCGCCGACGCCCGCGTCGGACATCAACAACGCGGTTTCGAGCTCTTCGTAGAGGTCGTCGTCAATCTTCGCGTTGACGAAAATGCCGGTCAGGCTGGAACTCGTTTTCGACAGGCCGGTTTTCAGGCGTGTTAGCCACGAGCGCTTGGCGCCTGCGTCCTGCTCGGGAGGCGGGACGATTTCGACGGTTTCTGGGGTTTCCGCGGATTCGTATTCTTCTTCGAGCGTGGCTTCTTCCGGCTCCGGCTCGATTGGAGCGGCCACAGGAGCCGGGGCAGAAGCAGGAGCGGCCGAAGCCACCGCCGGACGTGGCGCCGCCGGCGCGACAGGCGCGGCCGGCGTCTCTACCGCGCGCTCGGGCGCCTCGCCTTCCGGCGCGGACTGCGACTCTTCTGGCGCGTTATCGGACTCTTTCGAACCCTTGAATCGTTTGAAAAAGCTGAACATGATCTGGCGTGGTGACCGGTGGGAGCGGCAGGCAGCGTTGCGATGCGGGATGCAAGGCGCTGGAAACCGCACATTTTATCAGGCGCGCCGCCGCCCGTCGTATCGGCCGAACGGCCAGGCTGGACGCCGCGCGCCCCTGTGGTAACGTTGGCGCTCCGGCCCTCACGCATCGGCGTGGCGGGCGCCCACACCACGTCATTGAAACTGCATGCCCCGTTCTTCATCTTCACGCGCTCACGGCGCTTCGTCCAAAGGCGGCAAGCCGCACGCCATCCGTATCATTGGCGGCGACTGGAAGCGCACACCCTTGCCCGTGCTCGACCTCGACGGCCTGCGCCCCACGCCCGACCGCGTACGCGAAACGCTCTTCAACTGGCTCGGCCAGGATCTGGAAGGTCAGCGCTGCCTCGATCTGTTCGCCGGCAGCGGCGCGCTGGGCTTCGAGGCGGCTTCGCGCGGCGCGGCGCGGGTTCTGATGGTGGAGCGCAATACGCGCGCCGCCGCCCAGCTGCGCGCGAATCAGGAACGCCTCGCGGCGCGGACCATCGAAATCGCCGAAGCAGACGGCCTGCGGCTTGCTGCAAGCCTTGCGCCCGGCTCGTTCGACGTGGTGTTTCTCGATCCGCCATTCGACGCCGGTCTGCTCGACAAGGCGCTCGCGCTGGCCGTGCCGTTGATCAGCGCCGAAGGTTTCCTGTACGTGGAAACGGGCGAAGCGCTCGAACTCGAAGGCAACGAGACGCTAGCCGGCTGGGAAATCGTGCGGCAAGGGAAGGCGGGCGCTGTCCACTTTCATTTGCTGCAGCGCGAAAATAAGGAATAATGCGCGTTCCATAACAAGCGCCGGGCGGTTTGCCGTTACGTGCGCGGTCGGTGCCGACGGCGTCGGATGGACGCTTTGACGTGCCCCTATGTCTGAAGAGAGGAGAAGTCTCATGGTAGTCGCCGTGTACCCGGGCACATTCGACCCGCTGACTCGCGGTCACGAAGACCTCGTGCGGCGCGCGTCGAGCATTTTCGACACGCTGGTGGTGGGCGTTGCCGACAGCCGCAACAAGAAGCCGTTCTTCACGCTGGAGGAGCGCCTCGACATCGCTCACGAAGTGCTCGGGCACTACCCGAACGTTCAGGTGATGAGCTTCAAGGGCCTGCTGAAGGACTTCGTGCGCAGCAATAACGCGCGGGTGATCGTGCGTGGCCTGCGCGCCGTGTCGGACTTCGAATACGAGTTTCAGATGGCCGGCATGAACCGCTATCTGCTGCCCGACGTCGAAACCATGTTCATGACGCCGTCCGATCAGTACCAGTTCATCTC